>JBBSGS010000145.1:0-6853 GCA_038253875.1 Chthoniobacterales bacterium
GCCTGGGGCTCGATTTTGAACGGCCACATCGCGTCGTTAATGTTGATCGCCGAGAGCGTCACCGGCTGAGGGCTGACATTGCGGACGACGAGTTGGATCAGGTGCGGCTTGAGCACCGTGCGCTCAAACACCAGCTTCTCGACTGGCGCCGCCGGCTCCACTTTCAGACCCGCGCCGTTAGTCGCGAGAAAGACCGCGATGACAACAGCCAGGAGAATGAGCGGCAGGCCAAACATGAGCAGAGCCTTGCCGGTCGAGCGTGGTTGATTATCGTCCATAAAAATTCCGTTCGTTAGGCCGTCACGTCGAAGAATCCCGTCCAGCCAAGCTCCGCGAACTCGGTTTTGTGCGCGTGAAACATGTAGCGGCCAGGAAACTTGTAGCGGAACTCCATGATGCCGCGCTGCCCTTGCATGAACGGGATTGTGTCCGTGAACTCGCTCGGCGTGAGACTCGTGCCGGTCGGGTAGTAATGGAAAAAGTTCGCGTGAATATGAAATGAGTTGATCGGGTCGTATTCGAGGATGTTCACGACGAAGATGCGAACCAGCTCGCCCACCTTGAACGCGATCGGGTTGCGGTCGTAGTGAAACGGGATGCCGTTGGCGGCGTAGACATCATTCTTTCCGTCGAAATCGAGATCGATGCCGCTTAGCACCATCACGAACTCCTTGTCCGCGGGCGGCCGGCCCTGAGCCGGATCGATGATGAACGCGCCGTAGAGGCCCTTGGCAATATGCTTTGCCAGCGGCGACGTGTGGCAATGGTAAAGGTGCACGCCGAACGGCTCCGCATCGAATTCATAGACGAAGCTCTTCCCGGGTTTCACCTGCTCGAAAACGCCGTCCATCGAGCCGGGATGGATGCCGTGAAAATGCATGGTGTGCGGATGCACACTGCCGTTTGTGAAGGTGATGCGGATATGGTCGCCTTCACGGGCACGCAGCGTTGGGCCAGGCAGTCGGCCATTAAATAGAAACGCCGGATAACTGATGCCCGCGGCCACTTCGATCGTCTTGTCGACGGCGGAAACGGTGTAATCGCGGACCGTCTGGCCGGTGGGCAGCGTGCTTTCGCGCCCCCAATCGAAATCGGTCAGCACGTCCGTCGGGTTGAACCCGTTGGCCGCGTGATCGGCCTCCGCGTTGAGCTCGGGCATCGGCACCATGGCTGTCTCACCGGGTCCGCTATATTTGTCGGCGTGGCCGTGGTCAGCCGCGGCGGCACGGGCAGTTTGCACAACGCCAGAAGCTCCCAAAGCCGCGAGCGCAGCCGTGCCGAAACCGGCTTTCAAAAACTCGCGGCGTGAGGCACCTGGCGATTTCTCCTCGCCGACTGCGCGGAGGGTCGGATCGGAACTTGGCAAACTGAATCGTTTCATAAGCGCACGGTCATTCTGACTGCTGTGTTTTTACCGAACCCGACAGACTTTCTGAACTCTCCGCACGGATGAGGACTGCGTTCATTCCGGCGGCTGACCAGATGAGGAGAGAAATTGCGAAGAAGAAGGCGCTGCGTTTGAGATCGGTTTCCGCGAGACGCGCCAGCAGAGGATTTTCGTCTGTCAGAGCAAACCAAGAGTGTTCCAGGGCAGGCCGAAGTTTGTTTGGCGCGAGCAGCATCCGGCGTTGTTTGTAAGCGCACATCTAATTCGTGTCAACATATAAAGTGTGAAGCACAATACATTGCCCACGCTACCCCCTTCTTCGGACTTTCCACTCGCCGCGTTCCGCCTTAGAAAGAGCGAATGCACCGGAGGAAAAAAGCCGTCGGTAAAGTCACCGAGAGCGCCGAGGATTACCTCGAACGAATCCATGAGCTGGTCGAGCGTCAGGGTTTCGCCAGCGTCTCGGAGATTGCGGAAACGCTCAAGCTGACGCGCTCCACCGTTTCAAACATGGTTCGGCGGCTCGCAGCTCAAAGCCTCCTCAATTACCAGCGCTACCGCGGTTTTTCTCTCACGGCGCAAGGCCTCGCCGTCGCGCGCGCCATCCAATCGCGCCACGAGATATTAACCGAATTTCTCGAGCTGCTGGGCTTGGAACCTGCCGATGTCCGCGAGGACGTGGAAGGAATCGAACATCACGTCAGCCCGGCCGCGCTTGAGGCTCTGGCAGCGCTCACCCGCGCGCTGCGCAAACATCCCGCCACGCTCAAGCTGGTTTTAAACCGCAAAGCCCAGTAGCGGCGACGCTTCGTTGCGGGAAGTATCCGCGACACCGAGATCTTCCACGGAAACGGGTGAGCCCGGCATTCAGTTCACGTCCAACCGCGCACTGGGAGCGGCTCTCCCGTGATTCTTTAGACAACCCTGACTGCTTACTTTGCCAGTGGATGTGGCTTCGCTGCGGTGAGAAGCTCGGCCAGCTTCTTGAGGTCGGGCGTGGGCAGTTGGCAGACGAAGTTCGCGATGCTAAAAAGGTGCATCCAAACGCGTCCGGCTGGCGGAAGATTAGTTATATGAACTTGATCAGACCCTGCCCTGTACTGTCCCGCGCGCCCCGCCGTGTCGAGCTTCGGCCCCGACGCTTCTTGCTCATCGCTCTCTTCGGCGTAGCGATGTGGTTGGGGAGCGCTTCCGCCTCTCTTGCCGTCTTGGTGACGCCGACCGTCACTCTAAATCTGGGCATCTATACGTATTCGTATTCTGTTTTTAATGGAGGGAGCAACGATCTCGCGATCGTTTCCTTCGCGGCGACGCCAGCCGCTCCGTTCACCGTGCAAAATCTCACCGCCCCGACCGGATTCATTTCCACTTTCGATTCCGGCAACGGTTTGATTTCGTTCCTCGAGGACAACAGTTCCGCCACGCCGCAGACGTTCGCGCCGAGCTCGACGGTGTCGCCCTTTACGTTCACGAGCACGTTCGCGCCTCGCTCCACCGTCTTCGAAGCACTCGATATCCTCGGCAATACCTTCACCGGCTCGACGTTGGCGCCATCGGCGCGATCGGTGCCTGAATCGGGTCCGGGGATCTTCGGCCTTTGCGTGCTGATGGCTCTCCCCGGTTTCAGCCAACTCCTTCGCCGCCGCAGCAGCCTGCAGTCGGCCACCGTTTCCTAAACTCCAACCATCCCTGCTTATGAAAAATACATATAACAATCATCCCCTCGCTGCGCGTTCGTTTACCTTCTTTACCGCCGTCGCCTTCGCGGCCGCGTTCTCCCTGTTCTCAACCGCTTTGGTCGAGGCCTCCAGCCACAGCGATGCCCCGCTGATCAAACTCGATCCGCAGGCGAACCTGACGGACGTTTACGCTTTCATCGATAAGGACAACGGCGTGAAGGCCCTGAACGTCGAAATCAGTGTCCGTCCGTTCTCTGAACCCGGCGACGGTCCCACCTATGAGTCGTTCTCGCCGGACGCACTCTATAGTATCCACATTACCAACCCGGCAACGGGCGCGGAAGAGCAGCGATATGACTTCCGCTTCTCCGCGGTCGATTCGGTGGACGGGAATTACAAAAATCTGAACACCATCCTGCGCTACGGCCGCGGAACCGCCATCGGGGCCATCCAGAGGGTGGGCGACGCGCGGCAGAATTTTACGCAAACCTACACGGTCACCCGGATTAACAGCAACGGCAGTTCGACGGTCCTAAATTCGTCACCTCTGCTGGTGCCGCCGCCAAACGTCGGCCAAAGAACCACCCCTCGCTACAACAATGCCGCCGGCCGTGCTGTCTCGGGGGCCTCCAGCAGAGCCACGCTTGATCCATATACCAGGCAGACGACTTACGATCTTTCAGGCGGGCAGACCGTCTTCGCCGGTTCGCGCGAGGATGGTTTCTTCTCGGATATCCCAGGCATCTTCGATCTCCTCGACCCCCGCATCATTGATAACAATGGGAATCCGAATGACGGGCTCGGCCAGGATGGGAAAGGCGTGGACGGTTTCAAGGGTTACAACGTCCTCCACTACGGGATCCAGATTCCGATAAATCAGCTTACCCCGACGACTTATACGGGTGCGTTGCAGCCTCCGGGCAAGGGCGTGGGCGTCTACGCCTCCGTCAGCCGCCCGCGTGTGACCCTGCGCCAGACAGATCAAAAGGACACTTCCTCAGGCCCTTTCATTCAGGTGAACCGCCTCGCCAACCCGCTCTTCAACGAGGGCTTGGTTGCACTGCGGGACAAGGATAACTACAACCGCCGCTCGCCGACGGATGACGCTGCGATGTTCGCTACCTACGCGCTGAATCCGGAGCTCGCGGTCCTGATCAATACGGTTTTCGGCACGAACTTCGTTACCACTGGCCGGATTGATCTGAAGGCGATTTACATTCCCGATGTCATTCGCGTAAATACGGAAACGGGTCCCGTGCCAGTGTCGGGCGAGCCGGACTTCAATCGCCTGAGCTTCATCGGCGGCGACACCGTTGACAATGGCCACGGCACTCAAATTCCGTCCGGTTGGCCAAACGGTCGCCGTTTTGGTGACGATGTCGTGGACATAGCCCTCACCGCCGTGGCAAGCGGCCCGAGCTTTAGCACGATTACCCTGCTGGGCGATAATTCGGCCGCAAACGATCAACTTTATAACAAAACCTTCCCGTATGCCGGCACCCCCAACGCCGGGACTCGCAATTCAAAGGACTCTGGTCCGAACATAGGGCTTCCTACGCCTAGGCCGGCCAAGAATTAAAGGCCGCGGGCAAAAGGTTCTGGCGGTCGAAACTTCGCCACGTGAAGACGTGCCCGAGAGGGGCGCGTCCTCGCGACGTTAAGTTAATTTCATGGTGACTGATCCGGTGAAAACGTCCAACAGGTCGCGCATTATTGCTCTCGTCCTCTGCGTGGCCGCGGCGTTGATCGCCGCCCTGCTCGCGCGACATTTCGAGCAAAGAAGAACCTCCCGCTCGGCTAATCTCACCTCGGAAAGCGCGGCCCCGAGTCCGGAAAAAATCCTGGCGCTTGTTCCCGAAGCCAAAGGCGATTCGCCAACCGACCAGGCGATCGCGAAGGCGCGTCTCCAGGCCAGCCATAATCCCAGGAACGCCTCTGCCTGGATCAACCTGGCTGATGCGGTGATGCAGAAAGCGCGCGACACTGCGGAGGAGAATCTCTACGACCCCGCCGAGATGGCCTATACACGGGCGAATCTGCTCGACCCGCGAAGGGTCGATGCCTTGGCTGGGCTGGCGTGGATAAATGGCGATCGACATCTATTCGACGATAGCATCGTCTGGGCAAAGAAGGCGCTCGCGATCGATCCCAACAACGTCGCGGCCTACGGGATCATGGGCGACGCCGAACTCGAGCTCGGCGATTACGACGGCGCATTCCGTGATTACCAGAAAATGGCAGACCTGCGCCCCGACCTTTCTTCTTATAGCCGCGGCGCCCATCTACTTTGGATGACGGGGAACCGCCCGAAAGCGCTCACTCTCATGGAGAAAGCGCTCCGCGCCGGAGCCCCCTTTGCCGAAAACACCGCCTGGTGCCGGGCCCAACTCGCTCTCATGCAATTCCAGGACGGAGCGTACTTGCCAGCCGAACAGACGGTTACTCCGGCGCTCGCCGCCGCCCCCCGCAATGTGCGGGTTCTGCTCGTGGCCGCTCGCATCAGGATTGCGCTACGTGATTATTCCGGCGCGCAAGAACTCTATCGCCGCGTGCAGGAAGTGGCGCCGAATATCGAAGCCTGCGCTGGGCTGGGCGATCTCGCCGCCTTCGCCGGCCAGCACGAGGAAGCGGAAAAATATTATCGGCAGGCGGAGGAGCTGCACGCCGTCCACATCGCCCGGAAAGGCCATGATCACATGCAAATGGCCCGCTTCGATGCCGACCACGATCGCAATCTGGTCGATGCGCTGCGCATGGCCGAGCAGCGCAAGCTGACCAAAAACGTCACCGAGGCTGACACGCTCGCCTGGGTTTACTTCAAAAACGGCGAACTCGGAAAAGCCCAGGAAGCGATCGGGCGCGCGCTCAGCCACGGCACGCCCGATCCGGAGATCCAGTTTCATGTCGGCATGATCGCGGCCAAATTGGGCGATCGAGTCACCGCCTCGAAATATCTCTACACGGCCGTGAGCTGGAGCCCGCGCTTCAGTCTGCTCGAAACGCCCGTTGCGTTCCAGACGCTGCATGATCTCGGCAGCGTGAGATCGGTCGCGGCCACTCAAGAGTAATGTTCTGCCGGAAAACCGGGCTTCGCGGGATCCGTTCGCTCGCTGGCGTTGCCTTCATTTTTCTGGCGCGCGCGACCTGGGCGCACTCCGAGCCGACCAGTTTCCTCGACCTCCATCCCACGGCGGAGCGGCTCGAGGCGGTCGTGACCGCTTCCACCACCGATCTCGCTCACGATCTCCCCGAGGTCGAGCCGGGCATGCTGTTGCAACCAGAAATCCTCCAGCAGCAACGCGCGATTCTCGCCGGCAACATTCTCGCGCGCCTGCGCATCGAGGTTGATGGAATCCCACTCACGGGGCAATTGCTCACGATCAAGCCCGTTCCGGACCGGCAGGATTTGCGCCTGAAATTTCAATTCCAGTGGTCGCGCGTTCCCTCGAAGATCGTGATCCAGGCGCGCCTCTTCCCGTACGATCCGCGACACAAAACATTTGTGAATGTGTATCGGGGAGACGATTTGACCCGGCAGGAAATCCTGGAGGGCGACCACACAGCGATCGCGGTGCCGCTCGCGGCCGCGCAAAGCACCGGCGCGGTTGTGCGACAATTCCTTTACGAAGGAGTGCACCACATCTTTATCGGTCCGGATCACATTCTTTTCATCGTCGGCCTGCTGCTGCTGGGCGGAACGCTGCGGCGCTTGTTTACCATCATCACCGCCTTCACCGTTGCGCACAGCATCACGCTGGGCCTGGCCACTTTCGAGGTCGTCAATCCC
>JBBSGS010000146.1:0-6791 GCA_038253875.1 Chthoniobacterales bacterium
AAACTCTGGGAGAATCATCTGCCCGACAGCGGATTCAGCATGCCGTTCGACGAGCGGGGCGAACTGCTCGGCCACATCTCGGTCGGCCTCGAACTGGTCAATTCGCTCTGGCGAAAAATCCTGACCGCCGAGAACATCACCAAGTGGCAGCAGCTCACGCCCGCGACCGAGGATTGTCGGATGCATCTGCTGCACTTGATCGCCGGGCACCACGGCGAGCCGCAGTTCGGCTCGCCGGTCTATCCGAAAACGCCCGAGGCTTTCGCGCTGAATTACATCGATAACCTGGACGCGCGGCTCGAGATGATCTTCGCCGGTTACCCGATCGCGAAACCGCTTGCGCCGCGCATTTTCGAGCGGGTGCGTCCGCTGCCGGGCAATCTGGTCAAGCCACTGGAGAAATTCTCCGGCTAGGTTGTAGACGCTTCGCTCTGCGAAGCGCGAGACTTGCTGTGATCGCGTGCCAGATCTCCGCCGCAGGCGGTCCGCCGCACTTCGCAGAGCGAAGCGTCTACAACAGCGGCGCCGCACCCCGCAAGCGTCGCCGGGCTTCCGCGAGATATTCCTCGTCGATTTCGAACCCAACGAAATTCGTTAGGCCGGAGCGTTGCGCGGCCACCGCGGAATTGCCGATCCCAAGAAACGGGTCGAGCATGCGGCGCGTTCTCGTTAGGCCATGAAGCAGGATGCAGTTCACCGCCAGCTGCACCGGAAATGTCGCCGGATGCGGTCGCTCCTTTGCCCGCCGCTGAATCGTTTCGTAGGGAACAAACCAAGTGTTCCCACGGCAGCGCCGGTCACGTCCGCCGGTGTGACCCCAGCGCGCGATGTTGCTCTTGTCGGCGTAGGGAATGCCGAGCGCGAGACGATCGAGCGGCGTTCGTCCGTGAGGCGTAAAATGGAAAATGTATTCGTGACAGTCATTGAGGTAGCGCGGCGAATTAATCGGTTTGAAATGACCTCGCGAGATTTCAACCCCTTCGTCGTTAGGCATACTGATCGCCTTGATCCAATGAATCGTATTTTGCAGCACGAACAATTCGCGTAGCCGCATTACGATTTCATGCGGCAGCATCGGATTGGAAGGCGCGGCTCCGAGATTAAGAAAGAGAGATCCGTTAGGCTGGAGAAGGCGTTGAATTTGCCTCGCCCACTGCTCGCACCAAGCGAGATATGATTCGCGGTTGGCGTTGTCGGAAAACTTTCCGTAACGAATCCCGAGATTGTAAGGCGGCGAGGTGACGACGAGATCGATTGACTTCGCTTCGAGGCGCGACATTCCTGCAACGCAGTCGCCGAGTATGAGATCGAGCGAAGTCATGGATTAATTAACCGCAGCGACCATCGCCGTACAAGTGACAGTTGATCGACGCGTAGTAAGTTGGAGCGATGTCGGATAAGCCTTCCAAACTCAAGATTGCGGACCGCGAATTCGGTTCGCGGCTCCTCGTGGGCACGGGAAAATTCGCTTCCAACGAGCTGATGCGCGATGCCCTGGAGGCGAGCGGAACGGAGATCGTGACGGTGGCGTTGCGCCGCGCCGATCTTTCCGGCAAGGGTGACCCGTTTGCGAACATTCTCGATTTCATCGACCCGAAACGCTTTCTTCTTTTGCCCAACACCAGTGGCGCGCGGAACGCGGATGAAGCCGTGAGGCTGGCGCGACTCGCGGTCAGCGCCGGGCTGCCGTCCTGGGTGAAGCTGGAGATTCATCCCGACCCGCGCTACCTCCTGCCTGATCCGGTCGAAACGCTCGCGGCCGCGGCGATACTCGTTAGGGAAGGTTTTACCGTGCTGCCCTACATCAACGCGGATCCAGTGCTGGCGAAACGCCTGCAGGATGTCGGGACAGCGACGGTGATGCCGTTAGGCTCGCCCATCGGCAGCAATCGCGGGATCGAAACGCGTGCGCAAATCGAGATCATTATCGAACAGGCAACCGTGCCGGTCGTCGTGGACGCAGGGCTCGGTGCGCCCAGCCAGGCGGCGGAAGCGCTTGAGATGGGCGCCGATGCGGTCCTCGTTAACACTGCGATTGCGATCGCCTCGGATCCGGAGCGGATGGCGCGAGCCTTCCGCAAAGCGGTCGAGGCTGGTCGTGCCGCGCGGGAGATAGGCTTGGCGGAAGCGCGTGGCACCGCCTCCGCGACGAGTCCGCTGACCGCGTTTTTCTCCGAGGCCTAACGATCGGAGCGTTCGTCTTCCGGGCGGGCGTTGCCGGTGCGAGCGCGCTCCTGGCGCTCGTGCGCGTCGTTGTAAAACTCGATGCGACGCCCACCCAAGCGCCTAACGACGCGCCAACCATTCTGGTGCGCAAACGCCCGCAGGTCCGCGTCGCTCAAAGCCTGAAAAAGCTGGTGCTCGCTCGGATGGGTGATGAAGTGCTCAGGTTTGCGTGCCAGCTGTTGCGCGATGACCCGCGCGATCGGTTCGAGGCGCTCGAAAAGCTCCGCCGTCATTCCCGTCCCGTGCGTTCGCCTTTGATGGGCCGATCGGCCGGCGGTTTGCGCTCCAGGGGCAATTCGTTAGGCGAAGGTGGCGGCTTGGGCGGCCGATTCAGCTTGGCGCCGAGCGATCTCTTTGCTTTTTCGGATGGAGAGGGGCCGGGCACTTCGGGTTTTTTCATCGCCATGGGATTGCTTCGTCCACTTCATTACGGTTACGGCTTGCTGGACGGTTGTTTTTCGTCGTAGCTGCGAGCCGGCTTTTTCATGCAGAATCGCTTTCCCAGCCGAACCCAAGGCGCCGATGTCGTCGACGAGGGCGTGCGTTATCGGACTTGGGCTCCGGGGAAAGGCGAGGTCGCGGTCGTTGTATATGACGACGCCGGTGCGGTCGTGCGCACGGTTTTGCTGAGCGAGGAACCGGAAGGTTATTTCAGCGGCACGGATGTGCGTGGGCGCGCGGGCGATCTTTATAAATACCGTTTCGCGGGCAAGGAGTGGCCCGATCCGGCTTCGCGCTTCAATCCGGGCGGAGTGCATGGTCCGTCGCAAGTTGTCGATCCACGCGTCTATCAATGGCGTGACGCCGATTGGAAGTGTCCCCCGCTCTCGGAGCTGGTTCTTTACGAGCTGCACCTCGGGACTTTTACCGCGGATGGGACTTTTCTTGGTGCGGTGGAGAAGCTTGATCACCTCGCAGAGCTAGGCGTGAACGCGATCGAGATCATGCCGGTGGCCGATTTTCCGGGGGCCCGCAACTGGGGCTACGACGGGGTGTTGCCCTATGCGCCCGCGCGAGTCTATGGCTCGCCTAACGACTTCCGCGCTCTCGTCGAGGCGGCGCACGAGCGTGGGCTCGCTGTGATTCTCGACGTTGTTTACAATCATCTCGGCCCGGACGGGAATTACCTCGGGACCTACAGTCGGAAGTATTTCAATCCAGCGCACAAAACTCCCTGGGGCGATGCGTTTAATTTTGAGCTGAAACCGGTGCGGGATTTTTTCCTGGAAAATCCCGAGTACTGGCGGCGCGAGTTTCACATCGACGGGTTTCGACTCGATGCCACACACACGATCATCGACACGTCGGAGATGCACTTTCTGGCCGAAGTCGCCGAGCGTGTGCATTCGTTAGGCGGATTTGTCACCGTCGAGGACGAGCGAAATGAACCGCAGCTTTTGCGGTCGCGGGCGCGCGGAGGCTTTGGCCTGGATGCTTGCTGGGCAGACGATTTTCACCATGTCGTGCGGGTCATGCTCACCGGTGTGCGCGAAGGCTATTACCGCTCCTATGAGGGGACGCCGGAAGAGTTAACGGCAACGCTGCGCGACGGCTGGTTGCTGCATGGAGAGAAGAGAGAGCGTCGTACGAAGACCTCGCCTGACGAATGCGGGGAGCTGCCTCCCGAGCAGTTCGTTTTCTGCATCAGCAATCACGACCAGATCGGAAACCAGGCTTTCGGGGAGCGACTCAATCGAAGCGTTGCGCCCGCGGCTTTTCGCGCGGCTTCGGCTTTGCTCTGCCTCGCGCCCTATACGCCGCTGATTTTTATGGGGCAGGAATGGGCGACCGCGGCGCCGTTCCAGTTTTTTACCGATCATGAGGACGAAATCGGCGGGCGGGTAACCGAAGGCCGACGCGAAGAATTTAGCGGTTTCGCCCTGTTTCGCGATCCCAAGGTGCGCCAGACGATTCCAGACCCGCAGTCGCAGGCGACGTTTCTTCGTTCGAAGATTTGCTGGGAGGAGCTGAACCAAGAGCCGCATGCCGGAACGCTGCGGCTGTACCGGGAACTACTGCGATTGCGACGAATGGTGCCGGCGCTGCAAGATCGCCGCCGGGAGAATTGGCAGGTTTCCGAAGTGGCGGACGGAATCGTGCAGATTGTTTTCGGCAACGCCGGCTCCGACCAGTGCGCCGTGATCGTCGACTTAATCGGCGGTCATGAGAGTCCGTCGACGATGAACGGCGGCAAATGGCAGTTACTCCTTTCGACTAACGAAGCCCGCTTCGGAGGTGACAAGGCCTCGCCTTTCGCAATCCCGGAGGCGCGTGTGCTGCGAATGATTGGGCGGGATTGACGGGGCGTCGCGACCGGCGAAGATGAGACCGGATGCCAGCTGCGCGTCCTGCCCAGTTGAAGACGAAAATTCTTTCACTTGAGGAGTTGGCCGGGCGATCGCGAGAAATCCGCGAGGCCGCTGGCGTGCTCGTCCTAACGAACGGCTGCTTCGATCTACTGCATGTCGGGCATGTGCGTTATCTCGAAAAGGCTTGGGCCTTGGGCGATTTTCTGGCTGTGGCTGTGAATGGCGACGAGTCTGTTCGCGCGCTGAAGGGCCCGGGCCGTCCGATCAATCCGGCAGCTGATCGCGCAGAGGTATTGGCGGCCCTGGCCTGCGTCGATTTCGTTACAATTTTTCCTTCGGTGCGAGCCACCGATGTGATCGCGACGGTCCGGCCGGCAATTTATGTGAAGGGTGGAGATTACACTGTGGAAAGTTTGAATACAGAGGAGCGATCCGCCCTTAATAGCATCGGTACCAGGGTCGAAATCCTTCCGCTCGTTCCGGGCAAATCCACTTCCGGAATGCTGGCGCGGATGCAGCATCGGTAATGCTGTGAGACGTCCGGCCCTTGGAATCCTCGGCTCCGGCAAGGGATCGAACTGTCGCGCGATCCTGGAGAAAATTCGCGACGGCAAATTGGCCGCCGATGTCCGGCTTGTGATCTCGGATGTGGCGGACGCAGGAATCCTCGATATTGCCGCTGAGTACGGCGTCCGCGGCGTAGCGTTGCCGCAGGGGAAATGGCGGACGAAAATGGAGCCGGAAGTGGAGAGAGAACTCGTTAGGCTCTTACGCGAATCGGGTGTGGAT
Source organism: Chthoniobacterales bacterium (assembly GCA_038253875.1). Taxonomy (GTDB): domain Bacteria; phylum Verrucomicrobiota; class Verrucomicrobiia; order Chthoniobacterales; family UBA10450; genus Palsa-1392. Next base: position 5,325 of record JBBSGS010000146.1, read on the forward strand.
TTGGTCGTTTTGGCCGGCTTCATGCGGATATTGAAGGGCCCGGTGCTCAATGCTTTCCCCCGCCGTATCATCAATGTGCATCCGTCTCTGCTCCCGAGATATCCTGGGCGGGAGGCGTGGACGCAGGCGCTGGAAGCGGGGGAAACCGTGACCGGTTGCACGGTCCATTTTGTCGATTCTGGTATCGACACTGGTGAGATCATCGCGCAACGGCAGGTGCCGATCGTGCCTAACGATACCGCCGGCTCGTTGCACGGCAGAATTCAACTTGCAGAGCGAGAACTCTATCCTGAGGTGATTGGCCAACTGGCGGCGAAACTCCTCGCCGCCAAGGCCTAGCCTTGCTCGGACTTTTGATCGCGCTCCAGAAGTTCCTGCATCGCCTGGGCGGGCATTTTGCCTTCGTGGAGCACGGCGTAAACCTGATCGATGATCGGCGTCTCAACACCGAGTCTTCGCGCGCATTCAAATGCGCTCCTCGCGGTGGGAATTCCTTCCGCCACGGTTTTCATTCCATGAGTGATTTCGGCGATGCTTTTGCCCTGTCCCAGTTGCTCGCCGACGCGCCGGTTTCGGCTATGGCGACTGAAGCAGGTCGCGACGAGATCGCCAGCCCCACTCAAGCCTTGGAAGGTTTGCGCCTCGCCCCCCATCGCGACACCTAACCGGAAAAGCTCCGCGAGGGATCGGGTGACCAATGCCGCTTTAGAGTTATCGCCCAACCTGAAGCCGTCGCTCACGCCGGCGGGGATGGCAAAGATGTTTTTGAGAGCGCCTCCCAGCTCAATGCCCACAATTTCACGGCTGGTATAAACACGAAACCGCGAGCTTCCGAGTGACCGTTGCAGGATTTCCCCGATCGCCAGGTCGCGGCAACCAAGCACGGTCGCCGTCGGCAGGCCTTGCACCACTTCCGCCGCCAAATTCGGACCCGAAAGAATCGCTACCGGGTTGGCGGGAAATTGCTCGGCGAGGATCTCGCTCATGCGCATGCCGGTACCATGCTCGATTCCTTTTGTGCAACTCAGGAGGATCGTTGCTTCGTTTTTCACCAGCGGGCGCAGGCGCGCGGCCACGTCCCGGAAAACGACCGACGGCGTGACGAAGACAATCAAATTCGCGTCCACGCACTCCGCCAGAGTGCTCGTTAGGCGAACGTTAGGGGGCAATTCCGCTCCCGCCAGATATTCCGGATTTTTCCTGGTGCGCGCGATTTCTTCGACTCGCTTCGGGGTGTTCCCCCAAAGGACGATCGGGTTGCCTTCGCGCGACCATTGGATCGCAAGCGCGGTGCCCCATCCGCCAGTGCCAAGGATCGCAATATCATTAATCATCGCTTCGCTGCGAAGCGCTCTTCCGTGCCGTGAAGGAGCCGCCGAATGTTTGAACGATGTCTCCAGATTACGACTCCCGCGATAAGAACCGAAAAGGGCAGCAGCGCCGGACCGCTCAGAATGTTAACGTGCA
>JBBSGS010000147.1:0-6716 GCA_038253875.1 Chthoniobacterales bacterium
ACGGTTTTCTATTGCGCGGACGACGCCAACGCTGCGCGCCTTTGCGGCGGGCGCGCGCAGGCGATCTCCTATGGCTTCGGCGAGGCCGCGCGTTATCGCGCCACCGGGATCGAGCTGCACGATTTTGCGGCCACGTTTTGTATCGAGCGTGGCGAAGAAAAGCTCGGCGAGGCGACCCTCAATGTGCCTGGCAGACATAACGTGAGCAATGCCCTCGGCGTCATCGCGCTGGCGACGGAGCTGGGCGTTCCCTTCGAGAAAGTCGCAAAATCGTTAGGCAATTTTCGCCACGCCCGCCGCCGTTTCGAGATCAAATACCAGAGCGATCGCTTTCTCCTGGTCGACGACTACGCGCATCATCCGACCGAAATTCGTGCCACCCTCGCGACGGCCAGATCGGCCGGGCGCAAGCGCGTGCTGACGATGTTTCAGCCGCATCGTTATTCCCGCACCCAGGCGCTCCGCCACGAATTCGGGCGGGCCTTCGATGATGCAGATCACGTCCTCGTGACCGACGTTTATGCCGCGAGCGAGGCGGCGCTGCCCGGCGTCAGCGGTCAGACGATTGCGGATGAAATTTCGCGGAATGGTCACCGGCACGTCGCCTACCAACCACGACTCGATCGCCTGCACGGAGATCTCGGGCAGATGCTGGCGGAAGGCGATCTCGTGCTCAGCCTTGGCGCCGGAAATGTTCACGAGCAACTGGCGAAGCTCGCGGCGGAGCTGGTCGTCGCCGAGAAGCTCAAAGAGATCGTGGGCGTGGAAGGCGAGGTGCGGCTCTCCGAACCGCTCGCGAAACACACGACCTTGCGTGTGGGGGGGCCGGCGGATTTTTGGGTGGAACCGCGGACTGAGACGGCATTCGCGGAAGTGATTCGTTTTTGCCGGCGGGAAAACTTAGCGCTTTTCGTTATTGGCCGCGGCTCAAATCTGCTCGTGCGCGACGGTGGCATTCGTGGTGTGGTCGTTCATCCGAGCGGCGGCGATTTCGAAAAAATTGAAACGCGCGGCCTGGAAGTAACTGCCGGCGTCGGCGCAAAATTAAAACAGATCGCCTATGCCGGTAAAGCGGCCGGAATCGGCGGGTTCGAATGGATGGAAGGAATCCCGGGCGAAGTCGGCGGTGGCTTGCGCATGAACGCCGGCGCCATGGGCGTGCAGACTTTTGACCAGGTGTTGCGGGTGCGCTATCTCGATCGCGAAGGCGTCGCGCATGAGAAGACGCCGGCCGAGATGGAAGTGCGCTATCGGCACGTTCCTTCGCTCGATGAAAGTTTTGTGGCCTCGGCGGTTTTTCGCGGAGAAAAGACGACCGCCGAAGACATCGTTAGGCGATTGGAAGAGTCGAAGGAGAAACGGCGGAGCACGCAACCGAGCGCAAAAAGTGCCGGCTGTATTTTCAAGAATCCCGCGGCCTGCCCGGCGGGAAAACTGGTCGACGAACTTGGATTGAAGGACGCGCACGTAGGGGACGCGCGCGTCTCGCGGGTGCACGGAAATTTTATTGTGAATGATGGGAGCGCGACCGCCATCGAGATGTTGGCGTTGATCGACAGAATCAAGACGGCCGCTTGGGAAAAGCGTGGGATCGAATTGGAGACCGAAGTGCAAATTGTGGGGGAGGAAGCATGAGCGGAAGAGCCTTGGCGCAGGCGCCGGGGAGCGCGCGCGTCTCGCGTGCTGGCGACGGCGTTCTCGCCGCCGCGAACTTTTCGGACGCTGCAGATATCACTGAAACAAAGCAAAAATTCGTCTCGGTGAGACACCGAGACCGGCACGCTAGACGCGTGCGTTACCCATGAATCTCCGCAGCGCGCACATCGCGGTTTTGAAAGGCGGCCCGGGTTCGGAGAGGAAGGTCTCGCTCGCGACTGGCGCCGGCGTGGCGAAGGCTTTGCGCTCGTTAGGCGCGGAAGTCACGCAGGTGAATGTGCCGGGACCGGACTTCGATCTGCCCGACCAGATCGATATCGCGTTTCTAGCCATCCACGGAACCTTCGGCGAGGACGGCCAACTCCAGCAAATTCTTGAAAATCGTGCCGTCCCTTACACTGGCGACGGTATCAAAGAGAGCCGGCTTGCGTTCGACAAGATCCTGTCCAAGCAGAAATTTCGCGAACACGGCGTTTCCACTCCGCAGTCCGAAGTGATTCGGGCTGGAACGCGGCCATCGATGGCTTTGCCTTTCGTTGTAAAACCGCCCAGGGACGGTTCGACTGTCGGGATTCAAATCGTTAGGCAAGAGGCGGAGGTGGCGGGTGCCCTCGCCGCGGCGGCAGAGTATGACGATGAGCTTTTGATCGAGCAATTTATTCCCGGTCGCGAGCTCACCATTGGCGTCCTCGGCGACTTTTCCCTGCCGATTCTCGAGATCATTCCGAAAAGCGGGTTTTACGATTTCAACGACAAGTACCCGTTTCTCAATCCGCAGGGCGGTGGCGGCGCGGAGCATGTCTGCCCCGCGGCCATTCCGCCTGCCCTAACGAGCGCAATTCAAGATCTTGCCCTGCGCGCCCATCGCGCCCTCGGCCTCAAGGTTTATTCCCGGGTCGACGTCATACTTTCGCCGGAGGACGAGCCTTTCGTCCTCGAGCTCAACACCATCCCGGGCATGACCGAGACCAGTCTCTTGCCCGACGCCGCGGCCGTCGCCGGCATTTCCTATCCGCAACTTTGCGCGCGCATCATCGAGCTCTCGCTCGCGGCGCGGCCCGAAAAGAAATGAGTGCGACGAAGGAAAAAAAACAGCTGCGCCCGCACAATCAGCGGCTCTCCACCTCGCGCCAGCGCCGCCAGCAACATCTGCTCGATGTCCGGGTGCGCTCGCAGCGCGCGTCGCATCATCGCAACCATCGCGTCCTCGTCCTCGCCTCCAAGGTCGTCCTCGGGGTGGCGGTTTGCGCCGGCCTTTACTTCGGCGTCCGCGAAGGGTTGAACCGCTTCTTCTTCGAGAATCCCGATTATCGTTTGAGCACACTTGCGGTCCAGACCGACGGCACCCTGCCGCGTGATCAGGTGCTGCGGGCGGCGCAGCTTTCCGAAGGGTTGAACATCTTCTCGATCAACCTCGCGCAGATCCACGACCGCCTGCAGCAGCTCCCCCAGGTCGATGAGGTGCAGGTGGAACGGCGCATGCCTAACGAGATCGACATCCACATCACGGAGCGCAAACCGATCGCCTGGATCACGAGCGAAAAAGCGGTGGCCGATCCCTTCGCTTCCGATGCCGCCTTCCTCGTGGACGTGCGCGGCATCCTCATGAAAGAGAAAAAATTGCTTCCGGAATATCTGGCGCTGCCCCTGATCACCGGTTGTTCGAGCGAAGCGCTCGTTCCCGGGAAAACGGTGAACTCGTTCGAAGCGAAAACCGCGCTCGCCCTCCTTCGCCTCACGACAACGAGTTTCATGCAGACGCGTTTCCAGATTCGAGATGTCGATGTTTCGAAAGGCTATTGCCTGCTCGTGGCGGATAAGAACCACACGGAAGTGATGTTTGCCTTCGATGATCTGGAGCAGCAAATGCAGCGGCTCGAGCAGCTGCTCGTTTATGCCGACGATTCCAAGCGCCAGATCAGCACAGTTAATCTCCTCGTCGCGCGCAATATTCCGGTGACCTTCACCAAGCCGGCAGCGGAAATCATTTCCGAATTAGAGGACGACGGCGATGTGCCCGAGCCTCTTGCGGAGAAAAAATCCGACCCGGAAGCTGCGGCAACGCCGGCTGCTGAGACGCACAAGGCAGCGGTGCCGGCCGGGTCGCATCAGCGGGAGGTCCGGCGCGCGAAACCGATCGAGCAGACGATTCCGAAGGCCACCCTCGTCAGCCCCGGCGTACAGAAATTCCACTCTCGCCCCGCCGCGCCCTTACCGGTGCGGAAGGCGGTTCCACTTCAGCGTTTTAACCAAGGAAGCGACGGTAATGGCTAGCAGCAATTTGATGGTCGGTTTGGAAATTGGAACTTCGAAAATTTGCGTCGTCGTCGGCGAGAGCCGGCCCGATGGCACGATCAAGATCCTCGGCGTCGGGCAGGCCCCTTCGCGCGGCGTGCGCAAAGGCGAGATCGTTGATTTCGAGACGGCGATGAAGTGCGTGCACGAGGCAGTCGTCGATGCCGAGGAGAAAAGCGACATCATGATTCGCAGCGTCTACATCGGCATCACCGGGGCGCACATTCAGAGCTTCAATAACCGCGGCTGCATCGCGCTCCCTGACGACCGCGACGAGATCGATGAGCAGGATATCGAGGATGTAAAAATCAACGCGCGCGAGGTCAGCATCCCGGCGCATAACGCTTTTCTCCACTCGATCATCCAGCATTACCACGTCGATGGGCAGAACGGCGTTCTCAATCCGGCGGGAATGTTAGGGCAAAAATTGGAGGCCGATTTCCATATCATTCACGGCGTGCGCACGCGCATCCAGAACACGATCCGCTGCGTCAAAGAACTGCCACTCGATGTCGAGGACGTGGTCTTCACCGCGTTCGCTTCCGCCCAGGTCGTGCTCACGCCTCACCAGAAAAGCCTCGGTGCGCTCGTCATCGACATCGGGGGGGGCACGACCGATTACGTGCTCTATGTCGATGGCGCGGTGAAGCAGAGCGGCGTCTTCGCAGTCGGCGGCGATCACATCACGAACGACATCTCGATGGGGCTGCGCATCCCGATGACCCGCGCGGATAAGCTCAAGATCGAGGAGGGCAGCACCGTGCTGGGTAACTGCCTCCCGGGCGAAACCGTGCTCTTGAAAGACGACTCCGGTTTCGCGGGGAAAGAGATCGAGCGCGAGACCCTCAACACCATCATCCACATGCGCCTGCGCGAGACCTTCGAGCTCCTCAAGCGCAAACTCGAGGAGGAGCCGTTCCTCGATTATCTCGGCGAAGGAATTTTCATCACCGGCGGCTGCAGCCAGATCAACGGGATCGATAACCTGGCCGAAGATGTTTTTGGGATTCCGGCGCGGGTTACCCATGCGCGGACGATGTCCGGCCTGACGAGTGCGTTTGAGAACCCGCAGTTCGCCGCCGCGATCGGTCTGATCAAATATGCCCAGGCGGTGCAGGGCGATCGCCAGCCGCGCACCGGCATCCGGGGAATTTTCGGAAAATTATTTTCAGGGATGCGATGAAGCAGTTCCACTCCTCCCCACATTGTCATCCTGAGCCGGCGCAGCGCGGCGAAGGACCTCACGGGACGGTCCGGACGTTGCGCTGTCACGGCGGCTCGCGCGCCGCCCGTGAGGTCCCTCGCTGTCTGCGCAGCTCGGAATGACAAATTTATTCGCGCTCCTTTTTTGCCTAACGAAAGCCTAACGACATGATCCAGCTCAGCCGTAACTACAGTCTGCCGGAAAAACAGGAAGACGATCTCGCGATCAAAATCATCGGCGTGGGAGGCGCCGGTTCGAACGCGCTCGACCGCATTGTCCTCGACGGACTGGAGCGCGTCGATCTCATCGCCGCCAACACCGACGTGCAATCGCTCGCCAGTTCCGTGGCGACGCAGAAAGTGCAGCTCGGCCGCGCCGTGACCCGCGGGCTGGGCGCGGGCGGCGATCCGGAGCTCGGCTTCAATGCGGCGCAGGAATCGGCCGATGAAATTCGCGAAACCCTGCAGGGCGCGCGGATGGTTTTTGTTTGTGCTGGTCTTGGGGGCGGGACGGGGTCGGGCGCGGCGCCGTGCGTGGTGCAGATGGCGCGGGAGAGCGGCGCTCTGGTCGTGGCCTTTGCAACGCTGCCGTTCGCGTTTGAAGGCAAGCGACGGTGCGCGCAGGCGAACGAAGCCTTGCGCCAGCTGCAACAACTGGCCGACGCCGTTGTCTGTTTCGAGAACGACCGGATGGGCGACATGGTGTTGCCCAAGGCCGGCATTCACCAGGCCTTTGCCGTCGCCGATCTCACGATCAGCCAGAGCGTGCGCGCGATCATCAACGTCGTTAGGCGCCCGGGCTTGATCCAGATCGGTTTCGACGAATTGCTCTCCGCTTTGCGCAGCCAAGACAGCCGTTGCCTCTTCGGTTACGGCGAATCCGACAGCGACAACCGCGCCCACGAAGCCCTCGCCCTCGCCTTGAAAAATCCACTGATGGATCGCGGCAAAATGCTGACCGATACACGGCACCTCCTGGTGCAGATTTCCGGTGGTCCTGGGATGACGCTGACCGAAGTCGAGATCGTGATGCAGGAGCTCGGCCGGCACGTGGAGGATCACACCCAGATTCTTTTTGGCACGTCGGTGGACGGGAAGATGGGGAATCGGATGAGTGTGACGCTGATTAGTTCCATCGCTTCGAAAGAAGAGGCAATGCCTGCCCCGGCGTGGCGGCGCCCGGTGGTTGCAGCGGTGCCGCCCCCTTTGGTTGAACCGCCGGTTACCATTCCGGCGGGATCGGAGTCGACTTCAGTCCAGCCAGCGACTAAGAGCACCGAGCCTGCAACGGACGACGAGCTGTCAGCCGACCCGGTGATTGAGGCCGAACCGATTGCGGCCGTCGTCGCGCCTGCACCGATGCGCAAAGAAAAGAAAGCGCCACCGCTCAAAGAACCATCCGCCTCGCCGGTTCGCGCGCCCGCGAAAACGCAGGACCCGCGGAAGGAAAAGTTCGTGCCGGCGCGCCAGGAAGTGATGCAATTCGATTCGGTCACGCGCGGGCGCTTCGAGAAAAGCGAACCGACCATCGTCGAAGGCCAGGACCTCGACGTGCCGACTTA
>JBBSGS010000148.1:0-6704 GCA_038253875.1 Chthoniobacterales bacterium
AAAAGCAGTTAAGGTGACAGCATGAAAGTTCCATTCACCGTTGGCACGGTCGGACACTTCGGCCTTTCGGTTTCTCATCCGAAGAAGAGCGCGCAATGGTTTGAGCGCGCGCTTGGATTCAAGAAACAGTTCGAGTTCGAGGGCGGTGTCGCGGTCGGCAACGCCAATGTCACCATCGCCCTGCACAAGGGGAGGCCGCGGCCGAAAACAATCGGCCACATGTCGTTTCACCTAACGAACATGAGCGCGCTGCGCAAAGCGCTCACCCATCTGAAAAGGGAAAAGGTGAAAGTCGAAGACCCGCGAGACGAGATAGGGCCGGAAGCGCCCGGCTCGAAGCACATGGGCATCTGGTTTCATGATCCCGATGGCTACCGTTGGGAGCTTTCCGTGCAGGGCGGGAAACATTGACAGGATTAACAGGATTTTCGGGATTAAAGAGTCGGGAAACGGTCCTGCTCTCTCCCCTAATCCTGTAAAATCCGGTTAATCCTGTCTCAATATTTCAGGAACGAAACCACCGGCGTGGGCTCGAGCTTCGGACGGCCAGCCAGAAAATCCAACTCGATCAAGAATTGCGCTTCGAGCAATTCGCCTCCCGCTTTGCGGATGAGCGCCGCCGCCGCGGCAGAGGTGCCGCCGGTCGCGAGCAAGTCGTCGATGAGTACGATCTTTTCGCCCGGTTCAATGCTGTCCACGTGCATCTCCATTTCGGCGTCGCCGTACTCTAGCGAATAGGCCGCGCTTGCGGTCTTGAATGGCAGCTTTCCTTTCTTGCGGATCGGGACGAACCCGACGCCGAGCGCGTAAGCCACCGCCGAACCAAAAAGAAACCCGCGCGCATCGATGCCCACCACCTTGTCCACCGTGAGGAGCCGGCATCTTTCCAGGAAACAATCGATCGACTCACGGAAGAGGGCGGCGTCGATCAGGATCGGGGTGATGTCTTTGAAAACGATGCCGTGCTTGGGAAAATTTGGCACGTCGCGCACAGCCGCGCGCAAGCGATCAATCGAATCGGCAACCATGGCGGCAGGCTAGCGGCTCGGCCGAAAAGGTCAACGTCAGCGCGGCACGCTAATGATGAGACTTAGAGAAGATCGGCGAGGGTTTGCAGGAGGGCGCTGCGCGTGCGCAAGCCGGGGGCGCCGGTGATCTCGGAGGGAAGGGCCATTTGCCGAAGAGCAAACGGAATGAGCGCGCTTTTATCAGCTGGAATCTGAACCGCGCCGATATTTCCGCCGCTGATTTTCCGGAAGGGCCAGTGATCGAAAAGCCATTCCGCGCCGAAAGAAGAGTGCGGACCAGGGCCAGGCGTTTGTCGGCCGATTGTTCCCAATCGGATATCGTGCAGCGCGATCCAGCCGCCCCTGCGCACGTACGGCCCGAAGCGAAGCAAATCCAGCAGAGGCCGGGGATGGGCATGATTTGCATCGATGAAAACCAGCTCCAACTCGTCGCGCTGGGCCAGGTCGCGCACACGAATGGAATCATGAGGGACGTGGAGCTGGACCATCGATGCGATCTGCGGAATCAACTCGGCAATTTCGAAGCCGGTTGGCCGGGTTTCATCGATCAGGCATCGCTCGCGCGAGTCAATGGTGTCGACCCGCGCGCCGCCGTCGTGGCCATGCTGGCGTTCAAGCGCGGCCGCGAGAATAGCCGCAGAGAAGCCGGTGAGCGTGCCCACTTCGACGATGCGGCGCGGTGCGAGGATGCTCGCGAAGGCGGTAAGGAAAAAGTAATCGTCCCGACCAATCGCGCCGGCATATGTGTCCGGGCGATGGAGCATCCTGCGGAGAAAATCGGTCTCGTTAGGCGGGGGCGCTTTGCCCGACTTTCCCAGGAGCGCCGCCAACGCAGCGTAATTCTCCTCGTATGATTCGATCGATCGAAACTCGCAGACCTTCGCCGTGCTGGGGGTCGGCTCGCCGAGGCGGGATTCAAACCATTTTCGCAGCAGCTTCAGTCGCGTGCCGCGCGGTGCGTGGCGAAGCGTCCGAAAATACCGTGGCAGTGAAACGCGCACGTTTCTCGTCCATTCAGTCGCCAGCTTTTTAGCGATCGTTAGGGGGTCGCGGCGGGACTCGCCGTCGCCGGAGGCGCGACCGGTGCGCCAGCGGGCACCACTCCGACGGCCGCAGCCGCAGCCGAGGGAGACGCCGCCGCTCCTGCCGGCGGTACATTGCCTTTCGGGACGGGATTCAGTTGCGCTTTTGCGTCGGCTGCGGCGCCCTTTGCGGCGGCTTTCAGGGGCAGCGGATTGGTCGCTCTCTGGCCCGCAGAAGTTTTCATCAATTCCCGGCGCACATCAGAATTGGAGACTCCCCTATGTGCGTAGAGAACCGACAAGAGCAGCACTGTGATGAAGAAGATGCTGGCCAGCCAGGTCGTAACCGTGGTCAGGACGTTGGTCGTCTGCGCTCCGAAAATGTTCTCCGTGACCCCGCCGCCGAAGGCCGCCCCGAGCCCTTCACTTTTCGGACGCTGCATCAGGATGACCAACATCATGAGCAGGGCGACGAGCGCCTCAAAAACGAGCAGAGAGTTGATCAGAATCGACATCGGGACGGGGAATATGGAGGAAAAACCTGATGAATCAATGAGTGAGCGACTGAGTGATCCATTCAGCGGCCTCTGAGTTGCCAAATCACTCCGTGATTCAACGCGCTGGGACTTTCCGGTGAACCCAAACGCTGTTTACGATGCCGAGGCCGAACATGATCATCAACGCGAAGGAACCGCTGTAACTGATCAGCGGCAACGGCACACCGGTGATCGGCAGAAGGGAAATCGTCATTCCGACGTTCTGAAAAATATGAGTGAAGACAAGGGTGGTGATACCGATGACGAGGAGCGTGCCGAAGAGGTCGCCGGCCGTAAAGGCAATGAAGAGACACGTCACGAGGAGCAGGGCAAACGCGCTCAGCAACATGACGCCGCCGACGAAGCCCCATTGCTCGCCGATGGCGGAGAAGATGTAGTCGTTATGCACGGCTGTGGCCGGCAGGAATCCCAGCTCGATCTGGGTGTTTGGCGCTTTAAATCCTTTTCCCGACCAGCCGCCCGAGCCGATCGCAATGAGTGATTGATTGATCGCCCACGCCGAACCCTGGCGGTCGATATCGGGATTGATAAACGCAGTGATGCGCTCTTGCTGATAAGGCTTGAGCACAACGGTGTAGGCGATGGGGAGAAAGGCGAGAACGATAAGGACGAGGGAAAGGAGATAACGGAGCGGCAGACCTCCGACGTAAAGCAGCGCCAGAATGACCGGACCCCAGATGATGGATTCGCCGAGGTCCGGCTGCATCAGGACGAGCAAACTGGGGGCACCCACGATCGCTCCGCAAAGCGCCAGCCGCAGCATCGGGTGCATCTGACGGAATTGGCTCAGGAAAAGCGCGAGCACCATAATACCGGCCACGACCGCGAGCTGAGCCGGCTGAAAATTTATCGGCCCGAGATGGAGCCAACTACGCGCGCCGTAGACCTTCGTCCCGACGAAACGGGTCAGGATCAAGCAGCACAACCCGGCAAAATACATCGGCAGCGCGCCCCATTTGACCCACCGGTAATCGATCAGGCTGGTGGCGATGAAAGCAAAGAAGCCGACCGCGACCCAGTTGGCTTGTTTTCGCCAGAAATCGAGCGCGGTGGCGTCCTGCCGCATGTAAGTGGCGCTGTAGATCGCGACGATCCCGAAAATGGCGAGCGCCAGAATGTTGATGAGCAAGAGCCAGTTGAGGCCGAGGAGCTTGCGGAGAAACGGAGTCATCGATGTGTGCTTTTTGCTCTTGCTCACGTAAGATGGCGAAGAGTCGAGGGAAGTCCAGTGGCGGAATATTCAGAGAGGTCTCGACTCGTATAAACATCTCGCATCAATAGTTTTACATTCCAAGTTGATATTCATTCAACGCCCCACCTTGTCAGCCGGTCAAAGCCTTCTAAATTTCCTTCACCTTTGCCGGAATTTTCCGATGGCGAAAAAAACGAAACGAAAACTGGCGCGTCCGACGCTGCCGATGCAGCGGCATCTGAATCTTCGCCACGAAGGCCGCTATTTCGATCTTCGCCAGATTTTCGATCGCGTGAATGCGCGGCACTTCCGCAGCCGTCTGCGCGGCTACCATATTGTCTGGGGTCGCCGGCGGCGGCAGCGGCCGAAGGAGTATTTCATCTTCGGCACGATTCAGGAAGAGGATCGCGTGATTCGCATTCATCCACTTCTCGATCAGCCTTTCGTGCCGCGCTGGTTTTTGGAGTATGTGCTCTACCACGAGATGCTTCACTCCGTCGTTCCGGAGGAAACCGATTCCGCCGGCCGGCGCCGCGTGCACACCGCGGAATTCAATCGCCGCGAAAAAGCGTTTCCGCGATATCGCCGCGCGCGCCAGTGGGAAGAAGAAAATCTCGCGCGCTTCCTGCGCTAATTGTAGACGCTTCGCTCTGCGAAGCATGAGACTGACGTCCGCCCGCTCCTCTCAGTGCGAGGCGTCTACAGCCTAACGAACCTCCTCGGCCACCGGCCGCCCCTCGAGCTCAGACGGCGAGGGAGTCGTTGCTATGTTCTTTTTGATGAGGTACCAGAGCGCGGTCGCGAGCAGGAGGGAGATCAGCTTCGCGCGCCAGTTGTTCAGAATCATCTTCTTCATAATTGCGATGGAGGAGCACCTCACCGAGGCGCTGCCGGAAACTCTCCGGAGTAAAATTGCGCTCGATTCGTCTCCGGTAACAAATCGAGATCCCGCCCGTTTCTTCCGACACGACGATGGCAACCGCATCCGACTCTTCCGTGATCCCCAAAGCAGCGCGATGCCGCAACCCGAGGCTGCGATCGAGCGTTTCGCGCTGGCTCACGGGAAAGATGCAGGCGGCGGCCGCGATCCGGCCATTGCGCACAATCACCCCGCCATCGTGCAGCGCTGATTTCGGGTGAAAAAGCGTCAGCAACAGCTCCGTCGAGAACGCCGCATCCACGATCACGCCTGTTTCCTCGTAGACCTTGATCGAAGTGTCGCGTTCGATCGCGATGAGGGCGCCGAACTGTTTGTTCGCCAGCTGCGTCACCACCTCGGCGAGGTCGTGCACCGTCTCGCGCTTCTCACTCGTTAGGGAAAAAATCGGATGCCCGCCCAGCGCGGCCAGTCCGCGGCGCAATTCCGGCTGGAAAATAACTACCAAGGCGACCGCGATGAATACCGAGAAACTGCGAATGATGAAGCTGATGACAACAAGATTCAGGAGCTGTGAGATGAGAGTGAGGGTGAGGAAAACGATTGCCAGACCGGTCAGCACCTTCGCCCCGCGCGTGCCCCGGAAGTAGAGGTAGCCGTAGTAAATGCCCACGCTCAAGAGCGCGATCTCGACAGCGCTGCGCCATCTATCGAGGAACATGTGGGTGATATCCGGCATCATTGGTTTGCAGCGAGAAGAGCTTCAGTCGTGCGCAGGGCGTCCGCATTTTCGGCTACGTCGTGGACGCGCAAAACCTGCGCGCCGCGCTCGCGCAAGAGCGAGGTGAGGGCCACCGTCGCGCTCGTTTTCCCGAGCGGCGCGCCGGAGATTTTGCCGAGAAACGATTTGCGCGACACACCTACCACGAGCGGGCGGTCGTCAACCCGAAGCCGTTCGAGGTTGGCAAGGAGATCGAGGTTCTGCACGACGGTTTTGCCAAAACCAATTCCGGGATCAAAGGCGAGGCAAATCGGATCGATCCCGCAGCGTACCGCCAGCTCGAATTGCTGTCGAAAAAAATCGGCCACTTCCGCGACGACGTCGCCGTAGGTCGGGTTCAGTTGCATTGTCTGCGGCGACCCTTGCATGTGCATGACGATAAACGCGGCGCGCTTTTCCGCCGCGAGGGCGAACATCTCCGCATCACCTCGCCCGCCAGTCACGTCGTTTACGATGACCGCTCCAGAGTCAAGTGCCGCCCGCGCCACCACAGTTTTTGAAGTGTCGATCGAAAGACGGACCTGGGCCGATTTGGCGAGTGCTCGCACGACCGGCAGGACGCGCTCGAGTTCCTCGTTAGGCGAAACGGGTCGCGCGCCCGGCCGGGTCGATTCGCCGCCGATGTCGATGATGTCGGCGCCGCTTCGCGCCATCGCGATGCCATGTTGGACCGCTGCCTCGGTCGCGAAAAATTCTCCGCCATCCGAAAACGAATCGGGGGTGACGTTGAGCACCCCCATGATCATGCCGCGGCTCGTTAGGTCGATGACGTTTCCATCAACTTTCCAGGTGGTCGCGGTCATCAAAGAAAAGACTATCACAGACCGCGATTTATTCGACCGCTGCCTAACGCCTGCAAATGTCTGCTTTCAATCGCGCCGCTTTCTCCGAGACTCGCCCATTCGCGGATGAAAAAGGAAAGCGGTACCAAAGATAAAATCCTCACGCTCATGCGCGGCCCGAAATACCGGCCGCTCGACAAAATCGAGCTGTCGCGTGCACTCGGAATCAAGAGCGACGGGCGCGGACAATTGCAGGAAGCGCTCCAGCAACTCGAGCGGGGCGGCGACATCGCGCGCATCCGCAAGAATCGCTACGTCCTGCCCGAGGAGGCGGATCTCATCACCGGAAAGCTGCAGGTCCACCAAGCGGGCTTCGGCTTTCTTGTGCGCGAAAATTCCGATCAAGGCGACGTCTTCATCTCCGCGGAAAACACCGGCACGGCGATGAATGGCGACCGCGTCGTC
>JBBSGS010000149.1:0-6703 GCA_038253875.1 Chthoniobacterales bacterium
AAAGCCGACCTTCTCCTTGCTCGCTTCCCACATCCTCCTTACGCTCGCGCAATGAAAATCCTCGTGACGGGCGGCGCCGGCTTCATCGGCTCGCACCTCGTCGAAAAGCTGCTCGACGAGGGCCATGAGGTCGCGATTCTCGACGACTTCAACGATTTCTACGACCCGCAGATCAAACGTCACAACATCGCGGCGGTGGCGGAGAAGATTACCGTGTACAAAGTGGATCTGCGCGACGCCGAAAAGGTCCGCCAAGTTTTCGAAAGCGGACAATCAGACATCGTCATCCACCTCGCCGCGCGTGCGGGGGTGCGGCCCTCGATCGGGAATGCACAACTCTATTATGATACCAACGTAGGTGGAACTCTGCATCTGCTCGAGGCGGCGCGGGCGATTGGATTGAAGCGCTTTATCTTCGCCTCGAGTTCCTCGGTCTACGGTCTCGCGAAGAGGGTTCCTTTCTCGGAAGATCTGCACCTCACGCAGACCGTCAGTCCTTACGCCGCGACGAAAATCGCCGGCGAATTTCTCTGCTCGACCTATTCCCATCTTTACCAGATGCGGATCGTCGCCCTCCGCTTCTTCACCGTTTACGGTCCGCGACAGCGGCCCGATCTTGCCATCCATCAATTCACGCGCCGGATCTGGAACGGGAAACCGATCGACCAATTCGGTGACGGCACCACGCAGCGCGATTACACTTACGTCGACGACATTATTCAGGGCGTGGTGGCGTCGTTAGGCTACGAGGGTCCTTTGTTCGACATCTTTAATCTCGGCGAAAGCCAGACGATCGCGCTGAAGGATCTGATCGCGGCGATCGAGGCGGCAATCGGACGCAAGGCCAAGATCAATTACCTGCCCGAACAACCCGGCGACGTGCCGCGAACCTGTGCCGATATTTCGAAGGCGCAGCGTCTCCTCGGCTATCGCCCTGCGACCTCGCTCGCGATGGGTCTACCGCGTTTTATCGAGTGGTTCCACGACAACTGCGAGCGCGCTTGAACACGGGGTATTGCGCTGGTCCGCGGACCGTCTCGTAAAGCGTTTTCGGGTGGAGGGACATGCTTCCGCATGTCCAGGATCATCTATAAAAGGTCGCGCCTAACGACGCCCGCCGCCAGAATCTGAACGCGCAGAAGCGCGGCCCTCCGCGCGCGGCTTGCGCCGCTCAAAAATCGAACCGGCGTTGCCGCGGCGTTCATCCCCTCTGCTTCCGAGCTTGCATTACGCACCACTCGGGAATAGTTATTCACCGATGCCGGGAAGCTGAGGTCTCCTCCTCCTTCCCGCGGTCATCCGGTTTTTTGGAAAAGAATGATGCAGGCAAGCACGTCCCACCTGACAAGTTTGCCCCTCCGGAGATCGCAAGCTTACAGGCGCAGGCCTGAAAGAGTTTTTCGGCAAGATGAGGCGGAGTTTCCTCCGGCTGCGCAGATTGCTCTGGAGCTGCTTGATTGGACCCAACCGGGTTCGCGCGCCATGGACCGTGCATCATTTTTTGATGCGCTCCGCCCGCAACGTAACTGGATAAAAACTGAGGACTATTATGAAATCTCAATCTCCCGGGAGAAACTCGCGGCGCCCGCGCCGCAGTGGACCCGGCCGGCGGTTCGATACGCGCGACAGCCGCGCGGAGTCGAAGGCTCCCGCAAAAAAGAGCGTCTGGCAAAAGATCACGGCCTTCTTCGGAGGCGCCGATACCACCCCCGCCACGAGACCCTCCCGCTCGACCACGGGCTCTAACGGCTCTTCGGCCGTGCGCAACAGTTCGCCGCAATCCCCGCGCGTTCCGCGCAAACCGGAGTCGGTCGAAGTGACGACGCCGCGCCTCTATGTCGGCAACCTCTCCTTCGATGCGAGCGAGAGCGATTTGTTCGATCTCTTCAACGGCGTCGGCCAGGTGCAGAACGCGGAGGTCGTCACCTACAAACACAACGAGCGCTCGAAAGGTTTCGCCTTCGTTCAGATGCAATCGATCGAAGAGGCGAAGCGCGCCGTCGCGGAATTGCACGACAAGGAATTCCTCGGCCGCAAGCTGGTGGTGAGCGGCGCGAAATCCGACAGCCATTCGCGCGACTAGGCAATTCTGATCTGGCTTCAACCGGGAGATCGGGCGGCGAACTTGCTGCTGATCTCCCGGTTTCTTTTTTTAAAATGCAGAGAACGCTGAGGACGCTGAGTCTGAAGGAATTGAACTCATCATCTCTGCGATCTCTGCGGTGAAATATTCTTTCTTCATAGTCGGACCCACCGCGAGCGGGAAATCGGAATTGGCCGCTGACGTGGCGGAACGGTTGGGCGCAGAGATCGTCAGCGCGGACGCCTTCCAGATTTACCAGGGTTTCCCGCTGCTCACGGCGCAGCCTAACGAGGCACTTCTCCGCAAAATCCCGCACCATTTGATCGGCGCGTCGCCACTCACAGAAGAGATGAGCGCGGCGAAATTTCGCGAGCTGGCGCGGAGCGCGATCGCCGAAATCAATCGGCGGGGAAAGCCCGCGCTCGTGGTCGGCGGAAGTGGGCTTTACCTCAAAGCGCTGACCCATGGGTTGGCGCAGTTGCCGCCGGTGGATTCGAGCTTGCGCGGACAGTTCAACCAACTTTCGCTCGAAGAGCTGAACGAACGCCTGGCTACGGTCGATCCGTTAGGCGCGGACAAGATCGATCGGCGGAACAAACGCCGTCTCGTTAGGGCTCTGGAGATTTTCGCGCAAACCAGTGCGCCGCCTTCGGCGCAACGTTCGCAATGGCAGGGCGAGGGGGCACCGGCTCCCGGCGTTTTTGTTTTTCGCGATCGCCCCGAACTGAACGCCCGCGTCGATCGCCGGGTGGAGGAAATGTTTCGCGACGGTGTCGTTAGGGAAGTGGCAGCGATTAAACAGCTGAGCGCGATCGCTGCGAAGACACTCGGCTTGGAGCAGATTCATCAGCTCATCGCGGGTGAAATAAACGAGGGGGAATGCATCGCCGCGATTCAGCAGGCGACCCGCCGCTACGCCAAAAGACAGTTGACCTGGTTTCGGCGCCAAACTAACTTTGAGCCGCTGAATCTCTCTCTATTGAAGGACCACGAAGCAGCCGTCGATTGGATCCTGCAAAAAGCCGCGCGCTCTTTTGCCCCCGCTGAATGATCGTCACTCAGCCGCATCGGAGGCAGGAACGCGCTCTGCTCATCGGCCTCGAAAAGGAAGGTGTTTCGAAGTGGGATCTGCGCGATTCGCTCGACGAGTTGGCCGAGCTTGCCGAATCGGCTGGCGCTTACGTCGTCGACAGGGTCACGCAGAAATTGCAGAAACCGACCGCGCCTTTCTACATCGGCAAAGGCAAAGCCGAGTTGATCAAGGAATCGTTCCAGGATCAACAGGTGACCTCGGTGATTTTCGATAACGAACTTTCGCCCGCGCAGGGCCGGAATTTGGAACACCTCTTTGCCCGCAAGGTGCTCGATCGCACGCAGCTCATCCTCGACATCTTTGCGCAACGGGCGCGCAGCCGGGAGGGCCGCCTGCAGATCGAACTGGCGCAACTGCAGTACCTGCTTCCTCGCCTAACGAGAATGTGGACGCACCTTTCCCGGCAAACCGGCGGCATCGGCACCCGCGGACCGGGCGAAACGCAGCTCGAAGTGGACCGCCGCCGGGTGCAGGAAAGGATCGCCCGGCTGGAGCGCGATCTGCGGGACGTGCGCAAACATCGCAGCATCCAGCGCCAGGGACGCAAGCGCCACCAATGGCCAGTCGCCGCCGTCGTCGGCTACACCAACGCCGGCAAATCCACCTTGCTCAATCTGCTCACCGGCGCCGGCGTTCTCGCCGCGGACAAACTTTTCGCCACCCTTGATCCGACGACGCGCAGTTTCGTTTTGCCTAACAAACAGCGGCTCCTCCTCACCGACACGGTCGGTTTTTTGCGCAACCTCCCGCATACTTTGATCGAGTCGTTCAAGGCGACGCTTGAAGAAGTGGTCGAGGCCGATCTGCTCATCCACGTGGTCGATCTGAGCCATCCGCGCGTGGAAGAACAGATGGAAGCGGTCGATGCCGTGATCAAAGAACTGGGCGCTTACGGCAAACAGACTCTGATGATTTTCAACAAAATTGACCTGCTCGAAAACCGGGAGTTGGTGAGTGTTTATCGGGAGAAATTTCCAAGCAGCGTCGCAATCTCAGCCCGCATCGGAACTGGTCTCGACCAACTGGTGCCGGCGTTGCAAGGCGCGCTCTCCTCCTGGCGACTGCGCGCGCGCTATCGCGTGCCGGTGAGCGAGGCGGCGCTTCTGGCCGAGGTGCATCGCATCGGCCATGTCCTCGAGGTGCACTACGAGGGTGATTTCACTTCGCTCGTGGCGCACGTGCCGCCGCAACTCGAGCAACGGCTCGCGCCATTCCTCGACGATTCGCCGGCGCCTGCCCTAACGCTCGAAACTCCGTGAAGTGGTATCGCCGCTGGGTTGATCGGCTCGGCCTCGCCGAGCGGCCGCGGATCCGCAAATTGATCGTCGCGGTCGTCGGCGGTACGGTGGTTTTGTTTGGTCTGGCATTGTTCGTCTTGCCCGGGCCGGCGGTCATCGTGGTGCCGCTCGGGCTCGCCATCCTCGCGACTGAATTTGTGTGGGCGCGGCGTCTCGTTAGGCAGGGAAACGCGCTCTGGGGCAGGGCGCGCCGCTGGCGGCGACGTCACCGTGATGGGTCGTTAGGCAATGACGCGGCTTGAGCGGGCCCGGCGGCTGGTCGCGGCCCTGCCGAAGGTTTATCCCGACGCGCATTGCGAGCTGGATTTCAAAACGCCGCTGCAATTGCTCGTCGCCACCATTCTCTCCGCGCAATGCACCGACAAGCGCGTCAATCTGGTCACGCCCGTGCTCTTCGCGCGCTATCGTTCCGCGGCGGATTTCGCGAGGGCGCAACCGGCAGAGCTGGAGAGGGCAATTCAATCGACCGGCTTTTTTCGGAACAAAGCGAGGAGCATTCGCGCTGCGGCTACGACGATCGAAAACGGACACGGGGGCAACGTGCCGGAGACGATGGCCGAGCTGCACGCACTCCCGGGAGTGGGTCGCAAGACGGCGAACGTGGTCCTGGGAAATGCCTTTCAAAAAGATGAAGGCATCGTCGTCGACACCCACGTGGCGCGACTCTCGCAGCGCCTCGGCCTAACGAAGCAGACCGATGCGGTAAAAATTGAGCAGGACCTGATGAAGCTTATTCGGCGCGAGCATTGGACGAATTGGAGCCACTGGCTCATCTGGCACGGGCGCCGCCGCTGCTTCGCGCGCAAGCCCGATTGCAGAAACTGCGAGCTGCTCAGGCTTTGCCCTGCCGGTCCCCGCTTTATCCGCCGGGGCGAGGCGCGGACTTCAAGCTGAATTGGTTTTCTTTTCGATCTTGGAAACGGCCTCTTCGGTTTCTTCCGAGGTTTTCCGCAGGCGCTTGAATTCCTTCTGGAAATCATTCAGGTCCTCGTCGGTCAGCCCCTCCAGGTCCATCATTTTATTGCGCGCGCCGGAGACGCTGCGAATCAGTTCGTCGAGCTTGAGCTGTGCCGCTTTCGAGTCGCGGTTCTGAGTATTTTGAATCAGAAAGACCATCAGGAAGGTGACGATGGTCGTGCCGGTGTTAATGATCAGCTGCCAGGTGTCGGAGTATTTAAAAATGTGGCCGGTGAGCGCCCAAATCACGATGACAGCCACGGCGGCCATGAACGCCCAGGCACTGCCGAGCACGGCCGAGGTCTTATGCGCGGCGACCCGAAAGGCGTCCTGCACCCGGCAAAACAGATCGCGGTCGTTGTTCTTGCCGTTTGGTTTTCGATTTCCGGTCTTTTTCGCCATCGCACTGTTGCATCGCTTGACGGAGAAAGGCTGCGCGCCTCGGAATGAGTATTTCTCACATGATTGAAGGGCCGGAGGAAGTTTTGCACCTCGATCTCGACGGCGCCTGGCCGATGGATCTGGACCTGCCCACGTGCGATCTCCGGGGGTGGGGACCGCGATTGCGCTTCTCCGCGCCGCGACGCGAGGTCGCCGCCTTCGATCGCGCGCTGGGTGAAACGCTGCCGCCCTTCCTCGTTTATGGCTCGGGAGATTTTCACCACCTCACGGCATTGTGGGTGGGCCGGCAGGCGCGCCTAACGACGGTGGTGTCGTTCGATAATCATCCCGATTGGGATGTGCGGCCGCCGCGATGGGGTTGCGGCAGCTGGGTCAACCGTGCGCTCGAATGGCCGCACGTAGAAAAGGTGAGTGTCTGGGGTTGCGGGAATTTCGAGTGCTGGTGGCCAGCGCGGATTTTTGGGAACAACCGCGCGGAGCGAGCCGGCCGACTGGAAGTGCATCCGTGGGCGGATGATCGCCCGGGGAAAGATCGCGCGCGACGCGGCGCGATTCTGCGGGACAACTGGCGGGAGAAGTTTTCCGAATTCGTTAGGCAACTTGGCGCGGCCAGGGTTTACGTGACGGTTGATCTTGATTGTCTGCGCGCGGAGGAAGCGGCAACGAATTGGGAGAACGGGCGCTTCAGCCTGGAGGAGGTAGTCTGGGCGATCGGGCTGCTCGGCCGCGGGGATCGGATCGGCGCCGGAGATATTTGCGGCGCCTGGTCTCCCGCGGTCTACGCGCGGCGGAAACAGCGGTTCGCCTCAGTGATGGACCATCCGAAACTTCCGCCGCGGGATCCGGCGGAGATGCAGCGGATAAACCTGG
>JBBSGS010000150.1:0-6694 GCA_038253875.1 Chthoniobacterales bacterium
GGCGGCGCGTCTTTTTGCTGAGCACACTTACTGGCCTCTACTTTGCCGACCAATCTGCCCGTCTAGGCGTCGCGCATTTTTTCGAACAGGCTTACATCGAGAGACCGGATGAGTCGACTCGGATTGCCCAGATTCTAGCGGTGCACCGTCTCGTCCCGGCCGAAACAGCTTTCATTGCCAACACAGTCCACGATGTGGAGATCGCGCGCCGGAGCGGCGTAATGGCGATCGCGGCCCTGACCGGTTTCGACTCGCCCGAAAAACTAAGCCGCGCGCATCCCGACGTCATGGTCCGCGATCTGGGTGAATTGCAGAACCTCCTCGACTCCGCGCCTTCGCCCGATGAAATCCGGATCGAAGAACTGGAACTTTTCGCGCGCGTCGGCGTGCCTGAGGAAGAGCGCGCCGCGGCGCAGCGTCTCACCGTTTCGCTGCGCCTGCAGCCGCGCCGCAGCTTCCGCGATCTCGGCGACGAACTGCATCGCACCATCGATTACGCGGCGGTTTGCGAAGAGCTGCGGCGCTTCGTGCGCGGCCGCGCCGATCGGCTGATCGAGACGCTGGCCCACGCCATGGCCGAGCATCTGCTCGTACGTTTCGAAATCGCGCGGGTCGAATTGGAGCTGCGAAAATTCATCCTCCCGGAAACGAAATACGTCGCAGTGAAATATAGTGCAGGTCTCTGACCCGCCCGGCCGGCGCGCGACGTCTCAGAGGAAAGCGCAGCACCACATCGCCCTCTGCGGGTCAGAGAGCCGCGCCACACGCGATTCGCTTTTCGCAACGCCGTCCATAACTTCCCCGCGTGCAAAAGAGCAACCTCGTGCGCGACCGCGACGGCTGGGAAACCATGGCCAGCGAAACGCATTTCCAGACGCCTCATCTGACCGTGGCCACGGACGAAGTGCGCACGCCCACGCAGAGCGAGCCGCGCAAATGGTCGGTGGTGCACCGCAAACCGGCTGTCGTCATCGCCCCGCTCACGCGCGCCGGAAAGTTTGTCCTCATCCGCGAGGAACGCATTCCCATTCGCGCGGCCATCTGGTCGTTTCCCGCGGGGCAGATCGACGACTCGCTGGAACCGGATGAAGAGACGCGATGTGAGGTGGCGCGGCGGGAATTGCGCGAGGAGACCGGCTACGAGCTCGCAACTGGAGCGGAGCTGATGTCGTTAGGCTATTTTTTCTCCTCGCCCGGTTTTACCGATGAGCTTTGCTATTTCTTCCTCGCGCGACCGGTGGAACGGAGTGGTGGCGGCGCGCAGCATGACGAGACGGAGGCGATCCTCGATTGCCGCGAATTTAGCGCCGACGTCCTCCGCGAGATGATTGCCGACGGCGAGATCCGGGACTCGAATACGCTCGGCATCTGGGCGCGCCTGGTCGCGCAGGGCGAGATTTTTCCCTAACGAAATGAAGTTGCGCAACCTTTTCGCTTTTCGCGAATCCCCAGAGAGCGAAAGCTCAAAACCGTTCCTCGAGCATCTCGAGGATCTGCGTTGGACGATCGTGAAAATGGCCATCACCATGATCGTGGCGATGGTGGCCTGCTTCACCTTTCGGCAGCGATTGGTGCTGGTGATGCAACGGCCGCTCCATGAAATCGGCGGCCAGGTGAGCGCCCTGCGCGCGCTTGGCATCACCGATTCGATCACGATCTCGTTTCACCTCGCGTTTTACGCCGGGATCGTTATTTCCTTCCCACTCCTGCTCTATTTCCTTGCTCAGTTCGTCCTCCCGGCGCTGACCGCGGTGGAAAAGCGTTTCATGTTCCCGGCGATCTTCGTCAGCTTCGCGCTCTTCCTCATCGGCGTGGCTTGCTGCTACTTTTGGCTCCTCCCGAAAACGATTCTCTTTTTCTTCCACGACACCCAGTCGTTAGGCTGGATCCCGACCTGGACGGTGCAGGAATATTATTCCTTCGTCACCCGTTTCGTCCTCGGCTTCGGGCTTGCTTTTGAGTTGCCCGTGGTGGTCCTCGCGCTTGTTCGCTTCGGCCTCGTCACTTATCAATTCATGGCCCGTACCCGGCCTTACGCGATCGTGCTCATTTTCATTCTCGCCGCCATCATTACCCCGACACCGGATGTGCTCACACTCGTCGCCATGAGTCTGCCGATGTGCCTGCTCTACGAGAGCTGCATCTGGATCGCCTGGTTTATGCAGCGCAAAGCGGCCCGCGATGCTGCCGCATAACGAGTGGAAACAACCGCGGATTACGAATGGCTTTTCCGCCTCTTCGCCTTCGTCCTGGGCGCGGCCATTGGTTCCTTTCTGAACGTCTGCATCTATCGGTTGCCGCTCGATCTCTCGATCAATGAGCCGCGCCGCTCGTTTTGCCCGTCTTGTAAAAAACCGATCCCCTGGCAGCAAAATATCCCGCTTCTCAGCTGGCTTTTTCTGCGCGGAAAATGCGCGAACTGCGGGAGCAAAATCGCCTTTCGCTACTTCGCCGTGGAGTTGCTTACGGCCGTGTTTTTCCTTGCGGTTTGGATCTTCTTCCCCTGGCAGATCGCGCTCGTTTACTGGCTTTTCGTCGCTCTCCTGGTCGTCGCGACTTTTATCGATTTTGCGCATTTCATTATTCCCGACGAGGTCACGATTGGCGGCACGATTGCCGGCGTCCTGGCGAGCGTGGCGGTGCCGGCTTTGATGGAGCAGGAATCCCGACTGCTTGCGTTCGCCCGGTCGTTAGGCGCGGCGGCGCTCGGTTACGCTCTTCTTTGGTTCGTGCTCGAAGGCGGAAAAAAAGCCTTCGGGAAAAAGCGCATTCGCCTGCAGGCGGGGACGCCGTTCAGTTGGGTGCGGGCCGGCGACGACGCGCAGTTTGTGGTCGGCGAAGAACGCGGTCTTTGGAGCGATCATTTCGCGCGGGAGAGCGATCGCATGCTCCTCCACTGCGACGAGGCAAAGGTCGACGCGCGAGGATTCGAAAACGTGACATTGGAGCTGCATTACAATCGCCTAACGATTGCGCAGGAAATCTTTGCGCTCGATTCCGTCGACCGCATTTCCGGAGTGGTGCGCGAGTTGCAGATCCCGCGCGAAGCAATGGGGCGCGGCGACCTGAAGTTTCTCGCCGCGATCGGCGCTTTTCTCGGCTGGCGCGCGGTCCTCTTCAGTGTTTTCGCCGGCTCGCTCGCCGGTTCCATAATTGGCCTAACGACAATGGCGCTCGGCAAACGCGCCTGGTCGGCGAAGATTCCGTTCGGCCCCTATCTCGCGCTCGGCGCGGTTGTGTGGATGTTTTTTGGGGCGCAACTGATCCGTTGGTACGCTGGTTTGCTTGCGCCTTGATCCGGCAGGATGCCTGCGTTACGGGAGAGTCGCGCAGTAGGTCGCGTGCATCGCGTTGCTTACTTCGACCAGACGTTCCTGGATTTGGGTTAAATATTCGTGTAATCCAAACTCGAAAATCTCTCCGATCGTCACGTAATCCAGATCCGAGCGCAGCCGCCCTGAGAGCCGCTCTGCTTCGTTGGCGTAGCGCGATTCATCGACCCCCGAGATGCGATGGAGAGCGTGATCGAGCGAGTCGATGCAGTAACGAATCGAGCGCGGGAACTCCTGATGGGTAATGAGAAATTGCGCGACCTTCCAGGGCGCCACCTGGCTGACGTAAAGTTTGCAATAGGCCTCGAGCGCGCTGCACGATTTCAGGACCGCCATCCATTGAATGGTATCGACGTTTCCGCCCACGTCCTCGCCTGAGGGCAGCAGGATGTGATACTTCACGTCGAGGATGCGCGAGGTGGAGTCGGCCCGCTCCAGCAACGTCCCGATGCGGATAAAATCCCAGCCTTCACCGTGCGTCATGGTCGAATCCGTGACGCCTTGGAACAAATGCGAGCCCGTAATGACGTGCTTGAAAAACTCGTGCGGACTCGAGAGCAACAGCTTCCGCGCAGCGTCGCTCTGCACGAAAAGATAGAGCCGGTTGATCTCTTCCCACATCTCGCTCGAGATCTGTTCGCGCGTCGTCCGGGCATTCTCGCGCGCGAGGGTGAGGCAGGAGACGATCGAGTTGGGGTTTTTGTTCTGCAGGGTGAGGAACTCGGTCACCGACGCTTCATCGGCGGCTTCGTAGAGTGAATCGAAAAGATCGGTTTCCTCGAGCGAGGCGATGACCGGGGCCCAATGCTGCATGGCATCGGCCTCGCCGCCGAGATCGAGAAGGAGCTGCAAGTTTACGTCGAGAATACGGGCGTCGTTTTCAGCGCGCTCCATGTAGCGGCTCATCCAGTAGAGGGAATCTGCGACGCGGCTCAGCATGACGCGAACTCAGGCCATCGACTGCAACTGGGATTGAGATTGGGAGCGCGAGCGGATCTCTACCGGCTTCTCGTCCTCTTCATCGTCCACCACCCAGGTGTCCTTGCTCCCGCCGCCCTGCGACGAATTCACGATGAGCGAACCGGCGCGCAAAGCCACTCTTGTGAGGCCGCCGGGAATGATCGTGACCTTTTCGCCGTAGAGAATGTAAGGCCGCAAATCGACGTGCCGGCCTTGCATCGAATCATCGCAGAAACTCGGCGAACGCGAGAGCGCCACGATCGGTTGCGCGATGTAATTGCGCGGATCTTTTTTGATCCGTGCCGCGAAGTCCTTCCGTTCCACCGCGCTCGCTTGCGAGCCGATCAACATGCCGTAACCGCCGCTCTCATTCGCCGCCTTCACAACCAACTCCGGCAGATGTTCGAGGATGTAACTTAAATCGTTGGGCTCGGAGGCCAGATAGGTCGGCACGTTTCCGAGGATCGGATCTTGGCCCAGATAATAGCGGATCATTTTCGGGACGAAATGATAGACGACCTTGTCATCGGCCACGCCGGTGCCGATCGAGTTCGCGAGACTGACGCAACCGCAGCGATAGGCATCGACCAAGCCCGGCACGCCGAGTCCGGAGTCTTTTCGGAAAACTCGCGGATCAAGAAAATCGTCGTTGATTCGTCGGTAGATGACGTCAACGCGCCGCAGCCCCTTGGTCGTGCGCATGAAAACGCAACCGTCTTGCACGACCAGATCGCGGCCTTCCACGATCTCAATCCCCATGGAACGCGCGAGGAAGGAATGCTCGTAATAGGCCGAGTTATAAACGCCCGGCGTGAGCAGCACCACGGTCGGCTCCTCGCGATCCGCAGGCGCGATGTAACGCAGGACATTGAGCAGTTCCCGCGCGTAATTTTCCACCGGCCGGACTCGGTATTCGGAAAAAAGCGGCGGGAAAATGCGCTTCATCGCCTGCCGATTTTCGAGCACGTAGGAAACGCCCGAGGGGCAGCGCGCGTTGTCCTCGAGCACGAGATAATTCCCTTCCTGATCGCGAATCAGATCGGTCCCGCAAATGTGGATGTAAATATTCCGCGGGACATCGAAGTTCATGAACTCCGGCCGGAAATTCGTCGCTTCCCAAACGATCCGTTTCGGGATCACGCCGTCGCGGAGGATACTCTGGCCGTGATAAACGTCGTGGAGGAAAAGATTGAGCGCGGTGATTCGCTGCACCAGCCCGCGCTCGATCAGTTCCCATTCGCGCGCCGGAATAATGCGCGGGATGAGATCGAATGGAAAAATGCGCTCCGTTCCTCGATCGTCGTTGTAGACCGTAAAAGTGACGCCTTGTTGCAAAAACGAAGTTGCCGCGAGATTGCGTTTGCGTTCGAAATCGGCCGCGCCCATTTCCTTGAAGCTCTCGAGCAACCTCCTGTAATGCGGTCGCGCCACGCCCGGCGCGGAAAACATTTCGTCGAAGAAATGCTCGACCTTGTAAGCGGAGAAAAGGCCGGTCATTTGCACAAGGAATCTGTCAGCGCGAAAGAGCCACGCAATGATAAACGGGAATGCTGCCTCCGCCGAACATGAGCGCGCCTGTGCCCGGGTGGCGGCGCGTTTCGGCGAGCTTTGGCTGCGTCTCTATGTGGGAAGGAAACTGCGGAGCGATCCCGTTTTTCCGGCGGCTTTCGCTTTGTTGCAGGATTCGCACGAAGCAGTGATCGATGTCGGCTGCGGTGTCGGATTGCTCGGGTTTTATCTTCGCGAAAGAAACTTCCAGCCGCGCATAGTTGGGCTCGATCGCGACGAACGGAAGATCGCCCGCGCGCAAACGGTCGCCCGCGCCGGCTACCGCGAGCTTGAGTTTCTGCAACAGGATGCCTGCGATCCTCTCGAGCAGAGTGGCAATCTCGCCCTCTTCGATCTCCTCCACTACCTTCGGCCTAACGAACAGGCGCGTCTCTTCGAACGGCTTCTTCCGCGGGTCGCGCCCGGCGGGATGCTCGTCATTCGGGATTGTCCGCGCGACGGGAATTTCCGCTTTTGGTTGACGCATTTGGCCGAGCGTTTTGCCCAACTCATTGCCTGGAACATCCGCGCGCCGCTTCATTTTCCGACCCGGGAAAAAATCTTTGCGGCTTTTCCGCCTAACGAATGGAGTCGGACGATCGAGCCGCTCTGGGGGCGCACGCCGTTCAACAATCACCTTTTCATTTTTCGTCGGCGCACGGCCGCAACTGCTCCGGCGCCGGCAGCACGCAGCGATAACCCTCCTGCGCTAGCGCCCTAAGCGTGAGTTCGAGGCAGCGCGGGTGAAAATCCGGATCGCCTGCGATGCGATGGCCTTCGTGGAGCAGGACGATCGCGCCCGGCTTCAGGCCGCGTTGAATCCGCGCGGCGACTGCTTCGGGATCCTGACTCAC
>JBBSGS010000151.1:0-6649 GCA_038253875.1 Chthoniobacterales bacterium
CAAGCGCGTATTCGGGAGTTGATCCAACTCGCGAAGGAGCAGGGGTATCTCACCTTCGATGACTTGAACGAAGCGTTGCCCGCGGAGGTGACCGATGCCGACGAGTTGGATGTGATCTTGATGCGCCTGCGCAAGCTCGAGATCTCCATCATCGAAGCCTCCGAGGTCGACCGCTTCAAGGACGGAAGGAAAGAGAGCGAGGAGGAAGAAGAAAAGCCCGAGCCCAAGCTCGACATCCTCGACGACCCGGTGCGGATGTATCTCAAGCAGATGGGCCAGGTGCCGTTACTCACGCGCGAACAAGAGGTGGAAATTTCCAAGCGCATCGAGGAAGCAGAGTCGATGGTGCAAATCCACGTCAACCGTTTCGGTTTCGTCGCTCGCGCCCATCTCGAGCTGGCGGCCAAACTGGTTGAAGGTGGCGAGCGTTTTGATCGCGTGATTCTCGATAAGAAAATCGAGAGCCGCGAGCGTTACATGAAGGCGCTGCCGAGTCTTTGCCGAAAAGTGGGGAAGATGAGCGGCGAGATCGAGCGGCAGTACGGGCAACTGACGCAGCGCGGACACCGCGACCCGGCGGAAACGAAAAAATTCGAGAAGGCCGTAGCCAGACTGCAGGAGCTTTATCCCCAATTCTTTTTCAAGCAGCGAGTGACGGAGGAATTTGTTCATCTTGCCGATTCCCATTTTGCGCTGCTTCGCAGTGTGCAGGAGGAAACGAAAAATCGAGCCGCACGAGGCGGAAAGGATGCCCTGCAAAAAAAACTGCGCGCCATTGAGACCACGCTCTGGCTTTCCCTCGCCGAATTCGATGAGCGTTATCGCGAGTTGCGGGATTGGCTCCGCAAAGCGCTCCGCGCCAAGACAGAAATGGTCGAAGCCAATCTCCGGCTGGTCATTTCCATCGCGAAGAAATACACCAACCGCGGCCTCTCCTTCCTCGATCTGATACAGGAAGGCAACATGGGACTGATGAAAGCGGTGGAGAAATTCGAGTACCGCCGCGGCTACAAATTTTCCACCTACGCGACGTGGTGGATTCGGCAGGCGATCACCCGTTCCATCGCGGACCAAGCCCGGACCATCCGCATTCCGGTGCACATGATCGAGACGATCAATAAACTGATGCGGGTGCAGAAGCAGTTGCTGCAGGAATACGGACGCGAACCCACGCCGGAAGAAGTGGCGGAGGAAATCCTGCTGCCGGTCGATCGGGTGCGTGCTGTCCTGAAAATGGCGCAGCAACCGATCTCGCTGCAGTCCCCGGTGGGCGAGAGCGAAGAAACAAACTTTGGCGACTTCATCGAGGACAAATCAGCCGATAACCCAAGCGACATGACGGCAATCGCGCTCTTAAAAGAGAAAATCAAAGATGTGCTCGAAACGTTGACCGACCGCGAACGTCAGGTGCTTGAACAGCGGTTCGGTCTGGTCGATGGCTACAGCCGCACGCTCGAAGAAGTGGGCCGGCAATTTCGAGTAACGCGCGAGCGCATCCGCCAAATCGAAGCGAAAGCGCTGCGCAAAATGCGTCACCCGACGAGAATTCGGCAGCTCGAGGGATTCCTCGAAGCTGCCGATCTCCAAGCTATCGCGAAACCGCGGCCCTCCGCTTAACGATGACGGAAGAAGCGGTGCCCGTTGCGTATGACAACCACCGGTCGCCGATAAATAAACGGCCGCCTGTATCCATTGTAACCGTAAGCCCCGTAGTATGGATACCCATACGAGTACGGATAACCGTAACCGACCACAGGATAAGCGATCGGAAACCCCAGCCCAATGCCGATGGAAACGTGCGCCTCAGATTTGGGCGCAGCAACAAATGCGAAGGCTCCGACGACCGCGGCAATCAGAAGAATTTTTTTCAGATTCATACTCACCTCCTTTCCCCAATAAAACCCTAATTTCAGACGGGAGCGCCTGCAAACTATTCATGCCCCTCGTGAATCAATCTCGGGTAACCGCTGAGGCAGAGATCGGAGCCAATGCGCGAGCAGTGCACTGATGTCAGAAGCGCGCCGAAATGCGTCGCGCCGGCTCCTTTCCCACCCACCGCCGGGATGGGACCGCCCGTCAGAATTGGGGCCAGGTAAAATTGCACTTTGTCAACGAGGTGCGCGTCGAAGGCCTGCCCGAGCACGTCGCCTCCGCCTTCGATCAGGACGCTGGTGATTTCCCTGCGCCCCAGATCAGCCAACACCGCGGGGAGGGTTTTGCCTAAATAGACCAGCGTCCGGCTGGCGAAGCGATCGGTAAAAAAGTGGGCCCCGCGCGGAAGTTTGCCTGAACGGGAAATAACAACTCGCCACGGTTGCCTTGCGCCGGCGACGCCCCGAGTCGTTAGGCGCGGGTTGTCCTGGCGGAGGGTTTCCGCCCCGATCACGATCGCGTCCACTTGGGCCCGCAGCCTCCGCGCGTGCCGCCGCGAAGCCGCACTCGTCAGCCAGCGGCTCTCGTGAGGCGATCTCGTCAGGCGGCCATCGAGGCCCATTCCACATTTTGCGATCACGAACGGCCGACCCGTCACGATCCATTTATTGAACGCCTCATTCAGCCGGCTGCATTCTTCGGCGAGAACGCCGCTTGTCACTTCGATGCCGGCCGCTTTCAGCTTGCGCACCGCCCGGCCGGCATGGGCTGGATTCACATCCGTCGCTCCGATGACGACTCGCGTGACGCCCGATTGCGCGATGGCCTCGGTACAGGGTGGCGTGCGGCCAGTCGTGGAACATGGCTCCAGAGTGACGTAAAGAGTGGTTGATCGGAGCGACCGATGGCCCGCGGCCATGAGGCATTCGATCTCCGCGTGGGGCAACCCGCTTGCGCGGTGATAACCGGTAGCTATGATCCGGCCACGCTGCACAAGCGCAGCGCCGACGGCTGGGTTGGGGCTCGCGTTCCCGACGCCTTTGCGCGCCTCCAAAAGAGCGGCGCGCATGAATCTCTCGTCGGAAATTTTCGCCATGATCGGAGACTAAGCAGGCGCGATGGTCCCTGCAACGAATTCTCCTGCTCCGAAAAAGCGGGCGATGTTAAGAGTAACTTTATGGCACCCCAACGGACGCCAATCTCCGTTCCATATGGGACGTAATGACACTTACTCCAAAAGTGCGCGGCGTTCGAAGTTATTTTTAATGCCTTGTGGATCAATTGCTTGGGCGTATGATTGCCACTCCACATCAGCTTGGCATTTTAAAAGCTATCCTAACGCGCGCAGATCGTTAACCCAATCAAACAAAAGGAAACAAACATGAGCTTAATACGTTACCAATCTCCTGAATTGACCGCCTGGCCGTCCTTCGATCGCTGGGCCAATTTACGGGACGAAATGAACAGCCTTTTCGAGTTGCCCGCTCTGACCGGCTCTAGTCGCCAGGCGCAACTCTTTAACGGTTGGACTCCAGCCCTCGATGTCTATCAAAACGCTGACAATATCGTTGCCATCGTCGAGCTACCCGGCATGCGGAAAGAGGCGATCGAAATCTCTCTGCACGACGGCACCCTAACGATCGCGGGCGAGCGCAATAGCGCTACCGGCGAAGGTGAGAAAGCCGAACGCACCGAACGGTTCACCGGCAAATTCCGCCGCAGTATCACGCTTCCCACACGCGTTGACGCAGCCCAGGTCGCCGCCTCTTACAAGGATGGCGTTCTGACCATAAACCTGCCGAAAGCCGAGGAAGCGAAGCCGAAAAAAATCGAAGTCACCGTGGAATAACTACTGCCAGAAAGGAAAACTTTATGACGAACAACTTAGTGCGCGAAGAGAATGGAGCGGCGAGCGCACGCCGCGAAAGCGAGAAATTCATTACCCCGGTTGCGAGTGTCAATGAGACGGCGGAGGGCTATACGCTCGAGCTGGAGATGCCGGGCGTGAGCAAGGAAGGTCTCGAGATCTCAGTCGAGAATAATGAACTCTCGATCGTTGGCCGCAGAAACTCTCCGGCCCCCGAGGGGACGCTCGTTCACCGCGAATCCCGCACGCAGGATTATCGCCGCTCGTTCGAGATCGACCCGTCGATCGACAGCGCGAAAATTTCTGCCCGGGTGAGCCAGGGCGTCGTCACTCTAACGCTCCCCAAGGCGGAGGTGGTGAAGCCGCGTAAGATCGCCGTGGCATAATTTAGATTGGTTAGGCGATTGGAGAGCCGCAGGCCGTAAGGTCTGCGGCTCTTTTTTCGTTGGTGAACGTTGGCAGCAGCAGTCGAACCGGGGAATTGGTCCCGCCCGTGTGTGCAGCTACCTTGCGCACTCGAGGGAGGCGTCCACAGCGCTTCTGCTCGTCGCGCTGATTTTTCTTTTACGTGCGGCCCGCTTTTCTGCTTGGCGGGGCTCGTGCCGCGACGTACCTAAGAGCCGCTTATGGCCTCCAAAACTGAAGAGAAACCCACCGAAGACAAACTCGTCGCCGCCCGCAACAAGAACCTTGACCTCGCCATCCAGCAAATCGCCAAGGACTACGGCGACGGAGCGATAATGCGCCTCGGGGACGACAAAATCGTCGATATCGATGTCATCCCGACCGGCAATATTCTGATCGACCGCGCGCTTGGCGTCGGCGGCGTGCCGCGCGGCCGCATCGTCGAAGTTTTCGGACCGGAATCCTCCGGCAAAACAACTCTTACCCTAACGATCATTGCCCAAGCCCAGAAACGCGGCGGACTTGCTGCCTTTATCGACGTCGAGCATGCGCTCGATCCGCAATACGCGCGCCGGCTCGGCGTCGACCTCGACGACCTGCTCGTTTCGCAGCCCAGTTCCGGCGAAGAAGCGCTCCGCATTTGCGAGACGCTCGTTAGGTCGAACGCCCTCGACGTGATCGTGCTCGATTCCGTCGCCGCCTTGGTCACCAAAGCAGAGCTCGAAGGCGAGATCGGCGACACCACCGTCGGCGCGCAGGCACGCCTGATGAGCGCCGCCTTACGCAAGCTCACCTCGTTCATTTCCAAGGCCCGCACCTGCTGCATTTTCACCAACCAGATTCGTGAAAAAATCGGCGTCATGTTTGGGAATCCGGAAACGACTCCGGGCGGACGCGCGTTGAAATTTTATTCCAGCGTCCGCATCGACATCCGCCGCATCGGCGCGATCAAACAAACCGACGGCGTCGTCACCGGCAACCGCACCCGCGTCAAAGTGGTGAAAAACAAGGTGGCGCCGCCGTTCACCGAAGCTGAGTTCGACATCATGTACAACGAAGGCATTTCCTCGACCGGCGCGCTCCTGGACCTCGCGCTCGAAAAACAGATCGTTGAGAAACGCGGCTCCTGGTTGAGCTACAAAGGCGCGCAACTCGCGCAAGGCCGCGACGCCGCTAAAGAAGTGCTGAAGAACGATCCAGCGCTCTACGAAGAAATCGAGATCGCCGTCAAAGCGAAGCTCGACGAAGAAAAGAAGTAGCCGGTGGACGTTTCGCTCTGCGAAACGCGGATCCGCGTTTTCGTTAGGCGCAATCCCATCCGCGGCGGATGAAAAGCTCGCAATCCGCGCTAAAATCACCGGGATGACTTCCGCCGAGGTCCGCCAATCCTTTCTCGATTTCTTTCGCGAGAAAAAACACACCGTTGTGCCTTCGTCTTCACTTCTCCCCGACGCGCCAAACCTTCTCTTCACCAACGCTGGCATGAATCAATTCGTGCCGATTTTCCTGGGGCAACAACGACCGAGCTTCGATCCGCCGCGCGCCGCCGACACGCAGAAATGCATCCGCGCCGGAGGCAAGCACAACGATCTCGACGACGTCGGGCTCGACACCTATCACCACACCTTTTTCGAGATGCTGGGGAACTGGAGCTTCGGCGATTACTTCAAAAAAGAGGCGATCGAGTGGGCTTGGGAGCTGGTCGTAAGGCGCTGGGGTCTGCCTCCGGAGCGTCTCTATGCTACCGTCTATCAGCCTGGGCCTAACGAACCGTCCGTATTCGACCAAGAAGCGCACGACCATTGGAAAGCGCTCTTCGAAAAAGCCGGGCTCGATCCCGCCGTGCACATCGTGAACGGGAACAAAGCGGACAACTTCTGGACGATGGGCGACACCGGCCCTTGCGGCCCCTGCTCCGAGCTGCACGTCGATTTGACGCCGGCCGGCGACACCGGCGGATCGTTAGTCAACGCCGGCGACCCGCGTTGCATCGAGATTTGGAACCTCGTTTTCATCCAGTTCTACGCGAACCCTGACGGCACCTTTGCTCCCCTCCCCGCGCACCACGTCGATACCGGCATGGGTTTCGAGCGCGTGACCGCAATGATGCAAGGGACGAAGAACTTCGCCGATTTTTCGAAACTGATTTCCAATTACGAG
This sequence comes from Chthoniobacterales bacterium, assembly GCA_038253875.1. Classification (GTDB taxonomy): domain Bacteria; phylum Verrucomicrobiota; class Verrucomicrobiia; order Chthoniobacterales; family UBA10450; genus Palsa-1392. The sequence continues at coordinate 6,305 of JBBSGS010000151.1, forward strand.
ACCGATGTCTTCCGGCCCATCTTCGACGAGATCGAAAAGCTGAGCGGAAAGCGTTACGGCTCAACCCTTCCCAAAGGCGGCAGCACCGGCGACAACGAACAGGAAAAAATCGACGTCGCCTTTCGCGTCGTTGCCGATCACATCCGCACGCTGAGTTTTGCGATTGGAGATGGCATCTTGCCCGGCAACACGGATCGCAATTACGTTCTGCGCCGTATCCTGCGTCGCGCCGTTCGCTACGGCCGCGCGCTCGGGTTTCACGAGCCGTTTTTCTACAAACTCGTCGCCGTTCTCGCCAATAAAATGGGCGGAGTTTTTCCCGAAATCCGCGCGAAACAAAAACAG
>JBBSGS010000152.1:0-6626 GCA_038253875.1 Chthoniobacterales bacterium
AATTCGATTTCCCGCTCGTGATCAAGCCCAACATCGGCGGGCGCGGCGCGGGCATCGTGCGGGCGAATTCGCCCTCCGAGCTGGAGGAGGCGATCACAAGCGGACAAATCAATCTCGGGATCGATCACACCGCCTTGGTGCAGGAGTTTATCCCAGCCCGCGGCGGGCACATCAATCGCGTCGAGACGCTCGGCGGGAAATTTCTTTACGCGATGAAGGTCTTCACCACGGGCGAGAATTTTAATCTTTGCCCGGCCGAAATCTGCCAGGTGGAACGCGCCGTAGCTGCGACGCCCTCGCCGCAGGAAGTGTCTGCGGCGCCCTCACCGCAAGGAGCAACCATGTGCCTCGCGGATGGCCCGAAAGCGGGCCTTAAGATCGAGCCGTTTGTGCCGCCGGCAGATATTATCGAGACGGTCGAAAACATTGTCGGAGCAGGCGCGATTGACGTGGGTGGGGTGGAATACATTACCGACGATCGCAACGAACGCGTGCTCTTCTACGACATCAATGCGCTTTCAAATTTCGTCGCCGACGCGCCGCGGATCCTGGGATTTGACCCGCACGCGCGCCTCGTCGATTACCTAGAACAAGAAAGGGATAACTAAATGCGTTACGGATATTGGCTGCCGGTTTTCGGCGGATGGCTGCGGAATGTGGAGAACGAACAGATGGAGGCGAGCTGGGATTATGCGTGCCGTCTCGCTCAGCGCAGCGAGGAGATCGGTTTCGATCTCACGCTTATCGCCGAGCTAAGTCTCAACGACATCAAGGGCGCGGACGCACCGACCCTTGACGCATGGTCAACGGCGGCGGCTCTGGCGGCGGTGACACAACGGCTGGAGCTGATGGTCGCGGTGCGTCCTACATTTCATAACCCTGCTCTGCTCGCGAAAACGTCGGCGAACATCGACCGCATCGCTGGCGCCGGCCGCCTATCACTCAACGTCGTCTCCTCCTGGTGGGCGGATGAGGCGAAGAAATGCGGGCTGCACTTCGACACGCACGACGATCGTTATGCCAGAACATCCGAGTGGCTCGACGTGGTGGATGGCATTTGGAAACAGGATCACTTCTCCTTCACTGGAAACTACTACAAGGTCGAGGACTCGGTCATGCAGCCGAAGCCGGTTAGCCGACCGCGGCCGATCATCTATGCCGGCGGCGAATCGGAAGCGGCCAAGGAATTGATCGCGGAGAAGTGCGACGCCTACGTCATGCATGGCGATCCTCCCAAACGTATCCGCGAGAAAGTCGCCGACATGTCCGAGCGCCGGGAGCGCAAAGGACTACCGCCGATGACTTATGGCGTCGCCGCTTACGCGATCGTGCGCGAGACCGAGCGGGAAGCGAAAAAGGAGTTGGAGCGGATCACCGACGTAAAACAGAACGCGCGCGGATACGATAACTATCAACAGTGGATCGCGGGCACGAATCTCGATCGCAAAGTCTCGCTCGAAGATTACTCCGTCACCAATCGTGGCCTCGCTTCCGGGCTGGTGGGAACGCCCGAGCAAGTGCGTGAGCAGGTCGCGGAATTCGAGGACGCCGGCGCCGATCTCTTGCTCCTCCAATGCAGCCCTCAGCTGGAAGAAATGGAGCGCTTCGCCGAGGATGTCATTCGCAAACCCGGGCCGGCTCGGGTGAAGGATGCGCGAATGGAAAACGCGGTCGCCTCAGAGGCTGGCGGATAAGATTTGAGCCTCGGGGTCCCGCCCAGTTTGGCTTGGAGCGTGTCAGGCACTTAAGCTAACAGTTGGGCGGTTAAACGGTCATGCGACCGCAGCGATCGTGCCCTAGAGCAGCCGGGCTAAGGTGCCGGGTATTCGCTATCTACAACGAGCCGGGGCAGCACAGAGTGCATGTCAGGCTCTAGGAGCTCTCCAGGTATTTCTCCAAGGCCGCGCGGTTGCCTTCGATCGCCACCAGATAAGCCTGATTACCTTCCATCCACATCGCAGTCATCCAGTCGCCTTCTTGTTTGAACTCGCGCGACTCGCCCTTTCGCAGACGCGGCAAAGCTGCCTGGTCGACCACAAACAAATGTATGAGTTTGCCGCCACCGCGCCGGAAGCAGACAAGCGACACATCGTGCCCGCGAAAGCGTAATGTGCGGCAGCCTGCCGGCTCCATTTTGCGCAACCCTTGCGGGAGGGACAGACCCGCCGGCGAGCCAGCTTTCTCCAAGTAAGAAGCGATGCGCCCGAAGTCCGAGGTCTCCACTGCCAACGATGGGTCCACCTTTACGAAACTGACCATTTCGTCGCGATATTCGGCGAGCGTGACGGCCGGCTGAAAAGGCCCGCGCCACGAACTGAAAAGCACCGCGAGAATGACGATGGCGGCGGCTATGAGAGTTAGCTTGCGGCCCCAGTCGCGATAGGTGGTAACGACTGGGCGATCCTGGCTTAGAAGACGCGGGCGCAGACCCGCCGGGACGGGAGCGCTTTGCAACTTCTCGCCGATAATCTCATCGAGCAGCTGCTCCTTCGCCCACCAGCGGGCGAGGACAGGATCGCTCTCCGACTGCTTGCGCGCCTCCGCGAAGCGCCCTTCACTCGCCTCCGCTTCCCCGGCGCGATAGACACTCAGAAGCGAGCGCACTACTTGGTCATCCATTGCCGGTATCCTCCTTGAGCGGTATGACCTTGCGTTCTTCGGTGTCGGCGGCATCGGTCAGTCTTTCCCGCAACGCCGCTTTCCCGCGTGAGATCCGCGACATCACCGTGCCGATCGGAATTTGCAGAATCTCGGCGATCTCTCGATATGAAAGTTGCTTCATGTAAAACAAAGTCACCGGCGCTCGATAGCGCTCTTCCAGGGCGAGCAGGGCATCTTGTACCGCGCGGGCATCGAGCGCGTCCACCACCGAAGGCGTAAGACTCGAAGGCTCCTCGAATTGCTCGTCCTCTTCCATCCCGACAAAGCGATCGCGATGTCGCTTTTGCGCGAGAAAGGCGCGGTACAGGGTGGTGAAAAGCCAAGTCTTCGCCTTGCTTCGGTCGCGCAACTGATGGCCTTTCGTGGCCCAGGTCTGAAAAGTTTGCTGAGTCAAATCGGAGGCGTCCGATTCGTTACGACTGAGTGAAAGACCGAAACGGTAAAGTGGCATATAAAATGCTTCGACCAACCGCTCGAATTCCTCTTCAGCCACGGCCCCATCATCAATGAGTGGCTCGCTCCGCGCCAGTCAAAATCCCCCGGTTAGTTTCAATAGGTTAGAGTCGGGCGCACGAAAATTATTTCGCTCCTCGATAAAAGCGTTCGCGAGCTGCATCGATTTGAGGACCTCCCCCCTCGTTCCGCACGCCCGACCGGAAGCCAGGGAAAGAGAACGAACGGGCGTATCGACAGGAATAAATCGCATTGCGATGGTTCACAGTTCATTGTCCATCACTCGAAGTGACTTGGCCGAAAGGTCGCAACCATTCCTGGAAATCAATCTATGAATAACTCAGTCTCTTCATCGCCGCCGCGTCGCCCTCTTCTCCAGACCCTATTTTGGGGATTTATCGCCGGCGTTTTGGCGGGCCTCACCATGCTCTTGGCGATGGCGCTGCTGCGCCTGTTGTTTGGCTGGCCGAGCCCGACGGAGTTGATTTTCGACCGGCTCTTTCCGCTCCTGACGGTAGAGTTTTTCATCGGCGCACTGGTGAAGGCGGGCGGTTACACGCCGTTGAAATTGCAAGGCGTGTTCGGTGCGCTCGCCAGCCAGATCGTGGTCTCCGGAATTGGTGGCGTGATCTACGCGCTCTACCTGCGGCGCAAGCCTGCGGATGCGCAGCCTAACAATCGCGCGCTGCTCGACCCGCGCGGATGGCCGTTGATCATTCCCGGCGTTCTCGCGGCGACGCTTCTCTTCATCGTCTTGCTCTGGCCGACGCTGATTACAAATTATCATGGCTATCCGCCGGGCACGGCGCGGTTCATCTGCGCGCTGGAGATGCTGATTACCTTCAGTGTTTGCGGAGTCGGCATCATGTTTTTCTACGGCCTGCTCGATCGCCCCCGGCCCGACCCGCTCGTTAGGCATGACGAACAGGCTGTTGGGCCGAGCGCCGGCCGGCGGCGATTCCTCGGCTTGGGAATCGGCGCAGCGGTGGCGATCGCGCTCGGTGGTGTGCTTAGACGCTTATTTTCCATCGGCACTTTCGGTTACGATGGGCGCCAATACAGCGGACCAAAGGTGCAGAAGATCACGCCGATCCAACCCGAAGATGAGTTTTATCAAGTCTCAAAAAATCTTGTCGATCCCAATGTATCGCGGGATTCCTGGCGCCTGGGCATCATCGGGCAGGTGGATAATCCGCGCGTGTATTCGTTCGCAGACATTGCCGCCATGCCTTCGGTCGAGCAGGAGACGACATTACTCTGCATTTCCTACGGAATTGGCAGCGGCCTTTGCTCGAATGCAATGTGGAAAGGCGTATCGCTCCCCACCCTGCTCGCGCAGGTGAAACCGAAACCGGATGTGACCACCGTCCTTTTCCACGCCGCTGACGGCTACTACGAGACCTTCAAGTTCGCGAAGGCGATGGAGCCGACCACGCTCGTCGCCTACGAGATGAATGGGCAGCCGTTACCGCAACGCCACGGTTTTCCCTTGCGCATGATCGTGCCCGGCCTTTACGGCGAAAAGAATCCGAAATGGCTGACCCGCATCGAGCTGCTGAACGAAGCCGACGGCCGGCTGCATCGGAGCCACGGTTGCGGCTTTTACAAGGAGCAAGGCTGGGGACGCGAAGGCGACGTCGTCCCGACGCATAGCCGCTTCGATGCGCCGCAAGTCGCGGGCGATCATTTCGAAGCTGCCTTCAAAGTCGGGAAGCCGGTGGAATTTCGCGGGATGGCTTTTGGTGGCGATCGCGGCATCTCGCAGGTCGAGGTGAGCAGCGACGACGGCAAGACCTGGCACGATGCGCCCATCAGCCAGCCCGGGACGAAGATTTCATGGTCGCTTTGGACTTACCGCTGGACGCCGGACCATGAGGGCGAAACGAAGTTTGTCGTGCGCGCGACCGACGGGAATGGGAAGCCGCAGATCAGCGATTATCGCGATCAGGTGCCCGACGGCGCGACCGGACTGCATCGGGTCAAAGGCCGAGTGGAATCAGCTTGATGCTCGCTTTGCGGCGCATATTGCCTGGTTGCTTCTCCGGGTTGCTCGCTGGCCTGGCGCTCGCGGGTGCGCTCGGCAGCGTATCGTTAGGCTGGCTTGTCGGCGCGGTCCTGGGAACGGCGTACGCCCTCGCTTTGCCGCGCCCGATTGGCGGCGAAGGCGCGGCTGCCGATCGCGCGATGACCGCGGCCGCTTTTGGTCTGCCGATGTGGGGGGCGATCAATGTCATCCTGCTTCCGCTCTTGGCCGGACAAATGCCGCAATGGACCGCCGAAGGAATGCGCGCGCTTTTTCCAGCACTGGTCGGCTGGCTACTTTTTGGTTTCGCGCTCGGCTTGCTCGCGACTGGAGCGGTGCGTTTGGCGGAACGTTTCTTTGGCCCGACGCCACCCGCACCCGCACCAAAAATCCCCAAAGTAAAAACCCGCGTCGTCATTCTCGGCGGCGGTTTTGCGGGCGTGACTACCGCGATCAATCTCGAGAAAGAATTCCGCACCGATCCGACCGTGGCTTTCACACTTGTGAGTGAAACTAATTCGCTCCTCTTCACGCCTATGCTTGCCGAAGTCGCGGCGAGTAGCCTCGAGCCGACCCATATTTCCACGCCATTGCGCAGCAGTTTTCGTCGCACTGCTGTCGTCCGTTCCCAAGTTTCGGGAATCGATCTTGCGAATCGTCGCGTGCAGTTAGCTGATCGCGAGGAAACGTTGCCCTACGATCATCTCGTGCTCGCGCTCGGCGCGGTCTCGCGGTTGCCGCCGCTCGACGGTATCGCGGAGCACGCGCTCGAGTTTAAAACGCTGGCCGACGCCATCCGCATTCGCAATCACGTGATCGATGCCTTCGATCGCGCGGACGCCGAGCGCGATGAAGCGAAGCGCCGCGCTTTGCTCACGTTCGTCGTCGCGGGCGGCGGATTTTCCGGCGCGGAACTCGTCGGCGGCCTGAACGATTTCGCGCGCGGGATGCTGGCGGATTATCCAAATTTACCGGCGAAGGAACTGCGCATCATCCTCGTCCACTCGCGCGAGCGCATTCTCCCGGAGCTGAGCGCGTCGCTCGCGGATTACGCGCTCGATCGAATGCGCGCGCGCGGCGTGACGTTCGAGCTCAATGCCCGCGTCTCCGCCGCGAGCCCGGGCATGGTCAAACTCAAGCGCAAAGAGCCGAAGCCGGAGGAATTTGAAATCGCGACCGAGACACTGGTCTGGACTGCCGGCGCGGCGCCGAGTCCGCTTCTGCAAGAGTTAGCCGTCGAGCGCGACAAACGCGGCGCGGTAGTCGTGGAAAATAGTTTAGCGGTGAAAGGCAGTGATGGCGTGTGGGCGCTCGGCGACTGCGCCGTCGTGCCGGATGCCAAGACCGGCAAGCCATGCCCGCCGACCGCGCAATTCGCCATCCGCGAAGCGCGCAGGCTCGCGCGCAACATCCGCGCGGCGATCAACGGCGAACCGCTGAAACCATTCCATTTTGACTCGTTAGGCACGCTTTGCGTCGTCGGCCATCA
>JBBSGS010000153.1:0-6622 GCA_038253875.1 Chthoniobacterales bacterium
AAGTTTCTCCTCATGAACGGGGCGATCGACAAGATGGTGCCTCCGTCCGACCGCGCCGAGTTGGAAAAATCACTCGAAGCGGCCGGGGTCGATTACCAGTCGATCGATTATGCGCATGCACTCCACGCCTTCACCAACCCCGACGCCGACCGGATCGCGAAAGAGAAGGGAATGGAGGGAATGATCGGCTACAATGAAACCGCCGCCCGCCGCTCCTGGCAGCAGATGCAGATTTTCTTCGGCGAAATTTTCGCGCGGCAGAAATAGAATCGTTTTCACTGTCCGTGTTTCGCTGCGGGAGCAGGTGCACGCGCACATTTCTTCCCGAACGACCTAACGAGATTGAGAACAGCTACCGCGGTGATCCTGGAATTGCGGGGAAGCAAGTCCCTCCGGAGGGACCTGCTTCCACAGGTCCAGTTTGTCCGCACAAACATAGCCGGGCCCGCAACCATCCTCTATTCGAATGCGGTCCTGGGTGGGCCAGCGTTCGGTAATTTTGCGTGCGCTCTCGGGGAGCGCCTAACGGGCTCGGCACAGCGAAGAAATTATTTCCGGGCGTTGGCAGCGGCCGCTATAAAAAATCGTGCTCAACTACATCGTGCTGGCGTCCATCCTCCTCTCAGTCGCGATCGGCGGCTGGGCCGATCGGCTGAAGGGCGTGACCAACGGGGCGTTCGATGGCGCGCGCACGGCAGTGACGATCGCCCTCGGCTTGACCGGAGTGATGGCGCTCTGGCTCGGCGTGATGCGGCTGGCCGAGCGGGCCGGCCTCATTCAACGCCTGGCGCGCGGATTGCGACCAGTGACGATACGGCTTTTTCCCCGGCGTGCCTAACGATCACCCGGCGATGGGCTCGATGCTCGTGAACATGGCGGCGAACATGCTCGGTCTCGGCAATGCGGCGACACCGCTCGGTCTTTGTGCGATGCGACCTAGAGGAGTTGAATCCCCACCCGGGCACGGCGACGAACGCGATGTGCACCTTCCTCGCGCTCAACACCAACTCGGTGCAGTCGATCCCGACGACCGCGATTTTAGTCGCAGCCGGCTCAACCAATCCGACCGCGATCGTGGGCACATCGCTGCTTGCCACTTTGTGCGCCGCGACGGTGGCGATCACGGCGGTGAAGCTGCTCGAAAAGCTGCCGTTCTTTCGGGTTACGCCTAACGAGATCGCGATACAGCGCGAATCGGCTCTGAAAACAGCAGCAGTGCCGACTGCGGCCGAGGTGGTCTCGGATCGTCCCGCGTCGATTCTGCCGCGGTGGGGGCCGTTGTCCTCGGGTTGGTTGTGATTTTTTTCCTCGCGCTTTTCGTTAGGCAGGCTTTTCCCGAACTGCTCGGGTTGCCGCGCGGAACGCTGGATCCTGCCGCTGGCGCTTTGTGCGCTTCGTGAGCGCGCTCTCATTGCTCGCCATCCCGATGCTGCTCACCTTTTCATCCTCTACGCCGCGCTTTGCGGGTTGAAGGTTTACGACGAATTCGTCAAGGGGCGAAGGAAGGTTTCGGGGTAATTCTGAAGATCATCCCCTTTCTCGTCACCTTGCTGGTGGCGATCAATACGTTTAAAGGCGCGGGTGGGATCGATCTCCTTGCGCGCTGACTCTCACCGATTCTGTCGCCGCTCGATTTCCCAACCGACCTGCTCCCGATCGCGCTTATGCGGCCATTGAGCGCGCCACGCTGGCGCTTTTTACCGATGTGGTCATCGGCCTCGAGCCCGGAAAATATCGTGAGCCTGATGGCGGCGACGATCTACGGCAGCACCGAGACAACATTTTATGTGGTCGCGGTTTATTTTGGCTCGGTCGGGGTAAAGCAGACACGGCATGCCATTCCCGCCGGCTTGCTCGCGGATCTCGCCGGAGTGGTGGCTTCGGTCCTCATCTGCCGTGCGGTTCTTAGCCCTCCTCCTCGCTCTTTATCCAAAAAGAATCGAGAGCGACGACGCCGACGACGAGGACGATTAGAGTGCGCGCACGAAGATTTCCCTCGCCATCTCATTGTCACATTCTCTATCGTCCGCTTTTCCTAAATGATTCAACGCGACTATCTCATCATCGGCAGCGGTATCGGCGGCGGCAGCGTGTGCGAAGGCATCCGCCAATACGACAAGAAAGGCTCAGTCACCCTCGTGGGCGGGGAGACTTTTCATCCCTACAAACGCTGGATGCTCTCGAAGCATTTCCTCCGCGATAAAACGCCTCCGCTGAAGAAGCTGCCCTGCTTGGAGGAGCGTTGGTACGACACACATAAAATTGAGGTGCGTCTCGGTACGGTGGTGACGCAGTTCAATATCGATCGCCGTCTCGCCGTGCTCGGGAACGGGGAGACGATCGAGTTCAAGAAAGCCTGTCTCGCCATGGGCAGCCGTCCGGTGCGACCGCAGGTGGCGGGGATCGGTCTTGGAAATGTTATTTATTTGCGCACGATTCGCGATGCGCTCGCTCTGCGGGAGATGTCGCAATCGGAAAAGACCATCGTGATCGTGGGCGGCGGCCTGCTCGCCTGCGAGGCGGCGGCGAGCTTGCGCCAGAGCAAACTCAAGGTGGCGATGATGCATCGGCACGCCGGACTGTTAAATCGTTACCTCGATCCGGACACGTCGGCCTGGGTGACGGAGCAATTTGCCAAACATGGGGTCACGCTTTTGCTCGGCTCGAGCCTGAATGGTTTCGAGGGCAAAACCGTCCTGCGCAATATTCAGACGAAAAGCGGCGAGAGGGTTGCGGCTGGCGTGGCGGTGGTCGCTTGCGGCTCGGAGCCGAACCTCGACATCGTCCGGAACACGCCGCTCTCCGGACCGCATGGTTCGCCGGTGACCGATTATCTCGAGACGGAAGAGAAGGGGATTTACGCCGTGGGCGATCTCGCTTTTTATCCCGATCGGCTAATGGGTGGGATGCGGCGGCAGACGCATTGGGAAAATGCGCGCGAACAGGGTTTGGTCGCGGGCGCGAACATCACCGGAAAAAAGCGGCAGCGTTACGAACAGATCCCGTATTTCTGGACGGAAATGTTCGACCTCCGTCTGGATTTCGTGGGCGATTTCAACGTCGCGCCGACGCGAGTGCAATTGAGCGGCTCGTATGCGAAGTCGCGTTTTGTTTCGCGCTCCTACCAGGGCGAAAAACTCCGCGGGATCATCCTCTGCCATCACAGCACCGGCGATGTGGAGGCTGCGAAAACAGAGCTACGGCACGCTCTCGGAAAGTAACCTGGTATACCAAACGCTTCACTCTGCGAAGTGCTCTGGAGGGACGTGCTTCCGCATGTCCAGTCTGGTGGTCGCACGCGAATCTTTTGCCCTCTTGGGAACACCAAACTGGACGTGCAGAAGCACGTCCCTCCGGGCTAAAAATCGCCGCTCGGAATCTCGAGCGATTCGTTCGTCACCGAGACCAATTTCCAGTCCCACGGTTTCCAGCTTTCGTGCCGCCAATCGAGCACAAACGGAGTCGTTAGGCCGTTGATCCGCGAGGTGATATCGGCGGCGGCTTCACCGCGCCCCTCGAGCTGGACGCGCGCTTGCCAGGTTCCCTGCGGGAGATCGATCTGCGTTTGCGCCTTCGAGGCGGTGATCGTTAGGCCGGAAAGAAAACGCAGCACGATCCGCAACCGCAGCACCAGGCGGGCGCGGTCATCGCCCCAAGCATCGTGATAATCAGCCGCGATGAAATCGCCCGCGGCGGGGGCGTTGCGCTTTTCCACCTGTCGCAGCAAATGTTCGCTGTGCAGGCGCACCTGATTCTCGGCGCCCCAGAGCCCCGTGAGCCAGATGCCAACGACGACGGCGGCGAGTAAGCCGGCGTAAAAGCTGTTCCGGAAAGTCGCCGGCATCGCTCATCTTCGCCCCGGCCGCGAGCGAGACAAATCGTTTGACGCTCGGTGCCGCGCTGGGCATGAAACGTGCACACTTTTCCAGCCAGTCGTATGCTCACACTCAGTTCTTTTTTCATTCTCCTTGGTGGTCTCGGCGGTTGCATTTGGTGGGCGTGTCGCGACGACCGCAACGAAACCTAATTTTCGCCATGCTCGACCACGATGATTTGAAGTGGACCGCGGCCAACCTGACCGATCTGAATCGGCGGCTGCAACAGATTTCCCGTTACTCGGATCAGGCCCGGCAGGAGAAGAGGGGAAGCGAGTATTTGGATCGGCTAAGTGAGGAAGTGGAGTTGGCCGCAAGAACGGCGCAGGCTCTGTTCGATCGCGTCATGTCGCGGCTCCTGTCGGGCAGGCCGTCCCTGCCCGAGCGGCCGAGTTCCAAGATCATGCCGGCGGCGGAGGCCAGGTCGCAAACCAGCATCGCAAAAAAAATCCCGGCCGGTGAAGTGGCGATCGACTCCAAACCACCGGGCGGCGGGATGGCGATTCGCAATCCCACAGGGCGACGCGAGCTGATTCTCGTGGTGGACGACGAACCGGAAATTCTGGAGCTGGCGAGCATGATGCTGGAAGAAGATGATTACCGGATCGTGCTGGCAAAGGACGGCTTCGAGGCGCTCCAGGTCTATGGGCGAATGGAAAAAGAAATTTCTCTCATCCTCCTCGATTTTTTCCTGCCTGTGATGGATGGCGACGCTGTCTTCGACGAACTCAAGGCGATCAATCCGAATGTTCAGGTCGTCCTGAGCAGCGGTTTCGCCGAGCTGACGAAGTTAGGGAGCATGCTCGCACGCGGGCTCTGCGGTTTTATTCCGAAGCCCTACACGAGCGAGAAGCTGATCGATCAGGTGCGCTCGGTCATCGCGGCCTAACGGAAATGTTGGAATCGTTAAAACCGTAAATCGTGAGTCGTGAATCGTGGCAGCGGATGAAGTCGAGATGACGATCCGCGATTTAACGATTCACGATTTAACGCTCCAACAATCCACTCCGCTGGCATTGATTTAGCTACTCCGGGGAAGCACGTCTCATGGCCCGGATTGATGCATTCTTTAAATTGATGGCCGAGGAGAAAGCCTCGGACCTTCATCTCGCGACCAACAACCCCCCGATGCTCCGCATCAACGGCGACCTGGTGCGCGTCGATTATCCGGCGCTTCAGAATGACGAACTGAAGGCGATGGTCTACGAAATCGCGCCGGAAGGAAAAATCAAAGTCTTTGAGGAAACTTCCGACGTCGACTTCGGCTACGAAGTGCCGGGCGACGCCCGGTATCGCGCGAATTTCTTCCAGCAGAAATACGGCATCTCCGCCGTCTTTCGTTTGATCCCCTCGAAGATCCTGACGGTGGATGACCTCGGTCTGCCGCCGGTCTTGAAAAAATTTCCGCTCCTCAAGAAAGGTCTCATCCTCGTCACCGGCCCGACCGGTTCTGGCAAGTCGACCACGCTCGCGGCCATGATGGATTACGCCAATCTCCAGCGGCACGATCACATCATCACGGTGGAAGATCCGATCGAGTTTGTGCATCGCAGCCAGAACTGCCTCGTGCAACATCGCGAAGTCGGCGTGCATACGCGCTCCTTCGGGGCGGCCTTGCGCGGCGCGTTGCGCGAAGATCCCGACGTCTTGCTCGTGGGCGAAATGCGCGATCTGGAGACGATCGAGCTCGCGCTCACGGCTGCCGCCACCGGCCACCTCGTTTTTGGAACTCTGCATACTTCGAGCGCCGCGAAGGCGGTCGATCGCGTGATCGATGTTTTCCCAACCGATCAACAAAACCAGATCCGCGCCACCCTGGCCGAATCGCTCAAAGGCGTCGTCGCGCAGAATCTTTTCAAACGCATCGACAAGCCCGGCCGCGTTGCCGCGCTTGAGATTCTCGTCGTCGATATCGCGATCGCGAATCTCGTTAGGGAGGCGAAGACGCATCAGATTCCAGGCATGATTCAGGTCGGCAAAAAGAAGGGCAATCAACCGCTCGACGACGCCATCATGGAGCATTTGCGCCATCTGCGAATCTCGCCCGAGGAAGCCTACGACAAGTGCATCGACAAAAAGAAATTTCGCGCGTTCCTCAAAACCCCGCCCGTCGAGGAATTCGAAGAATAGCCGTTTCGGCCCATGAGAACGCCCGATCTCGACCGGATTTTATCCGCGACGCTGAACACCTACGACGGCATCTCCGATCTTAACTTTTCGGTCGGTCGTCCGGTGCAGGTGGAGGATTTCGGCGAGCTCAAGTCGGTCTTCGTCGATCCGCCGATCGAGCGCCTCACGCCCTACCAAACCGAGCAGATCGCTCTCGCGCTCATGCACGGGAATCGTCGCTTGATGCGCGACTACCTGCTCGCCGGCTCGTGCGATTGCAGCTACGCGCTCTCCGATGAGGCGCGCTTTCGCGTGAATATTTTTCGCCAGCAAGGGCATTTCTCGATCGTCATGCGCAAGCTGCAAGCCATCGTCCCGACGCTCCAATCGCTCGCTTTGCCCTCGATTTTCAGCGAGATCGCAAAGGAGAAAAACGGTCTGGTCCTCGTTACCGGCGCCACCGGAAGCGGCAAGACGACCACCTTGGCGGCGCTCCTGAACGAGATGAATCAGACTCAATCGGTTCATATCGTCACTCTCGAGGATCCGATCGAATTTGTTTATCCGGCCGGGCGCGCCACGTTTAATCAACGGGAACTCGGCCACGACTTCGACAATTACCCGAACGGATTGCGGGC
>JBBSGS010000154.1:0-6597 GCA_038253875.1 Chthoniobacterales bacterium
ACAAAAATGCATCATCTCGATGACTCCGTCGCCGCGCTTGCGCTGAAACTTTCGCCTAACGAGATTGCGGTACTGGAAGAACCGTACGTGCCACACCCGGTTCTTGGATTTTCCTAACGAAGGCCGCCTGGCGGCTGCAAGTAAGGGCGCGGGCCGCGAGATAAACCCCGGGCCACTTTGCGCAATTAGCGCTTTCCGCGTTCAGAGCGTTCCCGTAACTTCGCCGCATGGACTCGATCTATCTCATCGGCGTCGCGGTGCTGGCGCTCTTCGGTCTCGTGCTCGCGATTGTGCTGTTCAATTTCTTCGGACTCTGGCTCCGCGCGCGCATCGCTAATGCCCCTGTCGGCATCGGCAAAATGGTCGGCATGCGCCTGCGCAAAGTGCCGGTCGGATTGATTGTCGATAACCGAATCACCGCGGTAAAAGCCGGTATCGAAATCCCGAGCGACCCGCTGGAGGCGCATTACCTCGCCGGGGGCGATGTCAGCCACGTCATCCTCGCGCTCATCGCGGCGGACAAGGCAGGCATCTCGCTCGACTTCAATCGCGCCTGCGCGATCGACCTCGCGACCAAAGGCACGGGCAAGACCGTGCTCGAAGCCGTGCGCACGAGCATTAACCCAAAAATTATCGATGTGCCCAGCGCGGCCATGGGCCGGACGACGATCGACGGCGTGGCCAAGGACGGCATCGGCGTGAAAGTAAAAGCGCGCGTCACCGTGCGTTCGCACCTCGACCGCTTCGTCGGCGGCGCGACCGAGGAAACCATCATCGCGCGGGTAGGCGAGGGGATCGTGACCTCGATCGGCTCGGCCGACACCTACAAGGACGTGCTCGAAAATCCGGATCGCATCTCCAAGCTCGTCCTCCAGAAAGGGCTCGATAGCGGGACCGCTTTCGAGATTCTCTCGATCGACATCGCGGATGTCGACATCGGGGACAACATCGGCGCAAAATTGCAGACCGAGCAGGCCGACGCAGATAAGCGGGTCGCGCAAGCGAAGGCCGAAGTGCGACGCGCCGCGGCGGTCGCGGTCGAGCAGGAAATGCGCGCGAAGACTCAGGAGATGCGCGCGAAAGTGGTCGAAGCGGAATCGCTCGTGCCCCAAGCGATGGCGGATGCTTTCCGCTCCGGCAACTTCGGCATCATGGATTACGTGCGGATGAAAAATGTCCAAGCCGATACGACGATGCGCGAATCGATCGGTGGCGCGGAGAAACCATCGACGGAAACGCCCTGAATCGAGGAGAGCGGCTGGCCACTCACGCTTCAACGCCTTAAAGATTTAATGGTTCACGAGCCATGAACGATGCGCTTATCTTCCTCCTCCTCGCCGGCATCGCCCTCGTCTTCAAGTGGCTGAGCAACCGGGGCGCGAGTGAGGAAGGCGAGCCGGGCGCAACTTCGCCTAACGAGCCCACGCCGCATCGCCCGCCCGCGCAGCGCGAGGAAGAGCGGGTGCGTCGTTTTCTCGAAGCGCTCGGCGTCCCTCCCGGAACTTCACCGCCGCCGCCCGTGCGGCCGCGCCGGGTCATCCCCCGGCAGGTGGTCAACCCAACGCCGCGCCCCCCGACTCGCAAACTCCGGCGCGGCCTCATGCAGCCGTTGCCACCTTTGGTCACGACCCCCGCGGAACAGGCGCCGCCTCCCCTAACGACTGCCGCGCCGCTCCCGCAGGTCGTCCTGACCGCCTCCCCACCACCGACAATACCGGGGTCACGCGTGGCCCCAGGCGAGGTCGTTAGGCAGACTCGGACTGGCGTCTCCGCGGCGACACGACCCGCGTCGTTAGGCGAAATGCTCCGCGCGCGCGGCAGCGCGCGGCAGGCCATCATCCTCCGCGAAGTCCTCGGTCCGCCGCGCGGCCTGCAATCGCTCGAGGAGTTTCGCGTCTGAGCCGGGCCGCCGCTGTGATCGGCTGTTTTTACGGCCTGTTCTGTATTTATCGCGCCAAACAGATCGCGCGCGGCTGGTGCGCCGTCAGCCTAACGAGTCCTTTGTAGCGCGACTCTGCCGGTGGGACGCCGATTGATCACTTGCGGTTCGACTGGCGGTCGCGTTGGGCCGTGCGCAGATGTTTGGATCGCCACCCCTGCCGTAGGTGGATGCCTGGTTCCCATCTGACGGGGGAGGGAAGGTTGAGGCGGAAGGGAAGGTTGACGTGGGAGTTGACGCGGGATAATCGGCAGAGAAGAGGCCACGTTAGGCTGACGGCAACGGGGGCGGGAATGGCCGCGCCGGAGGTAAACGATCCTGGTGTTTTGGTTAACGACCGTGACGAAAGAAGTTGCCGGCGCGAAGTAATACGGACTCTCGCCTAAATAGGGTTCGTTAGCCGAATCGAAGCCGTACGGTTCGGGATAAAACTGGCCGCCGGTAGCAGGGTAGGGGGAATAGGTTTCCGGACCGGAATATGAATCCGCGTTCGTATAGGAATCCGTTCTCGGAATGACGCCCGCATCTGCCGGACCCGCAATCGCCGCTGAAGGAACCGATGCCGTCATGGTTGCGAAGGAATTTTCCTGAGCGGTAAGCGCTCTCTCTCGCGCGTCGAGTTCCGCTTGGCGCAGCGCGAGCTTTAATCGTTCTTCGGCTTGATGCTTGGCCTCTAGACGTTGATCGACCCGTCGATCGATTTCCGCGTTGCGTTCCGTAGCGGACTCCGGCTTGGCACAGGAGCCTAACGAAAAAGCGGCGATGACAGGCATGAGCAAAAGAGCTCCGATCAAAAAATCAGCCCGGGTCGGCTTTTGGGTTTTCGCATGCTTGATCGAATGGATGACGTGCGTGCGATTGTTAGGCGATGGAGGAAGCGCGCGAAAAGAAAGATCACCGGGAGGCGCTTCGAACGTTTCGCTGGCGGCCGCGAAATCCATATTCAATTATCGGCCCGTATTGCGGCGGCGCAAACGCTCAAGCGGCGACGAAGGAAATGCGAGTGCGCGTGGTGGAATCCCTGGAACGCCTTAGGCCAGAAGAAGGCGTTCCGATAATGATCATCAATGCAAAAACCGGGGCCGTGCCGGCCGCTTGCCAGCGCGGGGCGAACTCCGTAGCTTCTGACCCGCAAGCAGCCGGCGTGGCGGAACTGGCAGACGCGCTGGACTCAAAATCCAGTACTCGCAAGGGTGTGTGGGTTCGATCCCCTCCGCCGGCACCCCCGGGGCATTTCTTATTCGTCATCGTGCTCGGGCTCACGTTCGTGATCGATTCGCGGTAGTCCGATTTCGATCACAAGCACGAGGTGGTCAATCAACGGGCGACGCACGAAGCCTTCTGCTTTGCTGTCTGCTCGCCGCGGCGGCCGCTTTCGGGCAGTTGCACAAAAAATCAATTGAGGTTGTCACCCGCGGTTACGACTTTCAAAGCTGCGCCGCGCTCACGGATCGGCCACCAGAGCCATGAATCCTCCCGAAATTTCCATCATCATTCCGGCGGCTAATGAAGCCGCCGCCCTCCCGCTATGTTTCTCCTGGATCGGCGGTGTGCCTAACGAAATCATCGTCGTCGACGCAGAAAGCGAGGACGCGACCGCGAGGGTCGCGCAACGATTCGGCTGCGAGCTGCTCACATTCCCGCAACGTCATCGGGCGCGGCAGATGAATCTCGGCGCGGCGCAAGCGCGCGGTCGCATTCTCCTTTTCTTGCACGCCGACACCCTTCTGCCGCCGGGTGCGCTCGCGAAAATCATCGACGCGATCGATCGCCGCGGCGCGGCCGGCGGCGCCTTTACCCGCCGCTACCGCTCGCGCTCGCTCCTTCTCGCGCTCACCTGCCGCCTGGCCGATTGGCGCAACCGCCTCTTTGGTTGGCATCTCGGAGATCAGGCTATATTCGTTAGGCGCGACATCTTTCGCGAAATGGGCGGTTTTCGCGACATCCCCATTTTCGAAGATCTCGATTTCTCGCGCCGTCTGCGCGCCCACGGGAAAACCATCAGCCTTACGCCGCCGGTGCTTTCGTCGGCGCGGCGCTTTGCCGCGAAAGGTCCGCTCCGCACTACCCTGGACGATCTCGCGCTGACAGGGCGCTATCTGGCGGGGGAAGATCCGAATCAGCTTTGCAACCCGCGCGGCCATCGCGTAGAACAAAGCCAACCAAAAACCTTATGAAGACTTTTATCGATCGACTCGAACAGCAAATCGCCGCCCGTCATCTCCTCACCCATCCGTTTTACCTCGCCTGGACGCGGGGCGAGCTGCGCCAGGAGACGCTGGCCGATTACGCCCGGCAATATTATCAACACGTGGCCGCGTTCCCCACCTATCTCTCCGCCGCGCACGCCGGTTGCGAGGACCAAGGGATCCGGCGACAGATCCTCGCCAACCTCATCGACGAAGAGGCGGGCGAGCCGAATCATCCGCAGCTTTGGCGGCAATTTGCTGAAGCGCTCAGCGTCGCGCCTAACGACCTCGAAAAGACGGAGGCCTGGCCCGAGACCGCCGACTTGATCGCGACCTTCCGCAGGATCTGCCGCGGCGGCGACACCGGCGCCGCGCTCGCCGCGCTTTACGCTTACGAAAGCCAGATCCCGGCAGTCTCGGAATCGAAGATCGACGGGTTGAAAACGCATTACGGGTTCAATGATGAGGGGAGTTACCGTTATTTCACCGTGCACATCGAAGCCGATCGCGAACACGCCGCCGTGGAGCGCGCCCTTCTTGCTCGCGAAGTCAGCCCGGCTAACGCCAAAGCCGCGGCGGAAGCGGCGGATCAAGCCCTGGCGGCCCTCTGGGAATTGCTTTCCGCGGTTTGCCGCCGGCACGCCATCGCCTGCTAGGCGACCCGGAGGGACTTGCTTCCGCAAGTCCAGTCTCTAAACCTGCACTCCCCAAGAGATTCGAAGCCTAACGAGAAAACCAAAGTGGACTTGCCGAAGCAAGTCCTTCCGGCGTCCCTCAAACTTACGGAATAGCGCGTCCCGCTCTCACTCCCACAGTAAGTGAAAAAAGGAGACGGCATCTATAACCTGGTCGTGATTGGTGCGGGAACGGCCGGCCTGGTCACGGCCGCAGGATCGGTCGGGCTCGGCGCGCGCGTCGCCCTCATCGAACGCCACAAGATGGGTGGCGATTGTCTCAACTTCGGCTGTGTCCCGAGCAAGGCGCTCATCTCTTCCGCGCGACTGCTCCATCGCATGCGCCACGCGGAAGAGTGGGGGCTGGCGAGCGTCGAGCCCGATTTCGCTTTCGCGAACGTCTTTGCCAAAATGCGCGCAGCCCGTGCCGAGCTGGCGCCGCTTGATTCGCGTGAGCGCTTTGAATCGTTAGGCGTAGACGTCTTCGCGGAGGAGGCTACCTTCCTTTCGCCCAACGAGGTCGTGGTCGGCGGGCAGAAGCTGCGCGCCAAAAATTTTATCATAGCTACCGGCTCCCGCGCAGTTGTCCCGGCCGCTGTCGCCGCGAGTCGCGTGCCCTATTTCACTAACGAAACCATCTTCGACGAGCTCAAGGAAAAACCGGAAAACCTCCTTCTCATCGGCGGCGGCCCGATCGGCTGCGAGCTGGGACAAATGTTTCGCCGGCTTGGCGTGAAAGTCACGCTCCTCAACAACACCGCGCGGCTCCTCGGGAAAGAAGATCCGGAAGTGAGCGATTTCGTGCGCGAATTTCTTGAGGCGGAAGGCATTCGCGTCCTCAATGGTGTGGAGATCGATGGCGCGGAAGAGAAGTCCGGGCGCATCACGCTGCGCTATTCGGGGAAGAGCGTCTCCGGCGACGCGCTTCTCCTCGCTGCGGGGCGCCAGCCTAACGTCGAGAACCTCAACCTCAGGACCGCCGGCGTCGCCTTCACAAATAAAGGCGTAACCGTGGACGACTATCTCGAGACGACCCAGCCCGGCATTTACGCCGTGGGCGACATTGTCGGGGGCCTGAAATTCACCCACGTCGCCGATTACCACGCCCGCGTCGCGATTCGCAATACCCTCGTGCCTTTCCGTTTTCTCCGGCAGAAGGTCGATTACTCCGTCGTGCCCTGGTGCACCTATCTCGATCCGGAAGTGGCGACCGTCGGGCTGACCAGCACGGCCGCGAAAAAGCAGGGAATCGCCTGCGATCTCATCGTGCAGGAAATGAAAGAGGTCGATCGCGCGGTCGTGGAACGCGCGGAGGCGGGCTTCGCGCGCGTGCTCGTTAGGCGCGGGAGCGACGAAGTGATCGGCGCCACGATCGTGGGCGAACACGCCGGCGAATTGATCCAGGAATTCGTCCTCGCGATGAAACATGGCATTGGGCTTAAGCAGATCGCGTCCACCATTTATGCCTACCCGACTTTCGCCAGCCTCGTGCTCAAAACGGCAGACCGGTTAAACAAAAAACGGCTGACCCCACGTGCGCGCAAGATTGCCGGATGGCTTTACCGGCGAGGCCGGGGAGCGTGAGTGCCACACCAGGGAGAACGGCAGACTTATGAGCTGGCTGCAAAAGTATTGGAAGTGGATCGCGCTTGGCCTGGGGCTTGTTTTGCTCTCGATCGCGGTCTCGTTATTGCCCGTCGGGCAATGGGTCAACTCTTTCACCGGCTGGGTGCGCCACCTCGGCGTGGCCGGCGCGTTTGTTTTCATCGGCGTCTACGCACTCGCCGCGGTCCTC
>JBBSGS010000155.1:0-6537 GCA_038253875.1 Chthoniobacterales bacterium
CCAATCGGGCGCGCCCCTCAGCGGGGCAAGGAGCCGCTGCTTCCCGAGGACAAAGATTTGATCGAGAAAACGGCTCACCTTGGGATGACAAAAGCGAGGCCGGCTTTTTTAAGCAAGACGGCGTTGCATAAATTTATGTTTTGTTCGAGTAAGCGATTCGTTATGTCTGGGCGAAATGAGCGGACAAAACGACTTCCTGCGCGTCCCGCACCTGCTCGTTAGGCTGCTTCGCTAACCGCCAGGCGGAAGACAGAAAAAACACCCTATGAAAGATGACGTTTTGGAGTTGATGACGCGGGTCAAGGCCAAGAACCCGGGAGAGCTGGAATTTCACCAAGCTGTCCAGGAAGTGGCCGAATCGTTGACCATTGTGCTGGATCGCAACCCCGAGTACCGCAAGGCGAAGATTCTCGAGCGGATGATCGAGCCGGAACGCGTCATCATGTTCCGTGTTCCCTGGCAGGACGATCGGGGCGAAATTCAAGTCAATCGCGGCTTCCGCATTGGGATGAATAGCGCCATCGGGCCCTACAAGGGCGGGCTTCGCTTTCATCCTTCGGTCAACCTCGGCATCCTCAAGTTTCTCGCTTTTGAGCAGGTCTTCAAAAACGCCCTAACGACTTTGCCCCTCGGCGGCGGCAAGGGCGGTTCCGACTTCGATCCGAAAGGGAAGAGTGACAACGAAGTCATGCGCTTCTGCCAGGCTTTTATGGCCGAGCTTTTCCGGCACATTGGACCCTATCGCGATGTCCCGGCCGGAGACATCGGCGTCGGGGGCCGGGAAATCGGATTCCTTTTCGGAATGTATAAGAAGCTCCGGAACGAATTCACCGGTGTCATGACCGGAAAAGGACTCACCTGGGGCGGCTCCCTTATCCGTCCGCAAGCGACCGGATATGGCGCGGTCTATTTCGCCGCCGAGATGCTGAAAACCCGCAAGGAAGGACTCGAAGGCATGACCTGTCTTATCTCCGGGAGCGGCAATGTCGCGCAATACACCGCCGAGAAGCTGATCAACGTGGGCGCGCGGCCGCTCACTTTTTCGGACTCGGCCGGTTACATCTATGACGAGGCGGGAATCACCGCGGAAAAGCTGAGCTTCATCATGGACCTGAAAAACGTGCGCCGCGGCCGCATCGCGGAATACGCCGACCGGTTTAAGAGCGCGACCTACACTCCGTTTGATCCGACGCTCGGCTACAACCCGCTCTGGAACCACAAAGCGCAGTGCGCTTTCCCGAGCGCAACGCAAAACGAAATCAATGGCAAGGATGCGGCCAACCTGCTGCGCAATGGCGTTTACGTCGTCTCCGAAGGCGCGAACATGCCGACCACGATCGATGGCGTGAACCTATTCCTGGACGCGAAGATCCTTTACGGGCCGGGCAAGGCGGCGAACGCGGGCGGCGTCGCCACTTCAGGGCTGGAGATGGCGCAGAACAGCATGCGCATCTCCTGGACGCGGGAGGAAGTGGACACCCGCCTGCAAACAATCATGAATTCAATCCACTGGGTTTGTTCTCAGACCGCAGAGAAGTACGGCACGCCCGGCAATTACGTCAACGGCGCGAACATTGCCGGCTTCCTCAAAGTCGCGAATGCGATGATGGACCAGGGTGTCGTCTAGGAAGGAGAAAGAGTGAATCAGGAAGGCAGGAATGCAGGAAAGGGAAGCGGGGGTTGCCTCTTTTTCCTGCTTTCCTCCGTTCCTGATTCATCCTTGGAGCAGTTCGTAAGGCGTAAACAGGTGCCGCTCCTTAAGTGAACCCAGCGCCATATTTTTTCCTCATCGTCTTCATCGGCGTCGCGCTCGTCTTCCCGGTTGCGCCGCTTGTCCTGGCCTGGCTCTGGCGGCATTTTTTCCAGCCGCCCAAACCGGGCCTAGCGAAGAACGCGACTTACGAATGCGGCGTCGAGTCGTTAGGCGAAGCGCGGATTCAATTCCAGTCGCAGTATTATTTGTATGCGATCATTTTTTTGATTTTTGACGTTGAGGCGGTTTTTCTGGTGCCGTTCGCGGTCGCCTTCACCAGTTTGCCGATCGGCGCCTTTTTCGCGATTTTGGTTTTCCTGTTCCTCCTGCTTGAAGGACTCGTTTGGGCCTGGAGCAAAGGCTGCCTAAATTGGGCGAAGTAAATGGAGCAGAAAATCGACGAAGGGCTCCGCAGCGAGCTGCAAAAGCAAGGCATCTGGGTGACCTCGATGCAGGAGCTTTACAACTGGGGGCGGCGCAGTTCGATCTGGCCGCTCCAGTTCGGCCTCGCCTGCTGCGCGATCGAGATGATCGCGACCGCCGCGTCGCGCTACGATCTGGCGCGCTTCGGCGGCGAAGTCTTCCGCCCATCGCCGCGCCAGGCCGACCTCATGATCGTCGCCGGCACGGTGACAAAGAAGATGGCGCCACAAATCGTTAGGCTCTACAACCAGATGCCCGATCCGAAATATGTCATCTCGATGGGCGCCTGCGCCATCTCCGGCGGGCCGTTCAAACAGGGCTACAACGTTTTGAAAGGGATCGATCGTTACATCCCGGTCGACGTTTACATCCCCGGATGCCCGCCGCGGCCGGAGGCGTTGCTCCATGCCTTCATGGAATTGCAGAAAAAAATCGACGGGCAAAAACTCACCGGCAAGACGAAGGCCAAACACCTCGATCTTGCGCAACCGAGTGAGTTCCCCGTGCCGGCCTTCGGGGCGCACGATCTCGAACCCCCGGCCAATCCGGACCTTTTTCATCCGCCCGCGATCGAGCGCGCCTAACGATGGAGTCGCTCGAGGAGATCAAGGCCCGCATCGAGCAGGCGATTCCCGGCGCCCGCCTCGAGATCATTCCAAACCCCGGTCCTGCGAATCAACCGTCGCTCTTGCTCGACCACGAGGACGCTCCTGCCGTCGCGCGCTTCCTGCACGACGACCCAGGCCTGCGCCTCGATTACTGCTCGAACGTCACCGGCGTCGATTGGCTCGACCGCACAGTGAAGAAAAAGGTGAAGGTAAAGCAGCTGGTCGAGGGCGAGGAAAAGGAAGTCGAGGAAACGCAGGAGGAATTTTTCCCCGGTTATCTCGAAGCGGTCTATCACCTTTACTCGATCGCGCACAAACACGGGCCCATCGTCGTTAGGCTGCGGACGCGCGATCGTTCGTTAGGCGTGCGGATGCCCTCCCTGACGCCGATCTGGCGGAGCGCGGAATTCCAGGAGCGGGAAATTTTCGATCTCTACGGCATTCCATTCGATGGCCACCCGGACCTCCGGCGCATCCTGATGTGGGATGAGTTCGTCGATTTCCCCATGCGGAAAGATTATCGCGAGCCGGACGACTACGAATACGAGCCCACGCCGCATGACGAGGTCTTAGAGAAAGCGCGGCAATATTACGCGCCGCGTCCAGCGCAGGACGGCGCGGAAAACATCACCGCGCAATCATGAGCGCAACCGGCTTCCAGGAACTCGCGCAAGCGCCACCGCGCATAACTTCGCGCTTCGATGGTGAGCTGCTCGAAGTTTCGATGGGCCCGCAGCATCCTTCGACCCACGGCGTCTTCCGCATGAACGTCGCGCTCGAGGGTGAGATCGTGCGCAAGCTCAAGCCAGTCTTCGGCTACCTCCATCGCAACCACGAGAAAATCGGCGAGAACACCAGCTACCTCGGCTCGATGCCCTACACCGATCGGCTCGATTACTTTTGCTCGATGACCAACAACTGGGCCTACGCGCTCAGTGTCGAAAAGCTCGCCGGCATCGAAGTCCCCGAGCGCGCCGAATATCTGCGCGTTATCCTCGCCGAGCTCACGCGGCTGGTGAATCACACTTCGCTCCTCGGCTTTCTCCTCAGCGACATGGGCGCGTGGGGCACACCGCTGATGTATGCCTTTCGCGAGCGCGAGCACGTCCTCGATCTTTTTGAGTCGCTCTCCGGCTCGCGCATGATGTGCGACTACATGCGCTTCGGCGGTTGCCGTGTCGATCTGCCGCCCGGCTGGATGGAGCATGCGCGCAAGATCGTCGACAACTTTCCGCGCTTTCTCGACGAGTTCGAAAAGCTCATCACCGGCAACGAGATCCTCATCGCGCGCACGCAGGAGGTCGGGAAACTTTCCGCTGAGCTGGCGATCAACGCGGGCATCACCGGTCCGGGTCTGCGCGCGTCTGGCGTCAATTACGACATTCGCAAGGTGGACGGCTACGGCATCTATCCGCGCTTCAAATTCCGGGTCCCGTTAGGCGACCACGGCGACTGTTACGATCGCCTGATGATGCGCGTGCTCGAGCTGCGCGAGAGCCTAACGATTCTGCACCAGGCAATGGATCAACTTCCCGCAGGGCCAATCATGAATCCGAAGGTGAAGCTTCGCGCCTTCAAACCGCCCGTCGGCGAAGCCTACGGCCGGATCGAAGGGCCCAAGGGGGAGCTGGGCTTTTACTTGATCAGCGACGGCACCGGAAATCCCTATCGCTACCGGGTGCGCCCGCCGAGCCTGATCAACCTAACGATCCTGGAGGACATGTGCCTCGGCCACACCGTCGCCGACGTCATGGTGATTCTCGGGAGTATCGACATCGTGATGGGGGAAGTGGATCGATGATGATTGGCGCAGGCATACTCAAAGGCATGGCGGTGACCGGGCGGAATTTTCTTGGGAGTTACTTCGAGAAAGATCGCCTAACGACCGTGCAGTATCCCGAAGAGCGGAGCCCGCTCCCGGAGAACTCGCGCAACTTTCCCTTCCTTGTCTTCGACACCGATGACGCGGCGGCCGGTTTGCGCTGTGTTGCCTGCAAGATTTGCGAGAAAGAATGCCCGCCGCAGTGCATTTACATCGTCAAGAGCGCGGAGAAGAAACCCGATTACATGGGCAAGCCGCAGTTTTATCCGGCGACCTTCGACATCGATATCTCGGTCTGCATGAGCTGCCAGATTTGCGTCGAGGTTTGTCCGTTCGAGGCGATCAAGATGGACAAGGTGTATGAGCTGAGCCGGCGCGAGCGCTTCGATGCTTTGCTCATGCGTAAGGACGAGTTGGCGAAGTCGAATACTTACTATCACGGCATTCACCCGCTCGAAGCCGCCACGGTGGACGCGAATCTTCTGGCTGCGGCCGAGAAAAAGAAACCGGCGCCCGCGGCTGCTCCTCCGCCTGGGTAGCGCACTCGTCCCGAGTGCTGGCGACGGTGTCTCACCGTCGCGAACTTTCCTCAAACGCCGCATCTGTCCGAAGTGCGAAGTCTTTCGAAAAGTTCGTCGCGGGGAAACACCGCGACCAGCACGCGAGACGCGTGCGCTACCCGGAGGTGGAGTGACGCGCTGCGTGGTTTATGGTCGGTCGAAACAGTGATCTTCCGGCTAATTTCTTATTTCTTCATCGCATTCCTGATCGGCGACCACGCCTTCGCCGCATCTTCACTGGAGCAGGATTTCGCGCAGGTCCTGCACTGGAGAAATATCGGTCCGTACCGTGGCGGACGGACGCGCGCGATCTCGGGCGTGCCCTCGCAGCCTAACGTCTTCTACATGGCGCCGGTGAATGGCGGCGTTTTCAAGACGACCGATTACGGGCGCACCTGGCAGCCGATTTTCGATAATCAACCGACCGGCTCGATCGGCGCGATCGCGGTTTCGGTGTCCAACCCGGAGGTGATCTATGTCGGCAGCGGCGAAGGTCTGCATCGGCCTGACCTTTCCGTTGGCGACGGCATTTATAAATCGGCCGATGCGGGTAAGAGCTGGACGCATCTCGGCTTGCGCGACGGGCAGCAAATCGCGCAGATCGCGCTCGATCCGCGCAATCCCGATCACCTCCTTGTCGCGGTCGCGGGACATCCTTACGGGCCTAACGACGAGCGCGGCATCTTCCTTTCGACCGACGGCGGGAAGAGTTTCGCGAAAACTCTGTCCAAAGATGAGAACACCGGCGGCGCAGATGTGCAGATCGATCCGGCCAACCCGCAGAACATTTACGCCTCGTTCTGGGAAGCGCGGGAAGGTCCCTGGGAAAATGGTGAATGGAACGGAACCAACGGCGGCATTTTCAAATCGGCCGATGGCGGCAAGACCTGGCGGCAACTGAGCCACGGTTTGCCTAACGATATCGTGCAGGCCAATCTCGCGGTCGCGCCGAGCGCGCCGCAACGGCTCTTCGCGGCGGTGAGCACAGCCAAGGCGGTGAAGCTTTATCGCTCGGACGACGCCGGAGAAAACTGGATTCCTGCGACGGAGGATGAGCGCCCGGCTGGCCGCATCGGCGGCGGCGATTTGCCGGTGATCCGGATCGATCCGCAAAACCCGCAGACCGTTTATTCGGCCAGCGTCGTCTGCTGGAAATCGACCGACGGGGGCAAAACGTGGGAGGGCTGGCGCGGCGCGCCCGGCGGTGACGATTATCAGAACGTCTGGATTAGCCCTAACGATTCCAACATCGTCATGCTCGGAAGCGATCAGGGCGCGATAATCACCGTGAACGGCGGCGCCACCTGGAGCTCGTGGTATAACCAATCGACCGCGCAGCTCTATCACGTGAGCGCGGACAACGCTTTCCCC
>JBBSGS010000156.1:0-6454 GCA_038253875.1 Chthoniobacterales bacterium
ACCGGGCCGATCGGGAGATTGTAACGCAGCCCGGCGCCGATCCCGTAGCGCAGATTATCCAGGCCGGGTGAGTTGGCGTTTGGCAAAAGATTTCCCGCATCGACGAAGACCGCGCCTAACAATTCGCCGTAGATCGGGAAAGTGTATTCCGCGTTCAGGACGGTGTAATACTCGCCGCCGATGGGATTGCCCTCCTTGTCGTGCGGGCCGAGGTCGCGCTCGGAAAAGCTGCGGACGGTCGTGCTGCCACCGGTGAAAAAGCGTTCGTCGATTGGGATCGCCAACGCCTCACTCGTCCCCGCCGTATCGAGCGGATAAACGATCCCGGCGCGCGCACCGAAGGCGAGCAGGCTGCGCTCGAACCATTTCCGCAGGCTGGACTTCTGCAGGTCTTCTTCAGTCAACTGCGGCTCCGCTGGGGCAAAGGAGAGATAATAGCTCACCCGCCCGGTCGCGCGCAGCAGGTCGATGTCGCTCCCGATGGCGCTGGTCGCCAGATCGACCGTATTATCGAAAACAACGCCGCGCGGCGCGACGAGGGGGCTTTTGCGCAGGTCAAGCGTCTGGGTGAAGCCGACCGAGCTGATGAAATAATTAGTCCTGCCGAGAAGGGCGTCGTCGATCGTCGCGTCGATGATTTCAACGTGCCGTCCGCTGAGGACGAGACCGATGGAATACTTATCGGTGATCTGACGGCGCAGGGTGACACGGCCGCCCAACTCAAATTTGGAATAGCCATCGTAGTCGAAGCTAAGCGCCGAAAGCCGCACCTGGAGACCAAAATCGGTGTTGAAGAGATACGGGTCTTCGAAAACGATTTCGCCCTTGTAACTGCGTTGCGTGTATTCGATCGAGGTCGTGATCGGCCGGCCGTAGCCGAAGAGATCGCGATTCGCATAGGAGACACCCACGATGGCCCCCTCGTAGGACCCATAGCCGAGCGAGAGCCCAAACTCCTGTGGTTTCGCTTCCTCGACGTTGATGTCGAGACGCAGCTGGTTGCCGTTGACCGGCGTCGGATTGATTCGAATGAGGTTAAAGAGACTTGTCCTGGTTAACTCGCGGAACTTCTTGTCGAGCACTTCCGGGCTGTAAGGGCGCCCGCGGAATTTCTTGAAACGATTGACCAGATAACTCGGGCGTAACTGTTGCGTTCCTTTCACCGTCACGCCGTCGAAATAATAAACCGGGCCCGGCTCGACCGTGACCCGCACCGGCACATGCGCGTTAATGGCGAGACTCGGGTCCCCTACGGCGTCGACCTTGACCGCAAAATAACCGCGCGTTTTGTAGTAGGACTGGAGGCGCCGCGGGACATCGGCCAGCCGCGCCTCGGTATAAGGAAGCCGAAGCAAATCGAGCATTTGTCCGCGTAACGCTTCCGCTCCGTAAATGGTTGGCCCAACAAAATTGACGTTGCCGAAAAAATATTTCTGACCCTCGTGGATAACGATCTGCGCGCTGACCAGGTCGGACCGCACATAGTGAAAGGTCGGCGGCTCGACCGTGGCTTCGACGAAACCCTCGGAAACGTAATAGCGTTCTACGAGATCAACCCCTTCCATGAGGTCGCCCGGCACGAAGGGCAGGAGCGCGGTCGCCTTGGAATAACGCTGCCGGGTCGGACTGGCCGCATATTCGAAAAGCTTCGCCGCCGGCAACTGGCGATTGCCCATGAATTCGATTTTGCCGAGATGAACCAACGGCCCTTCCGCCACGTCGAGCCGGAACCGGTTTCCGGAGACGATCGTATAGCGGACGACGACTTTGGCGTAGCCGTGTTTCTTATAAAAGAGCTCGAGAAAAAAGGAGGCGTCGTCCGCCCGCGCCGTCGTTAGGCCATATTGTTCGATCGTGGCCAATTGCTCTTTGAGTTGCGAGCGCAGCTCTTTCTCCGGGAAGGAGCTGTTGCCGCGGATTTCCAGATTGGCCTGCTGCGCAACCTTCTCCTGCACTTTGCCTGTGGCCTTCTTTTCTTTCTCCTTTTGCTCCTGCTCGGGCAGCTTGACCGCAGTCTGGCCTAACGAAAGCGTGCTCGTTAGGCAAAAGAGCACGACGCTCGCTGTTGCCCGGTATCTGTCTACGAAATTTCGGAGGGTCGGCGAGTGCGCGAGCCTGGACATGCGGGAGCATGTCCCTCCGGAGGAAGATGCTTCCGCATGTCCAGAGTCGCCGAATTGCTTCCGTGTCTTCATGAGCCCTAACGGAAGCGAATGAGATACTTTACCTGCCCACGAAAACCGCCGGCCACTCCCAGGTCCCCGATCAAAACGAAGCGGTCGTTTACTTTGTATCGCGCGGTCGCGGTCTGCTCGCCCGTCCGCGGATCGGGTCCGCCGAACTCAACGCTCAGCCGATTGAAAATGGAATCAGTTTTCGGCTCTTCGTCGCCGCCCTTCTTGAAAATTTTCCGGTAAAGCTCTTTCCCCAGCAGCAAGATGGCGCGGCTCGCGAGGACGTTCGTGCCAGCGGTCAGTTCCTCGCGGGTCGTGCCGGTGGCGAGGAGGGAAATAATCTCCTCCTGCGGCAGCGGGGGCTCGCTGCTGAATACCGCCTCTGGCGCGTTCGCCGTCCCGTAGATGAAAACGTGGATCGTGTAATCGCGGATCAGCGATTCGCCCTGCAATTCGATCTTGGGATTGAGCGGATCGCCCGGATCGAAATAGAGAAAGCCCAGACGAATCGTTAGGGTGCTAAAAGGGAGGGTCGCATCGAAACTTTCCAGGCGCACCTGACCCTGCAGGTCGGGATGAAGTCCCGTTCCGGCTAGCTTCATATCGATGATGGCGCTGCCGGTCGCGAGATTGCCGCGAATCAGAAACGGATCCTTGCTCTTGATCGCGATATCGAACTTCCAATCGCGCAACGGCGGATTGGGAAACGAAAGCGAGGGCGCGGCGGAAGGC
The DNA here is from genome assembly GCA_038253875.1 of Chthoniobacterales bacterium. GTDB lineage: Bacteria > Verrucomicrobiota > Verrucomicrobiia > Chthoniobacterales > UBA10450 > Palsa-1392. The sequence continues at coordinate 2,907 of JBBSGS010000156.1, forward strand.
GGCTCCGGCTGGGGCGCGGGCCGGCCGGGCAGGCCGATCGGAATGATGTCGATGTTCTTGAGGAAGCGGCTATTCGTCGTCAACACCTGGCCGCCCACGCTCGCGCTCTGCAGCGGGCCTTCGACCTTGATGTCGGCATCGACGCGGGCGGTCAGGTCGTCATTGCGCGCAACCAGAACGCTGTTCGCTTTCATTCGAAGATCGAAGTTCGGCTCGGTTAATTTCGGCAGGGTGATCCGGCCGGAAAGGGTGAAGGGGCCGCCGGCGAGGTCGCCCCCGAAGCGCTCGAAGCTCAGCGTATTGTCGCGGAAACCGAGCTGCGCTTTGAAGTTCGTTAGGGCGGGCAGTGTCGCGTTTTCAAACCGCGCGACGTTGACATTCATATCCGCCGCGCCGCTCAAGGCGGGCTTGGCGATCGTCCCGCCGACATTCACGTCCAGCGCGAGCGTGCCGTCGAGCTGACGCAGGGCGGGCACAAACTCGCGCAGGAAATTGACCGAGCTGCGCGGCATCTGCACCTTCGCCTGCACCGGCGTCTGCTCGTCGAGCTTCTTCTGCGCGATGATCTGCGAGACGTTGAGCGGCAGCCGCGCGGTGATCGCGATCGGCTGAATTTTTGCCTGCGCGATTTTGCCGTCGACCGTCAGCTCGTTGTTCTGCAAACGCATGGCGACGTTTACGGTCGCGGGCTCGAGCTTCGCCGCCGCGTCCGCCTTTAAACTTTGCAGCTGCAAATCGAGACTGGCCTGCAACTGGTCGAGCTGCCCTTGCGCATCGAGTTTCAAGCTCAACAGCCCCGCAACAGGCGGCTTCGCCCCGATGTCCTGGAAAAGTTTTGCGATATCCAGATTTTCCGATTGGAAATTGATCGCCACTTTTCCGTTAGGCGGAATCGTTTTCCGATCGGTTCCAACGTTGCTCCAGATGAACGGCAGAGAAACGTACGCAGTCGCGTATTTCGCCTGGCCTTCATCGATTTGAATTTTACTGATCTCCAGGGTCGAGTCTTTGGCCTGCAGGCTGGCCTGGAAATCGAGCTTGTCGCTGCCAAGAAAAACAATCGGCACATTCAGCTCCTGTGGGGTGTAATGCGCCTCGACGTTCGCCTGCAAATCTTTCAGCTCGGCATAGCGGCCATGCTCGAGCTTGAGCTTGAGGTTGCCGTTGTTCTTGAATGTCGAGGCCTCGCCCCGCCCATTCCAATTCAAGACTAACGAACCGCCCAGCGGCGTCTTTTTTTCCGTGTTCGCGAGGAGTGGCTCAAAGGTCGAGAGATCGGCCAGATTTGCCGTCACCCCCCCGGTGTACGAGAATGGCTTCTCCAACTTCACCGTCCCGTGCGCGTTGATGTAGTCCTGCTCGTTCAGCGTTGCCGTGAGGTCGTTAAGGTAAACCGTATTGTCCGCAATCGTCGTTTGCAGGTTCAATTGCCTAGCGACAAGTTTGTTCGCCGCAATTTGCTGACCGTAGAGGTTGATCTGTCCGCTGGCCACGCCGCCGCGAGTCCGCACGTTGCCGTCGGCCTGCAGCTCTCCCGCCACCTTGTTAGGCGCATCGCTCTGCCAGTAATCGCTCAGTTGCGGCGCGCGCAGGCTGAACTGGAGATCGCCCGGCTGCTTCATTAGCGATTCGTTAGGCGAAGGCAGCTGGAAGTTTCCCCTAACGAGCAGACTGTTCGTGTTCCGGGTAATCGTCAGCGGCGCCAGCGATACCCTCGCGCCGTCGCTCTTCACTTCCGTCACCACACTGTCGATCGCGTAGTCGTCGTAACGTGCGTCGATCAGCTCGGCGCGGATGGTCGAAGCGAGGCCTTCGTAAAACGGCACCTCAGTCGCCTCCGTTGCCGGCAACTTTTTCGTCGCCGAAATCTTCGCTCGCAGCGTCTTCACCGCCCCCTTGTCGAACCCGAGGAGATCTCCGCTCACGGTCATCTCGACTCGCGCCGTCGATTGATCGGTTGTGATCGTGCCGTTGGCCTGCAGGCTGCCGGTAGCGGGCTGCGGCAGGAAGGCCGTCAATTGTTTCAGATCCGGCGCGTCCACCACTAACTGCAAATTCCCCGGAGCGCGCCGAAAACCTTCCGTCGTTTTCGGCAACTGCACCGTACCGCGCACTTGCACGTGATTCGTGCCGGCATCGGCCCGCGCCGTGCGCACCGTCGCCGTACCATTGGCGGCGGCGACATCGAGCCCGACATGATCGAGGGCGACCCCACTTTCCCGAACTTTATCGACCTGCGCCGTAATCGTTCCGTTCCAGGTCTGTGGCTGATCCAGTGTGCCGCGCCAATCCATTTCAAAATCCTTCACGTCGCCCGCGAGCGCGCCCGCGGGGCGACCGAAGTACTCGCTCAAGGCACCGAGCGAAATGCCGGAAGCGCTCACTTTCGTCGTCGTTTCAAAGGAAGATTCCGTCGTGTTGAGTCCGACATTTCCCTCCAGCTTCCCATCACCGAGCGAGCCCACGATTTGCAGCGTGAGCTTGCCGCCACCCGCCTTCGACGCGTCGATGTTCACAGTTTGGAAATGATGCCCCTCATCGAGCGTCAGGTTGCGCAGAAACAAATTCTTCTGCGCGTAGGTCGTGGTCGCGGTGATCTCCGTCCAGCTGTGGACGTTTGGGATCTGCAGCTTGGCGATTCGCAGCGCCCCCTCGCGATCGGGATAAAGGCCGATGTTAAAATTGCGCAGGACCGTGTCCTGCGGCGTGCCGCGAACCGTGAAATTGACGTTCGCCACCTGCAACCGGTCGGGAAAATAGGCGGGCAAAGTAAACTTGCCTGGCTTTGCTGGCGGTGTCGGAGTCGGCGCCTTCGCGGGATCGAGCACGGCCGTCACATTGCGCACTTCAATGTCCTTGAGGAAATTCGCCATTCCGTGAAAAAGGAGATCCGTTAGGCTGTAGTCCGCGCGGATGAGATCGGCATCGAGCGATTGCACCGCCGACGGGCCCGTCGCGCTGGCGTGCACGTTGCGGAACGCGACCCCGCCGAGGATACCGCCTTCCACACGCAGATCGAGTTTCAGGTTCTGGCCGGCCGCGACCTTGACGGCGACGGCATGGACGACGGCGCGCAGGATCGGTCCATGCAGGAGCACGAGCAGCAGAAAAATGGTCGCGAGTCCAACGAGGAGCCAGCGAATCCAACTTCTGCGACGACGCGGTTGGACAGCGTTCGCTTCGGGATAAGGCACGAGCCGCCTATTCTAAGGGAGAAGCATTAAATCTCAACCGGGGCGCCGGCCGCGGCGCGCTGTGGACTAACGGATTTGGCGGGCTAATTTGCGCCTCGTTGCCCGACGGCGTCCAATACTCTTTGCGTTCGGCTGGCGCGCGCTGCTCTGTCAGCGCGAGTTTGATCGAGTCGACGACAGAGCGTCGCGCTCCACCTGCATGACTCCCGAAAAATTCTTTGATTATCTGGAAGGCAAGCTGCCTCCCGCGGAGAAGGAACGCCTGGAGCGGGCTCTCATTTCGGATCCGGAGTTGCAGCGGCAATTTGTTACCGCACGGCAAGTGCATCGCGGCATGCAGCGTGGCGAAGGCGA
>JBBSGS010000157.1:0-6430 GCA_038253875.1 Chthoniobacterales bacterium
ATGATATGATCGGCGCGCCGCATTGTTTCCTCGTCGTGCTCGACGATGACTAACGAATTCCCTTTTTCGCGCAGCGCGGTGAGCGTTTCCAGCAGCCGCTCATTGTCGCGGGAATGCAGCCCGATGGTCGGCTCGTCGAGCACGTAAAGGACGCCGCGGAGATTCGAGCCGAGCTGCGCCGCGAGCCGGATGCGCTGCGATTCGCCGCCGCTCAAAGTTTTGGCGGAACGACCGAGCGCGAGGTAGCCAAGGCCGACGTTTTCCATGAAGCGCAGCCGCTGCTCGATCTCCGGCACGAGGTCGGCCGCGATCACTTTTTGCGTCCCGCGGAAACGCAGTTTGCCAGTCAAGACGAGCGCTTCAGCAGCGGAACGGGCGGCGAACTCGTCAATCGTTTTTCCCTGCAACCGCACGTGGCGCGCGACCGGGTTCAGGCGCGAGCCGTGACATTCCGGACATGGCCCCGCTTCGCCTTCATCGACCGATTCAAATTGCCGCTCGGCATTGAGCTCGTTTTCGAGCATCGAGTCGCCGGTCTCTTCTTCATTCTTCTGGAGTTTTTCGTTCCAGATTTCGCCGAACCCGGCGCACGCCTCGCACCAGCCGTGTGGCGAGTTAAAAGAAAACAAACGCGGATCGAGTTCTTCAAAGGCGCGGCCGCAGCCCGGGCAGCTCATCTCCGTGCTCATAACCGTGAGGCGATTTTTGGCGTCGAGCAAATGGGCGGTGCCCCGGCCGATCTGGAGCGCGCGCTGGACGAGATTGCGCGCCTTCAAAATCCGCTTGGCATCGATCGCGCCGACGACCGCGTCGATCGTGTGTTCCTTGAAGCGCTCGAGTTTGCGGAATTGCGCGACCGGGATGAGCGCGCGATCGACGTAAAGCGTGTCGAAACCCTGGCGTTCCGCCCAGCGCGCGACGTCGGTATGAAAACCCTTGCGCGCTTTCACGAGCGGCGCGAGGACTTTGAGCGGACCACGGCGCGCGGCCGTTTCCAATTGCCTAACGATCGCGGCGAGCGTTTGCTTTTCCACCGGCAGATCGCAGTCGGGACAAAATTGCGTGCCGGTTTTGGCGAAGAGGAGCCGGAGAAAATGATAAGCTTCCGTGACCGTGGCCACGGTCGATTTTCCGCCGCCGCGGGTGACGCGTTGCTCGATCGCGACGGTTGGCGGGAGGCCTTCGATGAGATCGACATCGGGCTTCTCGAGCTGCTCGACGAACTGCCGCGCGTAAGGCGACATGCTGTCGAGGAAACGGCGCTGGCCTTCGGCGAAAAGGATATCGAAGGCGATGGTCGATTTGCCCGAGCCGCTCAGGCCGGTGATCACGACCAGCTTGTCGCGCGGGATCGAGAGCGAGATGTTCTTCAGGTTGTGCTCGCGCGCGCCGTGGATGGCGATCGCGTGATCGCGGCCGGCCGCGAGATTTCTGCCTCCGGGGAGCGCGGGCGCCGCGCCCGCTCCGTTCGGCGCCTCGCCGAACGGCTCTTCGGCGGCGCGCAAATATTGGTCATCGTCTTGTGGTAAGGCATAGCGCGGCGAGCTTTTCGGCGAGGCGCCGAAAACAGCGGGCGAGGCGCCCGCGCTCCCCAAGCGGGGAGGCAGCAGCTCGCGCAGGTAGCGGCCAGTGTGACTGGAGTCGACGCGAACAATGTCTTCGGGCGTGCCGGCGGCAACCAGTTTTCCGCCATCTTCACCTCCTTCCGGGCCGAGATCGATGATCCAGTCGGCGCATTTCATCACCTCGAGATTGTGCTCGATGACGACGATCGATTTGCCCGCTTCCACGAGGCGCTGAAACAACCTAACGAGTAGTGCGACATCATCGAAATGCAGTCCAGTGGTCGGTTCGTCGAAGATGAAAAGATCGCCGCGCCGGGTGGTGTCCGCGCCGCCCCCGGCGAGATGCCTAACGAGCTTGAGCCGCTGCGATTCGCCGCCGGAGAGCGTGTTCAACGGCTGCCCGAGGCGCACGTAGCCGAGCCCGACTTCTTCGAGAATGGCGAGCGGTTGCGCGAGTTTCTCGCTTTCGCCTAACGAATCGAAAAATAACACCGCCTCGCTCACCGTCAGCTCGAGCACGTCGTGGATGGAGCGGCCTTCGAGCTTCACCCGGAGGACGTGCGGCTGGAAGCGGCGCCCTTCGCATTCCGCGCAGCGTACGTAGAGATCGCTGAGGAACTGCATCTCGATTTTCTCGAAACCGGTACCGCCGCAGCGCTCGCAGCGGCCACTGCCGGAGTTGAACGAGAAAGCGCTCGCGGTCAGGCCTTGAGCCATCGCTTCCGGCAGCCCGGCGAAAAGTTCGCGCACCCGATCGTAAACTCCGAGGTAAAGAATCGGCGTCGAGCGCGGCGTGCGCGAGAGGGGCGATTGATCGACCATCACGATCTGACCGACGCGATGGGCGCCGGTTACGCTTTTGCAGGCGCCGGCTTCGTCGCCCTGCTCGCCGCGGGCGCGGAGCAGATTCCGGTAAAGGACGTCGTGGATGAGCGTCGATTTTCCGGAGCCGGAGACGCCGGTCACGCAAGTGAAAACGCCTAACGGAATCTCAACGTCGAGGTTCTTCAGGTTGTGCGCGGTCGCGCCTTTGATTTTGAGCGTGTGGGAGGAAGTACGGCGGGTTATGGGAATCGGGATGCGCTTACGCCCGGTCAGGTAGTCGGCGGTCAGGCTCCGGGTAGCGCACGCGTCTCGCGTGCTGGTTGTTGCGTCTCGCGACAACGAACTTTTTCGAGCAGTCGCCGCGTTTCGGAAAGTTCGCGAAGGCGGGGCGCCTTCGCCAGCACCCGAGAAGGGCGCGCTACCCAGCAGTTCCTCGAGCGTGCCTTGAAAGACCAGCTCGCCGCCGCTTTCGCCCCGGCCGGGGCCGATGTCGAGGAGGTGATCGGCCGCGCGGATGATCGCTTCTTCGTGCTCGACGACGAGGAGGGTGTTGCCTTTGTCGCGCAGGTTGTGCATCACCCTAACGAGTCGGCCGACGTCGCGCGGATGGAGCCCGACGCTCGGTTCGTCCATGACGAAGAGGGTGTTGACGAGCGACGCCCCGAGGCAGGTGGTGAGATTGACGCGCTGCACCTCGCCGCCGCTCAAGGTGCGCGTGGAGCGATCGAGGTTGAGGTAGCCGACGCCGACTTCGCAGAGATAGCTCAAGCGGGTGACGATCTCGCCGCGCAACATCGCCACGGCCGAGTCGTTAGGCGGAAGTGCGAGGCTGGTTAAAAAATCGCGCGCCTCGACGATGGGGAGCGCGGCAAATTCCGGCAAAGTGAAGGCAATCTCGTCCTGCCTAACGAGGCGGTAATTGAGCGTCTCCGGCTGGAAGCGTCCGCCCTGGCAGCTCGGGCAACTGGTGTAGGCGCGGTAGCGGCTGAGGAGCACGCGCACGTGCATTTTATAGGTCTTACTCTCGAGCCATTTGAAAAAGCCGCGGACGCCGTACCAACGATCGTTCTGGTAATCTTCCCCAGTAAATTCGCCCGCGCCCTTTTCGCCGTTGATGACGAAATCCTGATCGCACTTCGGCAGTTCCTCGAAAGGCAGATGGATGTCGATTTCTTCCCGGGCACAGGCGCGGAGGAGATCCTTTTGCGACTCGCCCATCTCTTCGCCCCGGAAAACACGGACCGCGCCCTGCGCGATGGAAAGCGAGCGATCGGGAATGGCGCGCGCGTAATCGACGGCGATGGTGCGGCCGAAACCGCGACAGGCGGGGCAGGCGCCTAACGGATTGTTGAAGCTGAAAAGCCCGGGCGTCGGTGGGCGGATGTCGAGGTCGCAATGCGCGCAATGCCAGCCGGCGGAATAGGGATGCTCTAATTGCTGATCGCAGATTGCTGATTGCTGATTTTGGGAGGGCAAAGCGACCACGTTGATCTGGTCCTTGCCGAAACGGAGCGCGGTCTCGATCGACTCGATGAGCCGCGGGCGTGTCGCCTCGGAGATCGTTAGGCGATCCTGAATGACCTGGACACGCGCGCCGAGCCGGATGTTTTTCGCCTCGGTGTCCGCCCTAACGACTTCGCCGTCGAGCCAGACGCGGAGGTAACCTTGTTGCTGGAGGAAGGCGAAGAAATCGTGCGCTTCCGTCTTCGCTGGGACGGCAACCCAGAAAGTGATGAGCACCTGTCTGTCATCCCGAGCGGAGCGCAGCGGAGTCGAAGGACCTCGCAAACTACTCTCGGCATGGAGGACCGGACCTGACTCGCGAGGTTCCTCGATTCCGTTGTGCTCCGCTCCACTGCGGTCGGGGGGACAATATCGAGCGATAATTTCATCGGCGATCGACTTCGCGGTTTCGGGCCGGATTTCCCGCCCGCAAGTCGGGCAAAAAGCGTGCGCGACCCGTGGCATGAGGAGCTTCAGGTAATCGTTGATTTCCGTCATCGTCCCGACGGTGGAACGCGAGCTTTTCACCGGGTTGGATTGCTCGATTGCGATCGCCGGGGGGATACCGCGAATCTCGTCGACGCGCGGCTTGTCCATGCGCTCGAGAAATTGCCGGGTGTAAGGGCTGAAGGTTTCGACGTAGCGGCGCTGGCCTTCCGCGTAAATGGTGTCGAACGCGAGGCTGGATTTACCGCTCCCGCTTGGGCCGGTGACGACGGTCAACTGACCCAGCGGCAGGTCGAGATCGAAGCCCTTGAGATTGTTCTGGCGGGCTCCGCGAATGGCGATGCACCCGCGCTCCGCAGGCGCGAATGGGGCGGGTTTTTTGCCGTTGGTGGAAGCCACCGACGACAATCGTTTCTGGCGACCGAAAGCGCAAACTTTGCGACGATGGGAAGCGGAGATTTTTGAATCAGGAAAGCAGGGAGAGGAACGGGAGAAAATTATCTCGCTGAGTGCTCTGATTCCTCTCCGGCGTTCCTGCGTTCCTAATTCATCCGTTTTGAACAATCTTTGCGAGCTCCCGCGCGAGTGCGGCGCGAGCTTCCGCATCGTTTTCGTGGCCCCAGACGGCGAGCTCGAACATGCGCGCGCCAAGTTCGCGTTTGCCTTGCCAGGCGGCCTGGAAGCGTCCGCGCGCGGTCCAGTCTTCGGCGGTCACCGAGACGTCATTAACATAGGAAGAACGGCCGTCCCAGTAGCAATAAAAAATATGGAGCGGACGGCCGTTGTCGTCGAAGCGATAGGCGCGAATCGGGAGGTGAAGGCCGTTGATCGTGACAAGATGAATGCCGCTTTCCTGCACCATCGTTAGGCCGCTGGCCGGCAGGCAGATATCGGGACGATGATTTTTGACGAAAAGCGCGGCAGTGCGGCCCGGCAGCCAGTGAAACGAATACATCATCCAGCGGCGATCGTCAGCGGAACGCCAGATGGCGGCTCCCCCTTCGTTGTAACGCAGGAGTTCCTGCGCGGCAGGGGGAATCGGCAGGCTCTGGTAATCGGATTCGCCGGTTGGCCAGGTGATCGTCCAAGGCTTTGATGTTTCCGCGGCGCGGGGCGCGTACCAGGCTGCGACGGCGATTTCAGTTAGGCCGATCCAGGCTATGAGGGCGACCGGGAGCGCAACCGCAGAAAATTTCGAACGAGCGAGCATCGGTGCCGAGCTTCGCGGAGCGCCGGTCATACCGGCAGGTTGCAGCCAGAGGCTCAGTATCCAGAGGGCGAAAAGACAGATGAACAAGATCGTAAAACCAGCCGGATCGTGCCAGCGATGGATCGCGTCGATGCCATCATTGGCCGCGACCTCGCAAAGAAGAAAGGTGCGTCCAATGTTGCAGACAAAGGCGAGCGTCGCTCCAGTGGCGATGAGCAGGAGGCGCCGGAGCGGCGGCATCCGATAAAAGGCGCCGAGAAAAAGCGCGATCATGAACGTCGCCTGGAGCGAGCGCACGCCGGTGCAGGCGTCGTCGATCCCGACCTGGCCGGTGCTCAGCTCGATGACGTTGCCATGCTGGACGGCGAGTGTGCCGATGAAATTAAGGAGGCCGATTGTGACCGTGGCATCGGCGCGCATGAGATTCTGCACGACGAATTGCTCGAGTTGCACCGGCCACGGCACGGCGACGAGAAAAAACAAAACCGGAAAGACGAAATGCCGCGACCAGCGCAGGCCGCCGGCGAGGTGGAGCGTGCCTAACGAAATCGCGACCGCCGCCATGGCCATGATCCAATCGAGCAGGCGCCAATCGGGATTGGCCACCGCGACCAGCCGCGCGGGAAAGAGGGCCATGGCGGCAAGACTCGCCAGCGTGATCGTTAGGCTAGGAAACTGCGGGGCCTCCGCCGCGGGGCGGTGTGACCAGCGCTGGTAAAAGAGCCAGGCGGCAAGGAATGGCACCGTCCAGCCGTAGCCATACTGCGGGTTGAGCGACCATTCGCTCGCGAGCTGATGGATGATTTCCAGCCAGAGAAAAAGCGTCCCCATGCCGGCGAGGAGGAGCGGCCAGGGGAAGGGATCCGCCGCGGCGGGCGTG
>JBBSGS010000158.1:0-6361 GCA_038253875.1 Chthoniobacterales bacterium
CCTGATGAGGTTTGCCCCGCCGCCGCAACAAGTGTGGATCGGCCGTTCCTTCTTTGTCTGGGTCAGTGTTTTCAATCTCTTTGTCGCGACGGTCTTCTGGGCCTTCATGACCGACATCTTCAACAGCGAGCAGGCCAAGCGACTCTTCGGGTTCATCGCTGTCGGTGGCACCCTGGGCGCGATCGTCGGCGGGACGCTGACGGCCTTGTTGGTGAAAAGAATCGGGCCGCTCAATCTCTTCTTCGTTTCCGCGTTCTTGCTCGAGCTCGCGGCGCAATGCGTGCGCTTCCTTCCGACCCATTTCATCAGTTCCGACGCGATCCAAGTTCCGCCCGAGCGCGATGCGGAAAAGCCGATCGGCGGCAATCTCTGGTCCGGCGTGACCCATGTCGTGCGCTCGCCATATCTGCTCGGCATCTGTGCCTTCCTCATGCTCTACGGGATCACGTCGACCCTGGCTTACTTCCAGCAGGCCGATATTGCCGCGCATCAATTCCAGGATCGCGCGAGTCGCACCGCGTTCTTCGCCCAAGTGGATATCTCCGTAAACGTGCTCACCATTTTGGTGCAAATTTTCCTGACCAGCCGGCTCCTGAAGTGGCTGGGAGTAGGCATCACCCTTTCCCTTCTCCCAGCCGTTAACGTCATCGGATTTTTGGCGATGGGTTGGATGCCCTTACTCTCATTACTCGTCGTCTTCCAAACTCTGCGTCGCGCAAGTAACTTTGCCGTCTCGCGGCCTGCGCGGGAAGTGCTCTTCACCGTTTTGCGACGGGAAGACAAATACAAAGCGAAGAGCTTTATCGACACCTTCGTCTATCGCGCGGGAGACCAGATCGGTGCCTGGTCGTATCCGCTGCTCACCTGGCTGGGGCTTGGGCTCACCGGCATTTCCTTCGTTGCCGCGCCGTTGGCTGCCGGATGGTGTGTGCTCAGTTTATGGCTGGGCCGGCGGCAAATCGCGCTGGCACGGCCGCGAGAAGCGGCGGCGCTGTAGACTGCGCGTTCGGGATTCGAGCGCCGGAACTGAAGGCACCGCGATTTCTATTCCACTGCGCCTTGTTCAAACACTGCTGCTTCTGCTTCTCGCGAGTTATCCCGGTAAAGGCGCGTTCCTTTGGCCGAAGCCTTGATCAATTTCTGCATCCTTCTTTGCCGGGTTTCTTCCACTTTGCACTCATGATCCACCAGGTAATCATCTTACGATAAGAAGGGGCTGCGCGGCAGAGAACTCCCAGGCCGATTTATTTAAGCGGAGGAGACGCTCGTAAGATTCCTCTAACTCCGCGCGCCGTTGTTCGTAGGAATAGATACTCGACTTATGCTCGCGCCGCGCAGCGAACGCCTTTAACCCTTGAGGTCTCATCCGGCCGTCATTAGTTAACGCGGCTGCGCGTTTGATGTTGAGCGCGCTCCAGATGCTTCCACGCCTTCGCGGAGTGAAACGGATCTTGTAACTCTCGTGATCTATGCTTCTACGAATGCCATCGATCCAGCCGACACAAAGCGCCTCGTCGACTGACTCCGGCCAGGTGACGCTCGGTTTGCCGGAGGCTTTTCTGTAGTAGCCCACCCAAAGCTCGTCTACCTTCGTGTGATTCTCGCGGAACCATTTCCGCAGTTCGTTAGGCGTGGAGAAGAAAAGAGGAGCCACAAAGAGAAAGGTGCGGTATGGCCCGGCGCGAGCAACCGTTCTGTAGACACCTCCCTCCGGGAGGCGCGAGTGTGTCGACCATCACAACCCAGCTGCGATCCAACCGCGGACCCCGCGCTTCGCAGGGCGAAAGCGTCTATAGCGCTAGCGTTTGCAAGCCAACTCTCGCCGAAGGAGGAGACGCCAACTGCGCCTGGATTGCCGGCCACTCGCTTTCGAGCCCGGCCTCACGCTTGAATGTTCGTCGCGCCCCGGCTCTTTACGCCCGCTTTGCGGAGAAGTCGCCGCCGTTTCCCCCCTCGGAGATTGCGCGCTTCTTTTCCTCGGATGCAGAGGCATATTGCATCTGTTCCAATGACGACGCCTAACAAGATCACGCTCGGACGGATTCTTTTGATTCCGGCCTTTGTGCTCATGGCGATCTATTACGGCGAGAGCATCAAGCGCGGTGAGCCGTTGGAATGGCAGCGCTTTACCGCGATCGTGATCTTCCTCGTCGCCGCGACGAGCGATGGGCTCGATGGCTACATTGCGCGCCGTTACAACCAGAAAAGCGCGCTCGGCGTGATTCTCGACCCGATCGCCGACAAAGGTCTGCTCTTGAGTGGCATCATAACTTTGAGCATGAACAACTGGAGCGGCGTCGATCCAAAGTACGGACAATTTCCGATCTGGTTCCCGGTCCTGGTGATCAGTCGCGACGCCGTTATTTTGATCGGGAGTGCCGTGCTCCATTTGTTGAACGGCAAGGTGCGCGTGCGGCCGACCTGGACCGGCAAAGTGGCGACTTTTTTGCAGATGACGGCGATCGCCTGGGTGATGCTGCATCTCATGTTCATTCCGCTGATCTGGGTCGTCGTTGCGGCCGGCTTTTTCACCTTGGTTTCGGGGGTCATTTACGTTACCGACGGCTTCCGCCAGCTGGGCGCGCACGGGCAATCGAATGCGAGCTAGAGGATGAATCGGATGTTTCACGTGCGTTTGGAGCGCGCTGCTCTGTCAGCGCGAGGATCGTCGCGATGACAAAGCGTCGCGCCCCAGTCTTTCGCGCAATACAAGGCATCACGACAATGAATATGGTAAACGGAAAGCAACGCCGCCCACAGGAAACTGGACGCGCGGAAGCGCATCCCTCCGGAGGGACATGCTTTCGCATGTCCAGGATCTGTCTTAGCGGCTCGCTTCTTATACAGCGCATTTAGATAACTCGTTAGGCCATGGAAAAAACCCGCAGTGTCGCCATCGTCGGCCGGCCTAACGTCGGTAAGTCCGCGCTCTTCAATCGGCTCGCCGGCCGCAACATCGCGATCGTGCACGATCAGCCCGGCATCACCCGCGACCGCATCTTGGCGCCGAGCAAGCGCGGCAACGAGCCGTTCAATGTTTGGGACACCGGCGGAATCGGCGGGGCAGGGGAGACGGAGCTGCTCCAGGAAGTGCGCACCGCAGCGAGCGCCGCCATGCGGGAAGCGGACGTGATCGTCTTCGTGGTTGACGCCCAACAAGGCCTTACGCCCATCGATCAGGAGCTGGCGCGTCTTCTCCGTCGTTCGCAACGCCCGGTAATATTGGCGGTCAACAAGATCGATCATCCCAACCACGAAAATCTCGACGCCGAATTCCAGCGCCTCGGTTTCCCCGAACTCCTCTCCATCAGCGCCGCCCATGGTCTCGGCATCGGCTCGTTAGTCGAAGCGATCGAAGCGCGCCTCCCTCAATCAGCAATCAGCAATCCGCAATCAGCAATTGCCCCTCTCTCCCTCGCCATCGTCGGCCGGCCTAACGTCGGCAAATCCTCCCTCATCAACGCCATCCTCAGCGACCGGCGCACGATCGTAAGCGAACTTCCCGGGACCACGCGCGACGCCGTCGATATCGCCTACCGCCACGGGAAGGACGACTTTTTGCTCATCGACACCGCGGGCATCCGCGCGCGCGGAAAACATTCCACCTCTGTCGAAGTCTTCAGCGTGATGCGTTCGGAGCGGACCATCCGCCGCGCGGATCTTTGCGTCCTCGTGGTCGATGCGACCATGGGCGTCACCTCGCAGGACAAGAAAATCGCCGCGCTCATGCAGAAAGCGCACAAGCCGTCGCTCATCCTCGTGAACAAATGGGATCTCGTGAAACCGGAGCAGGGCGCGAAAGAAACGCTCGCGCGCTTGCTCGCGGAGACGCGCGAACGGCTTTTCTTTCTTCCCTATGCGCCGGTCCTCGTGGCCTCCGCGCTGACAGGTGAAAATGTTGAACGGCTCTTCAGCTCCATCCGCAAAATCCGCCGCGCTGCCGGGGAGCGGCTCGGCACCGGTCCACTCAATCGCCTGCTGCGAGATGCGTTCGCGGCCAATCCTCCGCCGATGTCGGCGAACAAGCGGATGAAGCTCTTTTACGCCACGCAAACGCGCGGCGCGGACAAGCCTTTGCCGACGCCGGAGTTCGTCCTTTTCGTGAACGATCCGCAATTGTTAGGCGAGACTTATGCACGCTATCTCGAAGCGCAGATTCGCGGCGCGGAGCCTTTTCCCGGCCTGCCGGTCATGTTGAATTTCCGGCCGCGGACGGAGACGGCCTCGCACCCGTAATGCAGGCAGCGAAGCTGCCGAGGCCGGGCTTTCAAGGACCACGACGGACACAAAGGATCGCCGGGTTCAGAGGCAGAGCGCTCTTTGTGACCTTGGCGGACTTTGTGCGAGGCCTTAGAGCCGCACCCACTCTCTCGTGCGCCCGCTTTCGCTGATCGCGGCGAGGACGCGCTGGTTGGCGAGGCCGTCGGCAAAAGTCGGCCCAACGCTCCTTCCCCTAACGATTGCCCTAACGAAATCGGCAAAGGTGTGCACGAAAGTGTGCTCGTAGCCGATAAGGTGGCCGCTCGGCCACCATTTGCCGACGTAAGGATGCACACCTCCCGTCACCACAATGTCGCGAAAGCCGCGTCGTCCCTCCGCATCTTTCGCGTTGTAAAATTGCAGCCGGTTCAGCTCCTCGAGATCGAAGGCGAGCGAGCCGCCGCTGCCGTTGATCTCGATCGTTAGGCCATTGCGCCGGCCAGGCGCGAAGCGGGTCGCTTCCAAAGTGGCGAGCGCGCCGTTGCGGAAACGCCCGATCACGAGCGCCGCATCATCCACGGTCACGCGACCTTTTCGTTTTCGATCGTCCTCGCGCGGCCGCGTTTTCACGAACGTTTCAAGAGTGGCGCAGACCTCGCGAAACTCTCCTATCAAATAGCGCCCCAAATCGATGAGGTGCGAGCCGATGTCGCCTAACGAACCGGAACCGGCCTCGCCCGAGCGCAAGCGCCAGACGAGCGGGAAGGTAGGATCGGCGATCCAGTCCTGGAGATAACAGGCCCGGAAATGATAGAGCCGATCGCCCAGCTCGCCGCGCGCGATCATCTCCCGCGCCAGGGCGAGTGCGGGCACCCGCCGATAATTGTGACAGACCATGTTCACGACTCGCGCTTTGCGCACGGCTTCCGTCATGCGCTCCGCTTCGGCGACGTCGCGGGTGAGCGGTTTCTCGCAGATGATGGCCTTGCCTGCCGCCGCGAGCGCGATTTCGGCGTGGGAGTCGTTAGGCGTGCTGATGTCGATAATGTCGATCTCCGGATCGTCCACGACCGCGCGCCAATCGGTCTCGCTCTTTCCCAGCCGAGTTTCCGGGCAGCTTGTTTCACCGCGCGCGCGTCGCGACCGCAAATGGTTTTCATCCGCAGGTCCGCTGGCAACTCGAAGAACCGGGGAAGCTGCCGCCAGGCGTTGGAATGCGCCTTGCCCATGAATTTGTAGCCGATGAGGCCGACTTGCAGGGTGCGTCGCGCGGTCATGAATTGCTGGCTACCGGGTATACACCGTCTCGTGCCGGCGCAACGTAAAATGAAATGCCCTGCCTGTCGCCAGGCCGGCGGCAGCCGATCCGCGCCACCCGTCGCTAAAAGCGAAAGACATTCAGGAACGCCACTTCCAAGGCGAGGCTTTCCTGGATGGTGCGATTGAGATGGTCGCGCAACTCTTCGAGCCTGCGGATGCGCCGGAGGATTTCCGTCGTCGTTAGGCGGGCGGCCAGTGCCGCCGTCGCCGGCGCCGCCGTGGGCAGTTCCCGCGCGCTCACACCGGTGCTCGCGCGGAGGACATCGGACCACCAAAGGAAAAGCGTCTCCACCAATTGCGCGCGGCGTTGCAGATAAAGGCTTTCCGTTAGGGCCTTGTAATGATCCTCGCGCGTCTCAAGCCACTTGCCATCGGTCGTGTTCTTGTAGCGCGTTTCCTCGCTTTTCTGGATCACGGCGTTTTCTTCCTGAATGTCGCCCCGGATTTTCCCGAGCAAACGCTGGAAACCTTGCACGAGCCGATACGCTTCGTGGACGCTGTCGGCGTTTGTTTCCGCCACCACGCCGTCGAGCAATTCGACCAATTCGCGCTCTTCCGCGGAGAGCGTCGCATCCTTCGGCCCGGCCAGCTGGAGCATGAGACAACGCGACCGAATCGTGTCCGGCAAAACTTCGGGAACCGCGCTCAGAAGGAGCAGGAGGGAATTGTTAGGCGGTTCTTCCAGCGTCTTGAGAAAAGCATTCGCCGCCTGCGGTTGCATTCGCTCCGCGTCGGAAATGATGGCGACTTTGCGTCGGCCGTCGCGCGACTGCATCTGCAGCGCGTGCTCGAGATCGCGAATCTGCTCGATCACGATCCGGCGCGCTTTCGATTCCGGTCC
>JBBSGS010000159.1:0-6355 GCA_038253875.1 Chthoniobacterales bacterium
CCATCCCTTCCTCGAAGACCGCTCCGTCCGGATGATCGGCGTCGAAGCCGGCGGCGAAGGCATTCGCGCGGGCCGGCATGCGGCGCGTTTTCAAGGTGGCCGCCTCGGTGTGCTCCAAGGCACAAAAACATTTCTTCTCGCCAATGAAGATGGCCAGATTGAGCTGACACATTCCATCTCCGCGGGACTCGATTACGCCGCGGTCGGGCCGGAGCATAGCTATCTGCGCGACGCGGGCCGGGTCGAATATGTTTACGCAACGGACGACGAGGCGCTGAGCGCATTCCACACTCTTTCCGAAACCGAAGGCATCATTCCCGCGCTCGAAACCGCCCACGCCATCGCTCACGCGATCAAGATCGCGCCCACCCTTTCGCATAACGACCTTATCGTCGTGAACTGTTCCGGCCGCGGCGACAAGGATGTGGAGCAAGTCGCCGCTCACCTGGCCTAACGATGCGGAGCATGACCGGATATGGCCGCGGCGAAAGCGATCGCGGCGGTACGAAAATCAGCGTCGAGGTCAACTCGGTGAACCGCCGGCAGAGCGACGTCGTCATTAATCTGCCGCGCGAGTTAAGCGCGCTCGAGCCGCGCGTCCGGCAGGCGGTGGGCGATCGACTCGCCCGCGGCCGCACTAACATCGCCGTCTCTTACGACCCGAGCGCGAGCGCGGCGCGCAATCTCGCCCTCGACCGCACCCTCGCGCGCTCCTACCACGAGGCGATGCGCGCGCTTCAGGCGGAATTGGCGGTGAGCGGCGAGATCACCATTGGGATGATTCTGCAAGCCCCGGGGGTGATGCGTTTTTCGGAAGACGGTCTCGAGCCTAACGAGGTATGGCCAGCGCTCGAGGAAGCGCTCGGCCGTGCGCTCGACGAACTGGTCCAAATGCGTACCCGCGAGGGGAAACATCTCGCGAAGGATTTGATTCATCGTTTGAAAGTCGTCCGCCAGGCACTCAAGGAAGTGCGCCGGTTGCATCCCGCGGTCGCGGAAAAACACCGCCTGACCTTGCTCGAGCGCATCAAGAAAGCCGGCCTCGAGCTCGAGCCTAACGACGAGCGCCTGCTCAAGGAGGTCGCCTTTTTTGCCGATCGCTCCGATGTCTCGGAAGAACTGACCCGGCTGGAAAGCCATCTCGCGCAGTTCGCGCATCACCTGCGCAAGGAGGAGCCGGTCGGCCGGACTCTGGAATTCATCACTCAGGAAATTTCGCGGGAGTTGAATACGTTAGGCGCGAAAGCGGGCGATCCGGAAATTTCACCGCAGGTCGTGGCCTGCAAGTCGGAGGTGGAGAAGATTCGCGAACAGATCCAAAACCTTGAATAAGGAATTCAGCCGTTACGGAATCCTCTTCGTCGTCTCCGCTCCCTCGGGCGCGGGCAAGTCGACGCTCTGCGACGCGCTCCGCCAGACGCCTGACTTCGTTTACTCGGTATCGTGCACGACTCGTCCGCCGCGCGCCGGAGAGATCGACGGTGATGATTATCATTTTCTTTCCGAAGCCGAGTTCGCCGCTCGCGCGACCGCTGGGGAATTTCTGGAGCACGCCAACGTGCACGGAAAGTTTTACGGCACGTTGCGCGATCCGATTCTGAGCAACCTGCACAACGGCGTGGACGTCCTCATCGACATCGATACCCAAGGCGCGGCCGTGATTCGCGCCTTCGACGACCGCTTTGTCCGCCAGGCGCTGGCCGATGTTTTCATCATGCCTCCCGATCTCGAGGAACTGCGCCGCCGCCTAACGAAACGCGGAACGGAGACGGCCGAGCAGATCGAGGTGCGCCTCGTCACCGCCGCGCGGGAGATGGAATTGTGGCGCGATTATCGCTACACCATCATCAGCCGTTCGGTGGAGGAGGATTTGCTCAAGTTCCGCCATATCATGGGCGCGGAACGCTACCTGAGCAGTCGAATGATTTTGGCCTAACGACAACACGATGCTTTCCCTGTTAAAACCTGTTGGCCGCGGCGTGGTGGCTGCGACGCCCTCGTCGCAGGAGGTGCCGGCGGCGTCCTCGCCGCCATGATCGACGTGGATCGCATAGTGATGAAGCACTCTCGCGGCGAGGGCGCCGCGGCTACTTTCAGCGACGGAGGCGTCGTAGCCACTTATGAACGCTAGACGCAAACAGGTCGTCCTCGGGGTAACAGGCTCGATCGCCGCTTACAAGGCGGCCGAGCTAGCGAGCCTCCTCGTGAAGCAGGGACACGATGTCTTTGTCGTAATGACGAAGGACGCGACTGAGTTCATCACCCCGCTGACGTTGCAGACGCTTTCGAAAAATCCTGTCACGACCAGTTTCTACGACGAGAAACAAAGCTGGCACCCAGGCCACATCGCGCTCGCCGATCGCGCCCACCTGCTTTTAATCGCACCGGCGACGGCCCAAGTTATCGCCGAACTCGCGCACGGTCTCGCCGCTCATCCACTCGCCGCGATCGCGCTTGCCACCCGCGCCCCGATTCTGCTCGCGCCGGCCATGAATGGAAAGATGTGGGAACATCCGGCGACAAAAGAAAATGTGGCGACGTTAGGCGGGCGCGGGGTCGAATTCATCGGACCGGAAGCGGGCTTGCTCGCCTGCGGCTATGAAGGCATCGGCCGCTTATGGAAGGTCGAGGAAATTGCGTTTCGTGCCGAGTTTCTGCTCGCGCGCCCGGACAATTTGATCGCGTGAAATTTGTCATCACGGCCGGACCGACGCGGGAGCCGCTCGATGCCGTTCGTTATCTGAGCAACCGCTCCTCCGGGAAAATGGGTTACGCGATCGCCGCGGCGGCGCTGGAGGAAAAGCATGAGGTGATTCTTGTCACCGGATCAGTGGCCATCGCGGCGCCGTTAGGCGCAAAAGTGCTGCCGGTGACAACGGGCGAGGAAATGTTCACCGTCGTTTCCAGGCAGATCGACGAGTGCGACATCTTCGTAATGTGCGCCGCGGTCTGCGATTACAAGCCGGTGCGCTACGCGCCGCAGAAAATTAAAAAAAAACGCGCACCCTTTACGCTCGCACTCGAACCGACCCGTGACATTCTTGCCAGCCTAACGAGCAGGCCGCGCGACTGTTTTGTCGTCGGTTTCGCTGCTGAGACGCATGAGCTGGCGGCAAACGCCGCGCGCAAGCTGGTGGAGAAAAATTGCGATCTGCTGGTGGCAAACGACGTCAGTCGAACCGACATCGGGATGGATTCAGACGACAACGAACTCGAACTTTTTTTCAAAAACGGCGCGCAAAGAAAACTGCCGCGCGCAAAAAAAACCGAGCTCGCGCGCGCTTTGTTAAAAATAATTTTGGCTGCGCGCGAAAAATGTTTGACAAAAAAAACGTGACGACTAGTGACTCGATGAAGTGAAGTTATTCACCAACTGTTCACAGACCGCTTCTGCGGATTGAAAGGGGGGATTCTCTATGGCAACGAAGAAAAAGGCTGCCGCCAAGAAAAAGGCACCCGCCAAGAAAAAAATGGCAAGCAAGAAAAAAGCTCCGGCCAAAAAGAAACGCTAAGTCCGGTTCATCCACAGAAGAGCGGAGAGTTATTGCCGTTCTTCCTCACGTTAACTTCAACCCGGGAGAAGGATTTATTTTCTTCTCCCGGTTTTTTTGTCGCGGAAAAATTTCGCGGCCTCGACGCAGAATCGGTTAGGTTCAGCGGGTGATGCATTATCTCGAAGCGGCCAAAGAAGCGGCGCAGGCCGCGGGCGAACTGCTCCGGTCGCGCTTCGAAAAGCCGCTCACGGTTAACGTCGCGACCGCGCATGACATCAAACTCGAGGTCGACGTGCTCACGCAAAACCTGATTACGAAAATTTTGTTAGGGCATTTTCCGGAACACGCACTCTACGGTGAGGAAGGCATCGTCGGCGACCAGTCGAGCGCTCACCAATGGGTGGTCGATCCACTCGATGGCACGGTCAATTATTTCTACGGCATCCCGCATTTCTGCGTTTCAATCGCGTTGCGTTTTCGCGGGGAGATCATCGTGGGCGTGATCTACGATCCGATCCGCGACGAACTTTGGAGTGGCGAAAAAGGGCAACCGCCTTTGTTGAATGGCGAAAAATTTCACGTAAGCGGGCGGGCGGCGCTGGCGGAATCGATTATCTCGGTGGGCCTTTCCAAAACCAGTGCGACGATCGATGCCGGTCTGCCGTTGCTCCAGGAAATGGTTTATCGGGTGCGCAAGTGTCGAATGTTAGGCAGCGCGGCGCTCGACCTGGCATACGTGGCCTGCGGCCGGCTCGACGCTTACATCGAGCAGGGCATCAGCCTCTGGGATATCGCCGCCGGCTGGCTCCTCGTGGAAGCCGCGGGCGGGCGGGTGGAGCTGAAGCCGCGCAGCGATCTGCCGGATAAATTCAGCGTCGTGGCCTCGAACGGCCTGCTCGATCTGTTCTAACCTAACGAGATGATACGTGCGGGAATCGGGTATGATGCCCATCGTTTCAAAGCAGGTCGCAAACTCATTCTTGGCGGCGTCGAGATTCCGCATGCGCGCGGGCTCGACGGTCATTCCGATGCCGACGTCCTCAGCCACGCCATCGCCGACGCATTGTTAGGCGCGATCGGCGCGCACGATATCGGTTATTATTTTCCAAACAGCGAGGAAGCGATTCGCGGAATCAGCAGCCTCGAAATTCTCCGGCGAGTCGCTGAAATTTTAACGTCGCAAGATTATCAGATCGCAAACGTGGACGCGACCTTGATCGCGGAAGCGCCGAAGATCGGACCGCACCTCGAAGCGATGCGCGAGAAAATCTCCGAGGCTCTTGAGATCGAAGCGAAGCGCGTCGGAATCAAAGCGACCACGAACGAAGGAATGGGCGCGATCGGGCGCGAAGAAGGAATGGCCGCAATGGCGGTGGCAAGCGTGAAGCAAAATGGCAATTAGACTCTTCAATACTTACTCGCGGGAGCTGGAGGAATTTCATTCGCTCGATCCTGCGGGGAAAATCGTGAAGATGTACACCTGTGGCCCGACCGTCTACAGTCGCGCGCACATCGGCAATTTCCGCGCTTACGTTTTCGAAGATTTGCTCCAGCGGCATCTCGAGCTGCGCGGTTACGCCGTTCATCGGGTGATGAACTTGACCGACGTCGACGACAAAACGATTCGCGGCAGCCGGGCTGCAAATCTTCCGCTCCAGGAATTCACCGCGCCTTTCAAGGAGGCGTTTTTTCAAGACCTCGAGATTCTCCGGATCGGAAAGGCGGGCGCTTATCCGGCGGCGACGGAAGAGCGCTACGTGCAAACGATGATCGCGATGATCGCGAAGTTAATCGAGCGTGAGCTGGCCTACGAGGCGGATGACCAATCGGTCTATTACCGGATTAATCGTTTCCCGGACTACGGACATCTGGCGCATTTCGATCTCGCGGAACTGCGCCCGACCGGACGGGTCAAGAGCGATGAATACGACAAGGAGCACGTCGGCGATTTTGCGCTTTGGAAAGCGTGGGACGAGGAGGATGGCGACGTCTGGTGGCAGAGCCCGTGGGGACGGGGCCGCCCGGGCTGGCACATCGAGTGCAGCGCGATTGCCACGGCATTGTTAGGCGAGCAAATCGATATTCATTGCGGCGGGGTGGATAATATTTTTCCGCATCACGAGGCGGAGATCGCGCAGTCGGAAGGCTGCAGCGGGAAGGCGCCCTTCGTCCGCTACTGGCTTCACTGCGCCCACCTGCTCGTGGATGGGCAGAAAATGTCGAAGTCGTTAGGCAACTTTTACACTTTGCCCGACTTGCTGGCGAAAGGCTACAGCGGCCGCGAGATTCGTTATGCCTTGCTTCGCGTAAATTACCGGGCGCCGCTGAATTTTACCTTGGACGGTCTGGAAGAAGCCCGGCAATCGCTCACCCGCCTCGATGAATGGCTTCGGCGGCTCTGGGAAGCGGCGCGCGCCGGAAATCTGCAGGCGAATCGGCCTAAGGCGATCGAGGATGATGATAGGTTCGCCGCGGCGCTCGACGACGACCTGAACATTTCTGCGGCGCTGGGCCATCTCTTCGAGCAGGTCCGCGAGAGCAACCGCGAACTGGACGGCGGGATCGATTCGGCGCGCGCGCGCTCCTGGTTGGACTGGTGGGGACGGATCAACGCCGCGCTCGCGCTCGAGTCGGTGGAGACAAAACCGAGCGAGCAAATTGAGCAGCTGGCGGAGGAGCGGGTACAGGCGCGCATGGCCAAGAACTGGCGGAAGAGCGACGAATTGCGCGACGAACTGAATGCGCTCGGCTGGGAGGTGCGTGATACCAAGGATGGGCAGGTCGTCACTCCGCGAACCGGCGCCTAACGACATGTTCAGTCCCGCGGAATTTTTCGAGCTCGGGCACACCGCGCACTCGAA
>JBBSGS010000160.1:0-6345 GCA_038253875.1 Chthoniobacterales bacterium
CAGAGCTTACTATCGACACTCGCGGGCGCGAAGCTCGTCGGGTTGGGCGGGCGCACGTGTTTCTGGCGAAGTCTTGTCGTGCTCACTTTTCGCTGAAGGCGGTCGCCAGGGGTCACTTCTTTGGTTTCGCCTTCTTCACCGCGGACTTCTTGGCGCCCTTCATGGCGCTGCTGCCCCGCTCGCGAACCCTCCTTGCTCGCGAAGAATTCGGAGTTCGGAGTTCCCTTGCCTGGGAGACTGTTGAAATACTGGAGTGGGTCGCGCGTAGAGGCAGACGGGCGGAGGGCAAGGAGCGAGCGAGGCGCGTCCCCGCAGCGGGCTGTAACGAGATAGCGACGACGCCCTTTGCCTGTCTGTCTCGCGCCCGATGGGTTGCGTCGCTTTTGGCGCGGGCCGGCGTTGCTTGCTGGGCCGAGATCGCTGCGGATATCGGCGCTGCGCTCGCGCCTTGACCAGCGCCAAAATCGACAGCAACGCGGCCCGCTCCAATATTTCAATAGTCTCCTAAAGCGCCCTCGCCGCCTGGTAATTGGCCATGTGCTCCTCCACGGACACGCGCGCAACGGTGCGGCCGACTACGTCGAGAGCCAAGTTTTCCAACGATTTGAAGCGGACGCAACCTTTACCCATGTCGAGCTTCTTGCCGCTCTTCTGGTATTCGCTGGAGCCCGATGGCAAAAAAGCCTCGTGACGCAGACGATCGAGAACCGTATAGTCGGGCGACGCGCAAGCGGTCTCAGGAAGACGCTTAGCGGTGCTTTAGAGGAGTCACTCGAACAGTTTGGTGAAGTATTTGCCGGATAAAATCAATGTCTCTCGCCTATTTAAAAGACGCGATAAAAGAGGGTGATTCGGAAAAACTAATTCGTTATGTCCGGCTTCATTTCGGTGATGGAAATGAGGAGCGAGGCGCGAAGGAAATCAATAAGGCGTGGATCGAAGCGCTAAAGCCGATGCTGGAAATCCCAGCCACGGATCGCGAATTCATTCTGCAAACTTTGGCAGAGAAGGACACGGCGACGCTCGCACATCTTTTCTTTCATTTGCACTTTTATTTTGTCGGGCGCTCGGGAGAGTGGATACACGATGGCAATCTCTAAAGGAAAGGAGCTTCGGCCCGGTTTGTGGGAAACGGTCAACGAGCGTTATCCCGGCTCGATGATGACGAAAACGGATTTCGTGCCATTGGCCAAGTTATCCAAACCGTTAGGCGAGGCGCGCCTGGCTTTTATCAGTACGGCCGGAATTCAGCCGAAGGGAACGTTGCCCTTCGACACTGTGCATCCGGTGGGTGATTACACTTTCCGGCGGGTTCCGTCCGATTCGAAGCCGGCGGAACTGGAGATTCACCAGTTGAAATATCCGACCTTCGGCGCGAATCGCGATTTGAATGTGATCTTCCCGATCGAGCGCCTACAGGAGCTGACTAACGAACGGGTCATCGGTAGCCTAACGAAGAACTTCTATTCCTTCATTGGTTACAACATGGACCCGGAGAGATTGGAGCGGACGCTGGCGGAAGATATCGCCGATGCGGTGGAGGCGGAAAACGCAGACGTTGCGTTGCTGGCGCCGGCCTGACCCATCTGCCATCAGAGCATCTCGCTGGTTCAGCGGGCACTAGAAAAAAGGGGAGTTCCGACGGTTTCATTATCGGTCTCGCTGGATGTCACCGAACACATCAAGCCGCCGCGCGCGGTGTTCCTGCCGTTTATGATGGGCCACCACTTCGGAGTGCCATTTCACGAGGAGTTACAGAAAAGAATTATCCGCACGGCGCTATCAAGGATCACCGAAGCAGAAAAAAGCGGCGACATTTATTTGTTCCCGATGACCTGGGCGGAAGCGCGCTTGGAAGGTAAGGAAATCGAAAAGAAACTCGGAATCGCGCTATAGCTGGAATCTCCAATGCCTCGCTCTGAAGTCTCATCGCGCCTATTATACGAGAGCCGCTCGTTCACGGCCGCAATGCGCTGGCCAGGTTCTTTCCCGATGACCTTCCGAAGCTTCGCGCTGACGGGTAACCGGTGGAAATACTGACACGCTGTAATGCTGCTGGGCGAAGAACCAGCTGGGCAGAAGGGGTCGGAGCTTACTATCGACACTCGCGGGCGCGAAGCTCGCCGGGTGGGCGGGCGCACGTGTTTCTGGAGAAGCCTGGCATGCTCACTTTTCGCTGAAGGCAATCGCCAGGATTACCTCTTTGGTTTCGCCTTCTTCACCGCGGATTTCTTGGCGCCCTTCTTTGCGCTGCTCTTTCCCTTGCCCAGGAGCGCCCTCGCCGCCTGGTAATTGGCCATGTGCTCCTCCACGGAGACGCGCGCAACGGTGCGGCCGACCACGTCGAGCGCCAGGTCCTCCAACGATTTGAAGCGGACGCAACCTTTACCCATGTCGAGCTTCTTGCCGCTCTTTTTGTATTCGCTGGTGAACCAGGTGGAGAGAGTGGGATGACCGTAGAAGCAGAGGAAATGCAGCACCATGCCCGACTTCTGCGATGCGAGCGCAACCAATGGCAGCGGCACTTTGGGGTTCTCGCCATAGCCCGCCGGATACACGGAGAGCGGGACGTACCAGCCGATCATCCCGAACTGCATGCCCTCCTCGTATCCGTCCGGGAGGTTTTCATTGATCATCTTGCGCACGGCGCTGAGCGCGGCGCGGCGATCCGCGGGGAGTGCGGCGAGGTATTGGGCCACGGTGGAAGCTGCCATGTTGGCGACGATACCCGTTGAACTGTGCGGCGGACAAGCCTCATGCACGGCACCGCCGCTCGGCCTCTCTTCACGACGATGCTGGACTGTGGCCGTCGTCGGTTCTTTAGAAATGAGCGCTACGTACTCCCACATCTGCTGATGCCAGTGGGCCCTTCGTGCCCGCCCTTCGGCCCCCAGTCGTCTAGATGATGCGCGATCCCCCGGCTCGAAAGCACGGCAGACATTTAGTCGGTCGGCCCGGGCACTTCCCACGGGCCGCAGCCGGTCGCCAGATGAATGTCGCAACGAAAATCATAGTTTGCAAAGTGTGCGCATAGGGTAGAGACATAGTTTGCAAAGTGTGAACATGAGCGCCGCCTCTCTACCGCCGCCGACTCTTTGGCGTACCTGTCGGGTTCTCGCCAATCGCACGCGCCTTGACATCCTGGCTCTGCTAGCCCGCGACGGCGCGCAAAATGTCTCCAGCGTGGCTCGGCACCTGAAACTCTCTCTTCCGACGGCCAGCCAATCCTTGCGCGCACTGGAGGCGCGGGGGCTGTTGACCTGCCGACGCGTGAGTCGGCGGGTGGAATACGGTCTGACAGAGGGCAGGAGACAAGGTTCTGCTGATCAGATCGTGGCAGCGCTACGTCGCGTGCTCGACCGCCGTGGGGATCGCATCGAGCGGATATTCAAATTGGCCACAGCCTTTACTCATCCACGCCGGGTTGAAGTTTTTCGAGCGATCGCGAAAGGGGCCGATTCCTTCGCTAAAATCCATGCAGCCACACGCATCTCTGTTCCAGCGCTGCAACGGCAGCTGGAGAAACTAGAGGCAAGGGGTTTTATTGCGAGCACGCGCGGGGCCTACGCGGTGCAGACGCAGGCTGACCCCTTCGCTCGAGCCTTGGCGCGGTTGGCGACCGGGTAACAGTGAGACAAACGGTCATGCGCAACACTGCCAAGTGGATCTGAGGTCTCGCTCTCACACTTTGCAAAGTGTGACGAAGCGAACGTTGTATTTTTGGCGACTTACGCGAGCCCGACGCGGGTGAAGCCGACGGTTCTTAGAAATGCGCGCCCACGTACTCCCACATCTGGTGATGCCAGTAGGGCCATTCGTGGCCGCCCTTCGGGCCCCAGTCGTCTAGGTGATGAGCAATCCCCCGGCTCGCGAGTACGGCGGACATTTGGTAGGTCGGTCCGGGCACTTCCCACGGACCACAGCCGGTCGCGAGGTGGATGTCGCAGCTCGCTAACTGGTGGAGAGACCAGGGGTCGTTCTGGTTGGCCATATAGTCCACCGGGTTATTGAAGTAGAAGTTGTCGTCGTACATCCCGTCCATCCAGTCCCGCATGTCATAAACGCCGGAGAGCGCGTAGCAGCGCTTCACGCGGTCGGGATGCTTGAAGAGAGTGTTGGCCGCGTGAAAGGCGCCGAGCGATGCGCCGTAGGTGGTGATCGGGATGCCGGGCGTCTGGCACTGGGAGTCGATGAACGGGAAGACTTCGCTGGCCACGTAGTCGTCGTACTGCGCCTGCATCCAACTCCTATGGAAGGGGTGCGCTCCTTTGTTTTGGAACGAATCGTTTTGCACGCCGTTGATGGAGAAGATGCGGAGTCGCCCCTCGTCCAGGTATGGGCCGAGGGTGCGGATCATGCCCTGGCCTTCCTGCTCCCATTCGTCGCCGCCGCTGGTCGGGAAGGCGAGGATGGGCATGCCGTAATGCCCGTAAACGGCTACACCCATGTCGCGATTGAGACGGTGTGAGTACCAACGCTGATAGTCCCGGTGCATGGCTTGTGAGAATACCGGGTCGAGGGCCGTGCTCAAGCCCGGTTTGTTCGAATGACGGTCCGGGCAGTTGGCGGCAAGAGCGTCGTAGCATGGATGAACAACGTTGAGCAACATGATCGTTCACGAGTTGATCGTCATCACGTGGTTACACGAGGCCAGGCGCGAGCAATAACAAGTTACTACACTTCTCCTCAAGCCAGGCGTTGACTATGTGGCATACTTTGCAAAGTATATATTTATGACGCCGAGGCTGCCGCCTTCCCATCAGCCCACGCTTTGGCGCACCTGCCGTGTCTGTTGAATCTCGCGCGGGCCCGAGCACTGACCGTTACGCTCGCAGTTTTCGCCGCGGCGATCGCGACAGTTTCAGCGGACAACGCCATGCTTCGCGACAGCGATTACGATTACGATTACGATTACGATTACGATCCGCCGGTGCCGGGTAGTTACAGTCTGCCGGTGGTGAAGCCTGCAGCTGATGGCGCGGTCATCGATTCCGATGGCAGATCACTAAACCTGCGTGATCTGACCCACGGTCGTATCACGGTATTGAGCTTCATCTACACTAGGTGCGCCGCGGCCAACGCGTGTCCTTATGCGGCCGGTGTCTTGAACCAACTTCATTTGCTCAGCGTAGACGACCAGTCACTCGCGAAAAACATGCGCCGCGTCAGCATGAGCTTCAACCCGGAGCACGACACGCCTAAGCGTCTGGCCGCTTATTCCGAAGGCGTCCGTGAAAAAAAATCGGGCTACGAACGGCGCTTTGCGACGGCGAAGTCGCGCGCGGAATTAGAATCTATTCTCGACGCGTACGGCCAGGCCGTGGACAAAAGGCCTAACGAGACTGATCCGCGAGGTCCGCTTTACCATATCCTGCGCGTTTTTCTTATCGACCGCGAGGGCCGCATCCGGAACATCTACAGTTCTGGCACGCTCGATCCCCGCCTTTTCCTCGCCGATGTGAAAACGCTGCTGTTGGAAGAGACGGGACTTTCGAAACAGTAGCCACGATCAAAGAGATTCTGCATGGATAGATCAGCGAGATACGGCCGAAGCCGGGAAACGACTGATCCTTAGAACAGCTGTCAAATGTTTAGACGCGACCTATCCGACCCCTCCGCAAGCCCGCAGTCAAGCACGGGAAGTGAAATCTTCTGGGGGAAAAGTGGGATCGAATCTAAACATTGAACATTGGTAGGACGGATTAGAGGACTCGAACGCGTCGACGGCTCGCTCCTCGCCCGGCCGGACTCAGCTCTTCTGGGCGATGATGGCAGTTGATACGCCGGGGGGCAGCGAATGTTGTTCGGGCGAATCGAAGCCTGCTTTGGTCAGCATCTGTTCGAACTCGGCGAAGGTGTAGGCGTCGCCACGCTCGGTGCTAACGAGCATGACGAGACTGAACATGGCCGCTTCAGGCGGTGAAACGCGGTCGGGGTTCGGCACGAATTCGACGATGCTAACGCGGCCACGTTCGCGCAGCGAGGTGTACACTTTCTGCAACAGCTGCACACAGGTGGGCGGATCGAAGTGATGGAGGAAATTCGGCAAAAGCACGAGATCGTAATCGCTGCCAAGATCCAAATCGAACACGCTTCCTTCAAGTGTACTGAAGTGGTCGGAGACGCCCATTCGCGCGGCGTTCGCGCGCGCAATTTCCAATACCGGCGCCCAATCGAGCGCTACGATTCGTGCGCGCGGATTTGGTTGCGCGAAGGCGATACCCCAAATCCCGTGACTGGCCGAGATGTCGAGCACCTTGCTGTCGCGCGTCGGATCGAGTGGAATCAATCCAGCCAGCGCCTCCGCAGGCGGCAGCATCATCCAGCCCATTCCGCGCGCGAAAC
>JBBSGS010000161.1:0-6275 GCA_038253875.1 Chthoniobacterales bacterium
TGCTCGGGATGCGCGCGCGGGTCGGAGATCGGCACCTGGTGGGCGCGGAACGTTCCTTCGATCTGCAAGCCATCGACCACCTTCGGACCGGTCCAACCCTTGGGAGAGTTAAGCACAATCATCGGCCAGCGCGGTCGAGTGAGGTCGCCGCTGGTGCGAGCGCGCTCGTGGATTTGTTTGATCTCTTCGACTGCCGAATCCAGCGCCGTGGCCATGGCTTCGTGCATGAGCGCCGGCTCGTGACCTTCGACAAAGATGGGCGACCATCCATAGCCGCGGAGTAACTGTTCCAATTCCTCATGGGTGATGCGGGCGAGGACCGTCGGATTGGAAATCTTGTAGCCGTTGAGATGAAGGATCGACAGGACCACGCCATCGGTCGCCGGATCGAGAAACTTGTTCGAATGCCAGGCCGTGGCCAGCGGACCTGTCTCCGCTCCTCCATCACCAACAACACAGGCGACGATGAGATCGGGATTGTCGAAGACCGCGCCAAAGGAATGACTCAGGGAGTAGCCTAACTCGCCACCTTCATGGATCGAGCCGGGCGTTTCCGGCGAGGCGTGGCTGGGAATGCCGCCAGGAAACGAAAACTGCAGAAAGAGCTTTTGCAGCCCGGCTTCATCCTGACTGATGTTCGGGTAAATCTCGCTGTAAGTCCCTTCGAGATAAGTGTTGCCGACAACTGCTGGTCCACCATGTCCCGGGCCGGACACATAAATCATATCGAGGTCGTACTTCTTAATGACCCGATTCAAGTGCGCGTAGATGAAGTTCTGCCCCGGCGTCGTGCCCCAATGACCTAGCAGCATGTGCTTCACGTCCGTGACTGCGAGCGGACGTTTCAAGAGTGGATTATCGAAGAGATAAATCTGACCCACGGACAAGTAGTTGGCCGCGCGCCAATAGGCGTTGATTTTGTCCAGCAGTTCGGGAGTGAGTGTTTTCGCGTTCATGTTGATCTATTTTTCACGGCGAGCGGAATTCATGTATGAGCCGGTGTTGGCGTCTCGGTTTTCGCGACGGACGGACCCGACAGCTTGCCCTTAGCGCCACTTAGCGGCTCGTCCTTCAATAAAAAGACCCGCGTAGTCCCGCTGACGAATTCGCAGGCCTCGCCGTTGACGTAGAGCGAAATCGGCAATGCCGTGGGATCACGTCCCCGGATCGTGAGCGAGTCGCGCGTCAGCCGCAGATCGAGAGCATGCCCGCGGTAGCGGATGTGCATATCGAGGCGCTCCATTTCGCGCGGCAATTCCGGATTGAGCCGCAGCACGTCGCCTCGCACTTCGATCCCGGTCGAAACGCGCTGCACGAGGTCGACTGTCCCGGCCATCGCGCCGAGGTGAACTCCCTCTGCCGTCGTGCCCTGCTGGACATCGCGCACATCGCTTTGCAACGCCTCGCGAAAAAATTCCATCGCGCGCGGCCGATCGGAACGCGCCAGGACCCAGGCGTGCACGACCCGGGATAAGGTCGAGCCGTGACACGAACGTCCGACATAGTAGGCGATGTTTCGTGGGATGGACTCCTCCTCGAACGGGTAACTCAGACGTTCGAATAATTCGCCGAGTTCCTCCGCGGAAAAGAGGTAGTACAACATCAGCACGTCCGCCTGTTTCGAGAGCTTGTAGCGGTTGGTGCTGTCGTTTTCGCCTTCCAGAATGAGATCGAGACGCTGAATGTTTCCGTAGCGCGCGCGATAGTGTTCCCAATCGAGCTCACGCAATTTTTCATAGCCTTCGAACTGGCTAATGATCCCGTCGTCATGGAACGGGACAAACATTCTGCGACTGATATCGCCCCAGCGCGTAGTCTCTTCGGCCGTTAACCCGAGCCGCGTCATGAGCTCGGCGCGCCGCATTGCGGAGAGCAGATCCAACAGTTCGAGCGCACGGCAGAGCACCCACACGGCCATGAGATTGGTGTAGGCATTGTTCGTTAGGCCGGGGGTCGTTGAATCGGGAGCGCTGTCGTGAAATTCATCCGGCCCCGTCACCCCGTGAATTTCGTAGCGAGCGCGCGAGTCGTTAAACCGAGCGATGCTCGACCAGAAGGCGGCGATCTCGAGAATCAACTCCGCGCCGTAGGAATGCAGAAATTCGAGATCGCGCGTGACCTGGAAGTACTGCCAGACGTTGTACGCGATCGCGCTGCCCACATGGCGCTGCAAATAGGAGCGATCGGGCACCCATCGCTGCGAACGCGGGTTGAGGTTTAGCGCTTCGGTTTCTTCCTGGCCGTCACTTCCGCTTTGCCAGGGGAACATCGCTCCCTTGAATCCCGCGGCCCGCGCGGCCACCCGCACCTCGCCCAGCCGCCGGAAGCGGTACATGAGGAGCGAGCGCGTGATCTCGGGCATGCGGAAATTGAAAAACGGAAAGATGAAGAGTTCATCCCAGAAGATGTGGCCCTGATACGCTTCGCCGGTCCAACCGCGTGCCGGCACGCCGATGTCTAGTCCGATCGAGTTCGGCGACGCTGCTTGCAGCAGATGAAACATATTCAAGCGCAGCAGCATCGGGATGTTCAGTTTGAATCCCCGATGCGCCGGCTCGATATGCACGTCGAAGCGTCGCCACAGCTGCTTCCAGGCAAGAACATGGTCCGCCATTACCTCCTCGAATCGACCCGCGCGAGCGATTGTCTTCCGCGCCTCCAGGCCGCACTCCGAGATGGCGTGATCGCGAGAAGTGGAAAGCGAAACCACCTTCTCGAGAACGAGCGTCGTGCCTTTCTCCAACTCGACCTGCAGTTCCTCGCCGATGTAGCCCGGCTCCTCCAGACGCTTCCGCGGGAGCTCGAGAATTTGATCCTGCAAGAGCGCCCGCGTTCGTGCCGCCTGCGCCACGCGAATATCCGACTGGCAGGTCCGCGTCACCAGACACACTCCCTCGCGGTCGGCCGCGTCGGCTGTCACCGGCTCCAGGTGCCGGTGCTTGAATTTTCGATAAAGCTTCGCACCCGTGTTCATCACACGCCCATCGATTGCGGAACGAATCGTGACATTTTCCGACCAGTTTTCGGCCGTCAGCGAAAGTTCCAGAGCGCACAAGTGCATAGCGCTCATCGAGACCAGGCGTCGTTCCTTCAGGGTGCTGCGCCGCCCCGCGCCGTCCTCAAACGAAATATCCCGCAAAAGCAGGCCGCGCCGGAGATCGAGTTCCTGGCGATAGGACAAGAGCTTGACCGTGCGCGCATCAAACCAGTCCCCCTCGCCGATCTGAAACTGGAGCGCGAGCCAATTGGGGAAATTGACCATATCCTCGTTCGCCACCGAGCGGCCGGCGATCTCGGTGCGCAACCGATTGTAACCGCCGGCGAGATAAGTTCCGGGGTAATAAACGTCGTCCGCCACCGCCCCGGCCGCCGCGCCACGAGTCGCGAAAAAGCCGTTCCCCAACGTGCACAAAGCCTCCCGCCTTCCCTCCTGCGTCGGCTCGAAGTCTTCAAAAACGAGAGACCACGCAGCAGGTGGCTCTGTCGTCACGGTGACTTGCGCCAGATCCGTCACCACCACATCCGCTCCGCCATCGCGCAATCCTTTCGCCTGCCCGCTGCGATCCACCCCGATGACGCGGCCGAACCGTCCAGCGCGACCGGCTTCCACTCCGGCGATCGCGTCTTCCACGACGACGGCGCGCGCCGGTTCCGCCCCAAGGCGCCGGGCCGCTTCCAGAAAGGAATCCGGCGCCGGTTTGCCTTTCAAGTCGAGCGCGGTGATTTCCTTCCCGTCCTCCCGCACGTCGAACAGATGCGCGATCCCCGCCGCTTCGAGCACCGCCGCGCAATTGTTGCTCGAGGAGACGACAGCGGTCTTTATTTCTGCGGCGCGGAGTTGGCGCACCAGCGCGATCGCTGATTCGTAAATCTCCACTCCGTCCTGCTGCAGATGTTCCAGGAAGTAGCGGTCTTTCCGATCTCCGAGCGCATGCACGCTCTGGCCCTCGGCGCCGTCGCCCGCCTCCAACGGCAATTTGATCCCGCGCGATGCGAGAAAAGCAGTCACGCCGTCGTGACGCGGCTTGCCATCGACGTAACGCAGGTAATCGGCATCGATATCGAAAGGAACAAAGGCCTCACCCGTCCCCGCGGCGCGCGTTGCGAGAAAATCGTCGAAGAGTTTCTTCCACGCCGCTGCATGCACGCGTGCGGTCCTGGTCAGCACGCCGTCGAGGTCGAACAACACCGCGTCGTAGTCCCATGGGGATATCGCCAGAAGAATTCTCATCCAGTCGTTAGTCCCAAAAGCCGGCCGACCGATCTCGCGATCATAAGTTCTTCGTCGGTACAGATGACACGCACCTGTACGCGACCGGTGTCCGCCGAGATCAGCGATTCGTTCTTCGCGTTGCGCTCCGGATTGAGTTCGATGCCGAGAAATCCAAGCCCCTGGCAAATCCGTGCGCGGATAACCGGCGCCTTTTCGCCGATGCCGCCGGCGAAGACTAACGAGTCAAGGCCTCCGAGGGCGGCCGCAAAGGAGCCGATCCATTTCTTGATTGAGTAACAAAAGACACTGATCGCCTCTGCGGCGCGCGTGTCGTCGCCCTCGCGCTGGAGGAGTTCCTGCATGGCCGATGTCGTCTCCGACATGCCTAGCAGGCCGGAACGCTGATTGACCATTTCGTTGAACTGCTTCGGACTCATTTGCTCGGTTTGCGCCAGATACCAGGCGAGCCCGGGATCGAGATCGCCGGAGCGCGTACTCATCGGCACACCGGCGGCCGGAGTGAACGACATGCTGGTGTCGATCGGTTTCCCGTTCTCTACCGCGGCGAGACTGGCCCCGCTGCCGAGGTGAGCGAGCACGACCTTTCCGCGCGCAGCATCCTTCCCCGCGACCCGCTCGAGCTCCTCCATGAGAAAGGCGTAGGACAATCCGTGAAAGCCGTACCGTCGCACGCCCTTTGCCTCATACTTTCGCGAGATCGGAAGCAACTGCGCCACGCGCGGCAGGTCGTGGTGGAACGCGGTATCGAAACAAGCTACCTGCGGTAGCTTTGGAAACCGCTGCTGAAAATCTTCCAGGAGCAGAATTTCCTGCGGTAAATGTTGCGGATCGAAAAGCTCCAGCCGGCGGAGCTCCGCAATCATTTCCGCCGTAACCCGCTGTGCCTCGTAGTAATTCGGACCGCCGTGAACGATGCGATGCCCAATGGCACTGAGCTGCGGCGCCGCGCCCTGCTCCTCGATCCAATCCAGCAAAAGCTGGACGGCCTCGGCATGATCGCTTGCGGTCACCGACCGCGAGAAACTCTTCGTTAG
The DNA here is from genome assembly GCA_038253875.1 of Chthoniobacterales bacterium. GTDB lineage: Bacteria > Verrucomicrobiota > Verrucomicrobiia > Chthoniobacterales > UBA10450 > Palsa-1392. The sequence goes on from JBBSGS010000161.1 coordinate 5,269, forward strand.
GCCATCACCTTTGACGGTAAAATTGGCGTCGGCAGATCCGATGCCATTAATCTGGCCATCCAAGCTTCGCCGCATCCCGTCGCCCGTCTTGAACAGAGCAAACTTGATGCTGGACGAGCCAGCATTGATCGCGAGAACAAGCTGCTCTTCCATTTCGCGCTCCGGGACCGTAAGCGTCCGGCACTATCGCCTGATTCCTCCTCGTCGCAATGTCGGCACCTGCTCTCGGCGTTTCGGAAGACCCTTGTAGCGAGACGGGCGCGCCTCATAAAATCGAAATTGTTCTCGGATGAGTCGGCGTAGCCCGGCGGCTCGGTTAAGCTTGTTCATCCTTTCTTGCGGCAAAACGTGATCACTTCCGCGATCATTATTTTTCACGTCCGGATTTCGTTCGTCGAATCTCGGAGGCGATTTCGCTGTCGCGATCGACGCCGAGGATGAGCGCCGTGAGATCGTTGGAGCTAATTCAGAATCCGTCGGACACGTAACGCATCGCATGGCCGATTCATGCCATCCCGTGCTTCCATCCGATTCTCACCATCCAAAGATTTACCGGATACGTCAGCACCGCTCCCACAAAGAGTCCGAGTGCAGCAAATCCCCAGAACGCCGCCGTATCCGGGGAGGGTGGATGACATACAACTATCGGAGTTACAAACCGCATCACCGATCCCATGCCGAGCATGACGGTGATCATGGAAAAGAACTCCGCGCGACCGCCATGCCACAAGGCTTGCGCAGGCGAATCCCCCATCTTGCGCATCGCGATGTATTGGAAAATGAACCAACCGAAGGCAAACCCGACCGCATACTCAATCCAGAACTCAGTCCAGAAAGGCACGCCCAAAGCGCGCGTCACCACCATCGCACTGATGATCCCAAAGCCGTCGCCGCCGACGCAGTGAATGATGGAGCCGACCACCTTCTTCCATTCGGCTGAGACGTAATCGTGGTGTCGGCGCTCGGCGGCTTCACCACCTTCCTGGCCGATGCCGGGCGGCCGGCAA
>JBBSGS010000162.1:0-6255 GCA_038253875.1 Chthoniobacterales bacterium
CCCGGGCGGGTGCAGGCGCGCGACCGCTTGCTCAACGAAGTCTGGGGCTACGAGAGCGTGATCGACACGCGCACGGTCGATACCCACGTGCGGCGCTTGCGCGAGAAACTCGGCAAAGCGGCGAGCGCAGTCGAGACGGTGCGCGGCTTCGGCTATCGCCTGCGCGAATAAGCGAGCACGATGGGCTGGGTTGCTTTTGCGCTCGCGGTCGCGCTCCTCCTCTACGGAACCTGGCGCGTCTGGCGCGAGTGGATTTCGCCGACTCGGCAACTCGACAAACTGGTCGAGGCGCTGAATGCGACCGAAACGCCCGCGACTTTCCTGATCGGCGCTCGCGGGCGAATGCGCCGCATTGGGCTGGCGCTCGAAGAAATCTTCCTCCGGCAACGCGAGCTGCACGCGCGGGCGCAGGAACGGGAATTTGGTGTGCAGGCGATCACTGGCGCGATGGCCGACGGACTCGTCGTGGCCGATGGAGAACGCCGCGTCCGCCTGATGAATCGCGCCTTTCGCGAAATCTTCGGGGTCGATCCCCTAACGAAGGATGGCAGCCTCCTCGAGATTGTGCGCGATGCCGCGGTCGAGCGATTGTTAGGCGAAACCCTCGCCGGTGGCGCGGCGCGGCGAGGAACCATGACGCGGCCGGGCGCGGCTGGGCAGCATCTCGAAGTCGTGGTGGAGCCGATCAAGGACGACGCCGGAACGGTGAGCGGTGCGGTAGTTTTATTCCGCGACGTTACCGGCCTGCGCCAGACGGAAACGATGCGCCGGGATTTTGTCGCCAACGTCTCGCATGAGTTGCGCACGCCCCTCTCGATCCTGCGCGGATATCTGGAGACGCTCCTGGAAAATCCCAAACAGCCGCCGGCGGAATTGCTCCGAATTTTCGAGGTGATGGAGCGGCATTCGAACCGGCTCAATCTTCTCGTCGACGACGTCCTTAGTCTCGCCCGGCTCGAGGGCGCGGGCGCGACGCTTGACCTCACGACCATTCGGCCTGCGAATTTCCTGCGCGGGATGATGCGTGATTGGGAGAAGAAATTCGCGTCCAAAAATCTGGCGGCTGAGCTGGAAGCTGCGGACGACCTGCCGCCACTCCAGGTGGATCAAGGCCGGCTACAGGAGGTCGTTTACAACCTGTTCGACAACGCCGTGAAGTACTCTGAAACAGGCGGCCGCATCGTCGTTAGGGCGACGTGCTCGAATAATCACATCTGCTTCAGCGTGACAGACAGCGGGCTTGGGATTCCCGCGCGCGATCTGCCGCGAATTTTCGAGCGCTTTTATCGGGCGGATAAATCGCGGCAACGGGAACGGGGCGGCACCGGGCTGGGTCTCTCCATCGTCAAGCACATCGCCCAACTGCACGGTGGCAAGGTCGAGGCGGAGAGTGAGCCGGACCGCGGCACGACCGTGCGCGTCTACCTGCCCGTCGCGGCTGTCACCAAATCGTAACCTCGCAACTTGCCCGAGCGGGCTATAATTTCCGCTGATGATCGCGCCGAAACACATCCTGGGAACATTCGACGAAGCGCTCAACTCCTTGCGCAACAACGTGCTCATGATGGCCAGCCTAACGACTCGCAGCCTCGACAACGCGCTCAACGGTTTGCAGCAACGTGACGACGATCTTTGCGCGACGGCCATCGCCGACGATGAGGAAGTCGATCAACTGGAGAAACAGGTCGACAAGGACGGGATCGATTTGCTCCTCCGTTTCCAGCCCGTCGCGTCCGATCTGCGGCGGGTCGTTTCTGCGATGAAGCTCAGCGGCAATCTCGAGCGGATGGCCGATCAGGCCGTCAACATCGCGCGCAAGGCGCGCAAGCTGAATCGCCATCCAGCGCTGGCCGAGGCGGCCTTGATCGATCCACTGCGCGAGCATGCCATGGCCATGTTCAAAGACAGCGTGGATGCGTTTGTGCGCGAAGACATCGAGCTCGGCCGCGGCCTGAAGGCGCGCGATAAAACGCTCGATGAGATGAATGCCAACGCCAGCCAGCGCTTGATCGAGCGGATGGCGCAGGACCCGGAGCAGTTGCGCGGTTATCTGAATTTGATGTTCATCGCGCGGCATCTCGAGCGCGTGGGGGATCACGCCACGAACATCGCTGAAGACGCGATCTACGCGGCGGCGGCGGAAGATATTCGTCACCAACACGAGCCGGCCTCAGCCTAACGAGCCAGAGGAGCGCGCCGGGCGAGCGATTGCGCCGGGTAGCGCACGCGTCTCGCGTGCTGGTCGCGCGGTTCCAGCGCGACGAACTTTTCTCGAACGCCTGCAACTCGTGACGTCTACGCGCCAGGAAAGTTTGTGACGGTGGAACACCGTCGCCAGCACACGAGACGTGTGCGCTACCCGGAACGACCGGCCCCCGCGCCTGACTATACCGTGATTTTCCGCTTGGCCACGCGGTTGATCTGGGTTAACCGCAGGATCGAAACATCCCATGCTCTCGATAAAAAAACTGCTCGGTCACGACGAGAAATTCTTCGACTTGCTCGAGGCGAGCGCTCAGCAGGCGGATAGCAGCGTTCATCATCTCGTCGCGCTGCTGGCGAAACTGGAGAAGCACGATTCGCCGCAAAGCCTCGAGGAATTTGTGCACAGCCGGCGCAAGGACAAGCAGATCACCCAGGAACTGACAGAGCAGTTATGCAAAACGTTTATCACGCCCCTGGAGCGCGAAGACATCCAGGCCCTGGCCGCGGCGCTCTACAAAATTCCCAAGACGGTGGAGAAGATCGGCGAGCGGATTTTGATTTGTCCGGGCGATCTGCACGGGCGCGATTTCGAGAAGCATTTGCAATTGCTCGACCAGGCGGCCGAAGCAGTCCTCGCGATGGTAAAGGAGCTGCGCAACGGCACCGACGTCGCGACCGCGCGGGAAAAAAATGCACGCCTGCAGACGATCGAAGGGGACGCCGACAAGCTGGAGCTCGACCTCCTGCGCGATCTCTATCACGGCGATTACGAGCCGAAGCAGATCATCTTTTTGCGCGATCTCTACGAGCTGCTGGAAAAGGTAATCGATCGCTGCCGCGACGCCGGCAACATCATCCTCCAGGTCGTGCTCAAGTATTCGTAGTTCGTTAGGGAGCCGCACGCATGGTGCTCTTTCTTCTGGTCGTCCTTGCGGCCATCGCCTTCGAATACATCAACGGCTTCCACGACGCCGCGAACGCCATTGCCACCGTCGTCTCGACCAAAGTGTTGACGCCGCGGCAGGCCATCGCGATGGCGGCATTTTTTAATTTAACCGGTGCGCTCATGGGCACGGCGGTCGCTTCCACCATCGGAAAAGGAATCGTCGATCTGAAAGTCGTGACGATGCGCACGATACTCTGCGCGCTCATCGGGGCGATCGTCTGGAACTTGGTCACCTGGCTGTTCGGGCTGCCCTCGAGTTCCAGTCACGCCTTGATCGGCGGTCTTTGCGGCGCGGCGATCGCGTCGGCCGGCGGGGATTTCTCTGTCTTGAAATGGCAGACCGGGCTGCTCCCGAAAGTCGTGATGCCGATGATCACTTCGCCGGTTGCGGGATTCATCCTGGGCGCGCTTCTCATGTTCGTTTTGCTCTTCACGCTGCAATCTTTCACGCCGCATGTGGTGCACCGGGTTTTCGGAAAACTGCAGCTCGTGAGCGCGGCCTGGATGGCGCACAGCCACGGGACTAACGACGCCCAGAAAACCATGGGCATCATCGCTCTCGCGCTCTTCACCGGCACCACCAACGGCTCCTTCGCGCATCTTCCGCCGCCGCTCCATTTTCTCCAGACGCCCGTTTTTCAGGTTCCGACCTGGGTGGTTTTCCTCTGCGCGACGACGATGGCGGCGGGCACGGCGGCGGGCGGGTGGCGGATCATCCGAACGTTAGGCCACAAGATGGTGAAGCTGCAGCCGGTGCACGGTTTCGCCGCCGAGACGACGGCAGCGGTGATCATTCAAGTCGCCAGTTCTTACGGCATTCCGCTTTCCACCACCCACGTGATTTCCACCTCGATCATGGGCGTGGGCGCGGTGAAGCGCTTCAGCGGAGTGAAATGGACAGTCGTGCAACGGATCGTTTGGGCCTGGGTGTTTACTCTGCCGGTGACGGGGTTGACGAGCTATCTGCTCGCGCGGCTCTGGGCGCTGTGGTGAAGTTTCCGGCATGAAGCTGTTTTTTCTGCGTCACGGGAAAGCGGATTGGCCGGACTGGCAGAAGCCGGACGACGGACGGCCCCTGACCGAAGCGGGCCGCGACGAAGTGCATTTGGTCGCGCAGCTTCTCGTTAGGCTAAAAGCGGCGCCGGATTTGATTCTCACGAGCCCGTTGCCCCGAGCCGCAGAGACGGCCGAGATCGCGGCCGAGCATCTCGGGGTGAAGTTGCGCGAAGAGAAGTTGCTCGAGCCAGGGTTTGGCTCTGCCGAGTTAAAGCGCGTGCTGAAAGAACATCCAGCGCAATCCTTGATGCTTGTCGGGCATGAACCGGATTTTTCCGAGACGATCGCCTACCTAACGAGTGGCCGAGTGAAAGTCGTCAAAGCGGGCGTCGCTCTGGTGGAAGTAGAAACGCCCGATCGCGGCCGCCTGCGCTGGCTCTTTCCTCCGAAGTTTGCGCGAGTGACGAGCTAGGTCTCCTGCTGGTTAGCGCATGCGTCCCGCGTGCTGGTCGACGCGTCTCGCGGCGACGAACTTTCCCCTGGAGCGTGGACGTCACGAGATTGGCTCCGTGAAAGGAAAGTTCGCGACGGTGGAACACCGTCGCCAGCACGCGAGACGCATGCGCTACCCGGGGCAGCCCCCCTGCCGCCAGCGCTTCAGGCGTAGCGGAGCGTGCTTCTGGGATGCCGAATATCTTCCGCCTCGGCGGAATAGACCGCGTCTTCGCCGATGTTCTTCGCGTGGTCGCCGACCCGCTCGAGGTGCCGCGCGATGAAGAGCAAATGAAGATAATCAGGAATGCGCTCGGGCCGGCCTGCCATTTTCGCCGTGAGATTATCGGCGATGTCGTGATTCATCTGATCGAGCTCACGATCGCGGACGCGGAGCGAACGGGCCAGGGTCACGTCGCCGTCGGCGTAGGCGCGAATGCTGTCGCGAAAAAGTGAGATCGCTTCGATGAAAAGCGGGCCGAGCGCGATCGCTTCGTCCAGCTCCGGCTCGAGGGTGAGCTTGCGCGAACGGCGCGCGATCTTGACCGCCTGATCGGCCACGCGTTCGAGATTGCTCCCGAGTTTCATGGTCGAGACGACCTGCCGCAGATCCGACGCGACCGGCTGGAAACGGAGCAAAATCTCCACGCCATCGCTGTCCACTTTCTTCTCCAGGGCGTCGACTTCTTTCTCGTCGGAAATGGTGATGGCGCAGAGCTCGGAGTTGCGATCGAGCAGACAGGTCATGGCGTTTTGCAAATTGCGATCCGTCAGGCTGGCCATCATCAGGGCATCGGAGCGCAAGGCTTCCAGGGCCCGATCGAACTCGCGCAGAATGTGCCGGGTAGAAACCATGCCGCTCAACCGAAACGTCCGGTGATGTAGTCTTCGGTCTTGCGTTCGCGCGGCCGGTTGAAGAGCTGCGCGGTGTCGCCGAATTCGATCAATTCACCGACGTAGAAGAAAGCGGTTTTATCGGAGACGCGGCTGGCCTGCTGCATGTTGTGGGTGACGACGACGATGGTGTAGCGGGTGCGCAATTCGCGGATGAGTTCCTCGACCCGCGCCGTGGCGATAGGATCGAGCGCGGAACAGGGCTCGTCCATGAGCAGCACTTCCGGTTCGACGGCGATGGCGCGCGCGATGCAAAGCCGCTGCTGTTGCCCGCCGGAAATACTCATGCCCGGCTTCTTCAGGTCGTCCTTCACTTCATCCCAAAGCGCGGCCATGCGGAGCGATCTTTCGAGGCGTTCGTTGAGGAGTTGGCGGTCGCGGATGCCGTTGAGCCGCAGGCCGACGAGGACGTTTTCCTCGATCGACATGGTGGGAAACGGATTGGATTTTTGGAAGACCATCCCGATGCGCCGCCGAGCCATCGCCGGATCGGAGCCGGGCCGATAAAGATTTTCGCCGTGAAACAGGATCTGCCCTTCCACGCGAGTGCGCGGGACCATTTCGTGCATGCGGTTGAGGCAACGCAGGAAGGTCGATTTCCCGCAACCACTCGGGCCGATGATCGCGGTCACAGTCCGGGCGGGAATCTCGATCGAGATGTTCTTGATAGCCTGTTTTTCGCCATACCAGATCGAGAGATTTTTGACATCGAAAGATGCTTC
>JBBSGS010000163.1:0-6219 GCA_038253875.1 Chthoniobacterales bacterium
CGCATCCGATGCTTTCGCTGCCAGTCGCCCGTCAATCTGGACTTCGCCCGCCATGATCGCGCTTTGCGCCTGCTGGCGGGTAGGAAAAAAGCCGCGCTCCACGAGCGCTAGATCGAGTCTTTGGCCTCTCGCCATCTTATCACGCAGTAGCGGTTTCGCCACCCTGTTTTCGCATAATAACATCCGCAATCGTCTCTTTGATAATCGATAATGCCCTATCGATCTGTGCAGGTTCGATGCAGAGCGGCGGCATGAATACGATAGTCTCCCGAATCGGTCGAGTGAGCAGTCCGCGGTGTCGCGCCAACTCACAGATCTCCTTGACCAATTGACTGTCGGGCAGGTCGATGGCACCGATCATTCCAATTCCGCGACCGCGCGCCAATTCGTCAATGTCCCCCAGGCCGGCCTGAAGCTGTGCGATTTTCGGACCCAATGCTTCAAGCGTTCGCTCGATCCTGAATAGCTCGAGGCTCGCCAAGGCTGCGGCACAGCCCAGTGCGTTACCGGTATAACTATGGCCGTAAAAAAGTGTCGCGTTGGTTTTCGCAGCACCGAAGGGTTCGAATACTTCATGTGAAATCAACGTAAGAGCCAAAGGTAAATAGCCTCCCGTCAAACCCTTCGCCAGAACATAGATATCGGGTTGCACGTCTTCATGCTCGCAAGCAAACAACTTTCCGGTCCGGCCGAATCCGGTCATGACTTCGTCGGCAATCAGGATCGTTCCCATCGAGTCACACCAGTTGCGCACCTCTTTTAACGTCCCGGAAGGCCACACCTTCATTCCTGCCGCGCCTTGAATGATCGGTTCGATCACCACACCCGCGACTTCTTCGAAGTCCTCGATGGCTCTTAACTCTGCGACCGTCGCCACCGTCCGCACAGGGGCGGACCATCCGCCGAGCCCACCCCCGAACATTGCCGCCGCTCCCAAGCTCGCCGCTCCCGCCGTGTCGCCGTGATATCCCTCGCGGAAAGAGACGAAAATCCGGCGCTTCGAACCCTTCAGTCTCCAATACTGGCTGACGATCCGAAGCGCAGCCTCAATCGCCGTCGAGCCGTCATCCGAGTAAAAGACCCGGCCGAATTTCTCCTGCGGAAAGAGTTGCACAATCTCACGTGCCAACTGAATCGCCGGCGGATTAGTCGTGCCGAGAAACGACGTGTGCGCCACGCGCTCGAGCTGTTCGCGGATCGCGGCATTGATCCGCGGATGGTTGTGACCGTGAATGTTCGTCCAGATCGACGAATTCCCGTCGATGTATTCACGGCCCCGGCTGTCGCGCACGATCGCCCCCTCGCCCTCGACGAGAACGATCGGCTCGTGCTCAGGCGCGCACCAATCCCCCATCGCCGTAAAGGGATGCCAGACGTAGCGCTTATCGTCGGCGACAAGCTCTTCCGTGTTCCAGCTACTCATCGCGAGCCTGATCGCGCAACAGCTTGTCAACCGCGGCGAAATCTTCCGCCGAAGCGCGACGCCGTTGGTATTTGCGAAAAATAATGTCGCGCAGCTCGCGCAGGTCGTCCGTCAACGGCCGATCGTAATAGGTCCAATCCTCTTCGTCGCGATACTTCGCCTGGAACTTCCAGTTCCCTCCGAACTTCGTCACGCGCACTTCGCGCTTGCGTCCATCCTCGTCGCGCGAGGTCCATATATGTTGACTGCGCATGGCGTCGGCTCCTTACATTAGCACCCTTGAAAGACGCGGCCAGACTCCTGCTTTACCTCATCGGAGTGCTGCTCGCCGGCGCGCTCCTCGCGCCCCCATTTTTCTGGGCCGGCCAATTTCTCGTCGCACATCAGATTCTCCCGAGTCTGGCGCGCTTTGATTTCGAAAGCTATTTCCATCGCGCCGTTTTAGTTGCCGCGCTTCTCTTGCTCTGGCCGCTTTGCCGCACGCTCCGCGTGCGCAGTTGGAGCGACCTTGAGCTGGAGAAAAACCCGCAGCCCAGCGCGGACCTTGCCGCCGGATTTGCGATTGCCGCCATTCCCCTGCTTTGCTGCGGCGCGGTCTTGATCGCGCTCCATTCCTATTCTCTGCGTCATCCTTTTCTCTGGGGGAAAATCCCGGGAGTCCTGGGCGCGGTGCTCGTCGTCCCGCTGCTTGAGGAGCTTTTGTTCCGCGGATTCATTCTCGGCGTGCTTCTGCGCAGCTGCTCACGCTGGGGCGCTCTGCTTCTCACGTCCGCACTTTTTTCCATCGTCCATTTCCTGAAATCCCCTCGCTTAACGATGCCTAACGACGCCGTCAACTGCTCCTCCGGCTTCGCCTCGCTCGCCCATTCCTTCTGGCAATTCGGCGACCCGCTCCTCGTCGCCGCGGGCTTCTTCACCCTCTTTGCCGTGGGTTGCGTCCTCGCCGACGCGCGTCTGCAGACGCGCTCGCTCTTCCTCCCGATCGGTCTCCACGCCGGCTGGATCTTTGCCAGCAGCGTCTTCAGCAAAGCCGCGCACCGCGAGACGCTCGCGCTCCCCTGGATCGGGAAAGACTTGCTCGTCGGGATCCTGCCTCTTACCATCGCGCTCGCCAGCTGGGGCTTGATGCGCAGCTGGGTGCATTATGCCGGCGCTCGCTCTCCGCAATCCGCTCCGCGGACTCGTTAGTCTGGTCTATCCTTCGTCCTGTGCGGCGTGTGCGGCGACGGTCGAGCCGGGCGCGCAACTCTGTGATCGTTGCGCGGATGAAGCCCCGCGGCTCCGCGCACCTTTCTGTGCGCGTTGTTCGCAGCCCTTTGCCGGTGCGATTACGGAATCGTTCGTCTGCGCGAATTGTCATGATCGAGTCCTGCACTTCGACGCCGCAGTCTCCGCGTATCGCAGTCGCGGCGTCGTCCGCAAAGTGATGCACGATTTCAAATACGGCGGCCAACTTCACCTGCGCCATCTCCTCGGCCAATGGCTTTGCGAAACTCTCGCCGATCCGCGGCTTGCCGGCCGGCGCTTCGATTGCATCGTCCCGGTTCCGCTTCATCCGGCGCGCCAACGCGAACGCGGCTTCAATCAGGCGGAAGTGCTCGCGGGATTGCTTGGGCGCCGCAGCGGAGTGCCAGTGCAGGCGCTCCTCCAGCGCACTCGTTATACCACCACGCAAACGCAGTTCGACCGCGACGAGCGGATCGAAAATCTCGCGGGCGCGTTTCGTTTACGGCGTGGCGGCGACGTGCAAGAGTTGCGCGTGCTCTTGATTGACGACGTCCTTACCACGGGCTCGACCTTGAGCGAATGCGCCGCGGTCTTGAAACAATCCGGCGCTCAATCCGTTTACGCAGCCACCGCCGCGCGCGCCTGATTTCCCATGGCCATCTTCAAGAAACCGTCGCTCAAAGCCCTGAGCAAAAAAAAGCGCGAGATGCCGCAGGGCCTCTGGCAGAAATGCCCCGGCTGCGGCGAAGTTGCGCATGAGATCGAGCTCGCCGAGAACGATCGGGTTTGTCCACGCTGCGATTACCACTTCACGCAATCGGCCAAAGAGCGCATCGCGCACCTCTGCGATCCCGACAGCTTCGTCGAGCTGGATAGCGGCCTCGCCTCCATCGACACCCTAAAGTTCCAGGGCATGGCGAGCTACAAAGATCGCCTGCGCAAATATCAGGACAGCACCGGCCTTGTTGATGCCGTCCTCAGCGGCTACGCGCTTATCGAAGGCTACAAAGTCGCGATCGCGGTGATGGACTTCAGCTTCCTTGCCGCGACCATGGGCTCAGTCGTGGGCGAGCGCATCACGCGCGTCATCGAGTACGGCACGGCCAACCGTTGCGGGGTTATCATCGTCGCGGCCTCAGGCGGCGCGCGCATGTATGAAGGCATGCTCAGCCTCATGCAAATGGCGAAGACGAGCGGCGCCCTCGCCCTGCACGCCTGCGAGAATCTTCCCTTTGTCTCCGTCCTCACCAACCCCACCACCGCCGGAGTCATGGCCAGCTTTGCCTCGTTAGGCGACGTGATTATTGCCGAGCCGAAAGCGATGGTTGGTTTTGCCGGCCCGCGGGTCATCAAGGAAACCACCCACCAGGATTTGCCCGAGCGTTTTCAGACTGCGGAGTTTCTCCAGGAGCACGGCTTGATCGACCTCATCGTCCATCGCAAAGAGTTGCGCCGGCAGCTCGCGCAGCTGCTTGCCTACTTTGCGGCGACGCACTAGGGCGTGTCATGCACTTTTCTGGATGGAAGAGAAGGAGAGTATTCACTCCGCAATACGGGCAGGGGCATGAGGCGACCCGGCATCTGGGGAGCGCAGGCGCCTCGCCCGCTGTTTTTTTGCGCCTCGCGAAAAACCTCTGGGAAATGTGCTCCGCTGGGGAGAAGGCCACGTGCAGGGCGTCCCGCGAGGCGCGTGACACTCCGGGCGGGGTGCCCGCGCTCCCCGGATTCAGTTGCATCCAAAGTGCATGCACGCACTAGCGCGGGGCACGCCTGAAACAAAGTAGGGCTCTCGGTGTCGCTACTATTTTCGCCTTACCGGGAAGCGCTCGCCTGGCTCTTCGCCACCCAGCGCTTCGGGATCAAGCTCGGGCTTGAAAACACCCGGGGGCTTTTCGCGGCGCTCGGCGTGCCTGCGCCTAACGAGCGTATCATCCACATCGCCGGCACCAACGGCAAAGGCTCCGTCTGCGCCATGCTCGACGCCATCTGCCGGGCCGCGGGATATCGCACCGCCCTCTTCACCTCCCCTCACCTCATCACCTTCCGCGAGCGCATCCAGGTGAACGGCGAGCTGATCTCTAAGGAGGAAGTCGCCCGCGGCCTAACGAACATACGAAAGCTCGTCGCCGCCTGGGACCCGCACCCGACCTTCTTCGAGATCACCACCGCCCTCGCCCTCGATCACTTTCGCAAAAGCGCCGCCGACATCGTCATTCTTGAGACCGGCCTTGGCGGTCGTCTGGACTCGACCAACGCCACCCAGCCGATCGTCAGCGTTCTTACCCCGATCGATTACGACCACCAGAAATGGCTCGGCTATACCCTAACGGAGATAGCTGGGGAGAAGGCCGGCATTATCAAAGAGAAGATTCCGGTCGTCTCCGCCGCCCAGCCGGAGGAAGCGGCCGCCGTAGTCCGCACCCGCGCCGCCGAGTGCCAGGCACCGCTTAAGTTCGTTAGTCAGCCGTTCGAGCAATTTCCCGTTGCCTTGACCGGGCCCCATCAAAAACAAAACGCTGCTCTGGCCGTGGCCGCTCTTGGCGCTGCTGGGATCGTCGTTGAACCGGCAGATCTGGAACACGGGCTCGCCACGGTCCGCTGGCCGGCACGCTTCCAACGGTGGGATGAGCGCACCGTCATCGACGGCGCGCACAACCCCGCCGGAGCGCGCGTCCTCGCGCAAACCTGGCAGGAAGTCTTCGGCCACCAGCACGCCACCGTTATTTTCGCCACACTGGACGACAAAGACGTCGCCGGACTTTGCGCCGCGCTCGGCCCCATCATACGACGGGTGCTGCTGCCCGCGATCCGCAGCGCGCGCGCCCTCGCGCCCGAAACCATTCGCCTAACGATTAAAGAACATTCTCCGGCGATTTCCAGCATTCCCCTCCCTTCCTTCGCCGAAGCGTGGAAGGTAGCGCAATCTTACCATGACCCGATCCTTATCACCGGCTCGCTACATTTCGCGGGCGAAGCCCTCGCTCACCTCCGCGGCGAACCGGCGGCCTACGAAGAATGCCTGCAATAAGCGCCGCCGTCTCCCATGCCGAGCCATCCTGGCTGTCCGGGTCGCGCGGGGTTCGTGCTGCATCATTACCGCGCGCGTCACAGACGCCTCCCTTGGACGAAGCGAAAGGTAACAATACTGTTACCGAACTTCACTCCATTTGCCGGAATACCTGTCGTGGGGTCAAGCTCATACTCATATGAAAATGAAACGTTATCTTAAATTGAGTCATATTTCTCTCGCGGCGATCAGCGGCTTGCTTCTGACCATCGCCGCAAAGGCACAGGCGGCTGCGGGCGATCTGGATCCCCTCTTTGGCGACGGGGGCGCGGTCTTGACCGACTTCTCCGGGACCACTGACGATTACGCCCATGCGGTCGCGTTCCAGTCGGATGGCAAACTCATCGTGGCCGGACAGACGGGAGTTTATCCCCTCTTTCACTCCGCGCTGGTGCGTTATAACCGCAATGGCCGGCTGGATCCGACCTTCGGCAACGGCGGCAAAGTTGTCGCTGCCTTGGATTCGGGCGGAGATGCACTGAGCGCGGTCGCACTCCAGGCG
>JBBSGS010000164.1:0-6180 GCA_038253875.1 Chthoniobacterales bacterium
ACGGAGCGCGGCGGTTTAGTCGACGGGTTCGCCGTTTCCTTCCGGGGTAGCGCATGCGTCTCGCCTGCTGGCGACGGTGTTCCACCGTCGCGAACTTTCTTTGCACGTCACGGTTTCGCTGGCGCTTCCGTGTCCACCAAAATTCGTTGCGCTGGAACAGCGCAACCAGCACGTGAGACGCATGCGCTACCCAGCCTCTGCCATCCGCGCGCACGTTAATCGGCGCCAAACGAAACGAAACTGCACGGCGTGCTGCATCATGGCGCGCTCCAATCGTGCCTCAAGGCGCAGCGAGGGCGCCGACAATTTTGAAAACCTGGTACGGCGTCGTGCGCTGACTCTTTCCGCCATTGAAGCGTGGCATGTTTTGGATTTGCGACGCGGTCACATAAAGCGAGCCGTCCGGTCCCCAGCTCAGGCTGTCGGGCCAGCTCAAACGTCCGTCGGTAACGACCGGCGCGAGCTTTTTCTCCTGCGGATCGAAGACGACGACCGCGCCGTGCGCGAGGTCGGTGAGGTAGAGCTTTTCGTTAGGCCCCATCGCCATGCCATCAGGTGGCGGTGTTGCCAGCACGGTCTCCACCTGCGCGCTCAATTGACTTTCCGTTAGGCTAGGATTGCGCAAATCGGCCGTCTTGATCCGGTAAAGGGTGCGTCCGCTGAGCGCGTGGTAGTAGAGAAAACCGTGCAGCTGGTCCAGCGCAATCCCATCGGAATGAATCTGCGGCGGTTTGCCGTTTTCGGCGATTAGCTCGCGCCCCGCGATCTGCATTTTGAAATCCTTCTCCGCCTGCGTCGAACGATCGCCGGCCAGCAGGCGTCGCGCCTTCCCGCTACGCAGATCGACCACCACCATCGCGCCCAAACCGGAATCGGTGATGAAGGCGGTCTCTGTTTTCGTGTCAACGCGGACGTCGTTCAGGTAGCTTGTCCTCGGGGCCACCTCTTCGCCAAACGGGATCGTTTGCACGACCGCGTTTTTGGCCAGATCGATCTTCACCAGCTTCGGGCCGCCGGGTACGATCTCCTTCATCTTCGGCGCGGCAGGATCGAGTACCCAAAGGTTGTCGCTCTCGTCCACGTAAACGCTCTGCACGCAGACGAAATGATCGTTAGGCGCGCCCTTCTTGTTCCATTCTTCGTTCGGGAAAGGCCGCGCCTTGCCGTTGACGATTTCCGCCATCGAAATCGTGTGATCGTCCGACCAATCGGGGAAATTCACGAAGATGCGACCACTCCGCGAGACCGCGATGCCGGTCACTTGTTGCTCCGGAAAGCTGGCCACGCTCGCCAGTGTGGCCAGACCGGATTGGGCGGGCGCCGGGAGTGCGCTGGCAAGCGGGAGCAGGACGATCAGAAAAAATTGCAATCGCATTCTCTTGAATCGGCGCGCGACGCGCCGGCGGTTTGCGGCGAAGTTGGCGGTCATGGAAAGAACTGTCTTGATCGCAGGAGTGGGTCCGGGTTTGGGAGCGGCCTTGGTCCGCCGTTTTGCCCAAGAAGGTTGTCGCGTCGCGATGTTGGCGCGCTCGCAGGATTATCTCTCCAGCCTAGCGAAAGAGCATCCAGACCTGAAGCTTCTGCCCATCCCCTCGGATCTCGCGCAAGCCGCCGAAGTGACAACTGCCTTTGCCAAAGCGCGCGAGGAATTTGGGCCAATCGACCTGCTCATCTGTCATGCCAGCACTTCCGCCTGGAGCGGGATCGAAGAGCTGACGGCGGAGCAATTCGAGCGCGCCTGGCGGGTCACGGTTCTGGGCGCCTTCCTTTGTTGCAAGGAAGCGGCGCGCGATATGATCAAGGCTGGTCGCGGCGTCATTCTCTTCACCGGCGCCACCTCCGCCATCCGCGGTCGCCAGGGCGCTCTGGATTTCTCGAGCGCCAAATTTGGTCTGCGCGGTTTGGCCGATTCGCTCGCGCGCGAGTTGTGGCCGCAGGGAATCCACGTCGCTCATTTCATGATCGACGGTGTAATCGGCGAGGCCGGCGCGCCGGCAGCCGCGGGCGATCCCTTACTCGATCCCGACGCCATCGCTGATTCCTACTGGCTGCTCGCGAATCAGGAGCGCGGAGCGTGGACGTTTGAAATGGATCTGCGCCCGAACCGCGAAGATTTCTTCCTTTAAGCGGTTGTTGTTTAACGCTGCTTCTTCTGCCCTATTCGTTAGGCTGATACTCTTCGTCCGTCCAGGCCGCGGCCGCGTCGAGGCAGCGCCGCACTTCGTCGTCGGTCGTCTGCTGGAAGTCGTCGTAAAACTGGCCGACCCCGGAAAACGATTCCGGGGCGTGGGCACAAATCACTTCGTCGGCTTCCGTCGCCAAATCGCGGCAGCTCGAAGCCGCGGCCACCGGTACCGCGATGATGAGCGTCGCTGGCTGGCGCAGCCGCACGGCTTGCGCGGCGGCGCGCATGGTCGCTCCGGTCGCAAGTCCGTCGTCGACCAGCACCACGGTGCGCGCGCGCAGGTCGGGGAAAGGACGATCGCCGCGGTATTTTGTTTCGCGCTGCCGCAGTTCCTCCATCTCCATTTCCGTTGCGCGCTGGATTGCCGCCATCGCCCCGGGACCGAGGGCCGCGACCACGGGCGCATTCAGGACGCGAACACCACCCGAGGCAATCGCGCCCATCGCGAGTTCCTTCTGGCCGGGAACGCCAAGCTTGCGCGCGACGAAAACATCGAGCGGAGCGCGCAACGCGAGCGCCACCTCATAACCAACCGGCACCCCGCCGCGCGGCAACGCGAGCACGATAACGTCGTGGCGCTGCGCGAGTCGAACCAGCTTCGCCGCCAGGAAGCGCCCCCCCTCGCGACGGTCTCGAAAATGCATTCCTGACTATCAGGGAAAATGTGCTGGAGTGCGACGCTCCGTCGTCGCGAGGTCCTCGCGCTGACAGAGCACCGCGCTCCACGTTTCCCAGACTCGTTAGGCAAAAATTCTCCGCTTGGTTTCGCGGCCAAAGCAGCCGAGAGAAATCGCCGCCGCCATGAACTCAACCCAGGTCGAACGCGTCGCCCCCGTCCCCGAGGACGTCACCGGGCGTCAGCGCCGCGTCGTCACCGGCGGCGTTTCCTGGCGCAAGACCTTCTCCGCTTTCCAGTATCGCAATTACCGCCTCTACTTTTGCGGACAGCTCGTCTCCCTCATCGGCACCTGGATGACGAACACCGCCCAAGGCTGGCTCGTTTATCAGCTCACCGGCTCTAAGGCATTGTTAGGCGTGGTCGCCGCCGCCGGCACCGCGCCCATGCTCCTCTTCTCCACCTGGGGCGGTTGGGCGGCCGATCGCTTTCCAAAACGCTCCGTCCTCATCTGCACGCAGACCGTCATGATGATCCTCGCCTTCATCTTCGCGGGGCTCGTCTGGTCCGGAAAAATTCAACCGTGGGAAATTATTCTCCTCGGGCTTTTCGGCGGCGTGGTCATGGCCTTTGACATGCCCGCCCGGCAATCGTTCGTCGTCGAGATCGCGAGCCGGGAAGATCTGATGAACGCGATCTCGCTCAACAGCGCGATGTTCAACGGCGCGCGCATTGTCGGACCCGCGGTCGCCGGACTTCTCATGGCGAAAGTCGGTATCGCGCTCTGTTTTTTCATCGATGGCGTGAGCTTCATCGCCGTGCTCGCCGGCCTCTTCCTCATGCGTGTTGCGCCGCCGCCGCCGAGCGCGATTGGCGGCGCGCTTGCGCAATCGCTCGAAGGCTTCCGCTATGTTTGGAATCACACCCGGGTACGGACAATTTTTGCGCTCTTCGCCATCGTCGGGATTTTCGGCTGGTCCTATTCCGTGCTCATGCCTGCCTTTGCGCACGACATCCTCCACCTCGGCGAACAAGGTTACGGCTTATTGTTAGGCGCGAGCGGGGTCGGCGCGCTTATCGGCGCCCTCACCACGGCGACTTTCGGCAGCACCTTGCAGCCGCGCCAGATGGCTCTCGGCGGCGTCTGGCTCTTTTCCGCAATGCTCCTGATCTTTGCCTTCAACCGCAATCTTTACGTCGCGATGCTCTGTCTCGCCGGCGCCGGGTTCGGCATGATGCTCTTCTTCTCCACGTCGAACACGACCGTGCAAACCATCGTCCCGGATGAAATGCGCGGCCGGGTCATGGGCATCTGGGCGTTGATCTTCGGCGGAATGACGCCCTTCGGCAGCCTCGAGGCCGGCGCCCTCGCGCACTATGTCGGCACCTCAGCGACGCTCGCGATCGGAGCCTGCATTTGCGCGCTCGCCGCTGCGGTCACACTTGTGGTCGTTAGGCGACGAGACGCCCAGCTGGCGGCGGCGGCTGCGGCCTAACGAATGGAGTGCCAATTTCGCGCGGCATCCCACGCGTTTGTCATCCCGAGCCGGCGTCGCGCGGCGAGGGCCCTCTCCGATGGAGTAGATGCTTCCTCGTAAAAGAAAGCGCGTGCATTGCAGCTGTGAAGTCTCTCGCCGCGCTACGCCGGCTCGGGATGATAAAGGTTTTTGTCAGGTTGGGAGCGTCGGTCGCTGGCGATGCCAGTCGGTGCTTTGCTCGTAGGCGTGCGCGAGTTGGAAGAGACGCGTCTCTTCCAGTGCCGGGCAGAGAATTTGCAGGCTGATGGGCAATGGCTTCGCCCCCGCGTTTTTTGCGAAACCGCAGGGGATGCTGATCCCGCAAATGCCGGCGAGATTGGCGGCACTGGTGAAAATATCGGCGAGATACATCTGCAACGGATCTGCGGCGCGCTCACCGATTTTGAACGCGGGACCCGGCGAAGTGGGAGTGATGATCGCATCGGCTTTGGTGAAGGCCGCGGTGAAATCCTGCCGGATGAGCGTCCGCACTTTTTGCGCGCGCGCGTAGTAAGCATCGTAATAGCCTGAGCTGAGCACGTAGGTACCGAGGATGATCCGGCGTTTCACCTCCGGGCCGAAACCTTCCGCGCGCGTGCGCCCGTAATGATCCAAAAGGTTGGCTGGATTCTCCGCGCGATGGCCGTAACGCACGCCGTCGAAGCGCGCCAGATTGGCCGAGGTTTCGGCGGTGGCGATGATGTAATAGGCGTCGATCGCGTAATCGGTATGCGGCAGCGAAATCTCGACCAGCTCCGCGCCTAACGACTCGAAATGCGCGCAGGCGGCTTCCAGCGCGGAATTCACTTCGGGATCGACCCCCGCGCGGAAATACTCCCTAGGCAATCCGATGCGCAACCCGCGAAGATCGCGTTCGAGCTGCGAGAGATAATCCGGCACCGGCGCGTCGAGCGAGGTGGAATCTTGCGCATCATGGCCGGCCATGACCTGCAGGAGCAGCGCGGAATCCCGGACGCTTTTCGTTAGGGGACCAATCTGGTCGAGCGAGGAGGCGAAGGCGACCAGGCCGTAGCGGGAAACGCGCCCGTAGCTTGGCTTCAAGCCGACTACGCCGCAAAACGCGGCCGGTTGCCGGACCGAGCCGCCAGTGTCCGAGCCTAACGACGCCGTCGCCATGCCGGCGGCGACGGCGGCCGCGGAACCGCCGCTCGAACCTCCGGGAACGCGCTCCAGGTCCCAGGGATTGCACGTCGGCTTGACGCTCGAGTTCTCGGTCGAGGAACCCATTGCGAACTCGTCCATGTTTGTTTTGCCAAATGGAATTGCGCCAGCGGCCTTCAGCCTAACGACGGCGGTAGCGTCGTAGAGAGCACGATGGAGGCGCAGGATTTTCGAAGCGCAAGTGAGCGGCTGGTCGCGTACGCAGATCGCGTCTTTGATTGCGAACGGGATGCCGCCAAGCGGGAGGTTGACGTCGGCGGCGTCGGCAGCGACGAGCGCGCTTTCGAGATCGAGCGAAAGATAAGCGCTGATCCTTGGTTCGATCGCTTCGATCCGCTCGTGCAGCGCGGTGATGAGCTCGCGCGGCGAAACGTCGCGAGAGCGCAAAAGTTTTTGCAGATCGCTAATCGTTAGGCTGGGCAGATCGCTCGCCGTCATTCGATCACCCTAGGGACGATAAAGAGGCCGTTCGCGGCGCGGGGCGCGTTGCGCAGCGCTTCTTCCTGGGTGAGGGAAGGGCGCGGCTCGTCCTCGCGGAAAACGTTGGCGGCGGGAAGGGCATGCGCGGCTGCTTCGACCGCTCCGAGATCAAGTTCCTGAAGTCTTGCTGCGTGCTCGAGCACCTCCGCGAGCTGGGTTTGGAAAAGCGCCGTTTCTTCCGCGGTCAGGTTCAGGCGCGC
>JBBSGS010000165.1:0-6180 GCA_038253875.1 Chthoniobacterales bacterium
ACCAGATCATCCGCGGCGGCGAGCGCGGGCTTTAACTGCTCCTGATCGGCGAAGCGTTTGTGAAGACCATCGATCTGCGACTTCGTCTCCCGGATTTCGTTGATCGCCTGGTGCAGTTGCGAGATGCGCTGCGTCACCTGCGCTCCGAGTTCGAACGATTTCTGGATCGCGTCGACCGCGTCTTTTCCCCGGGGATCAATCGCGAGATGCAAGGGCGCCGTCTGGCTTTTGCCCGCGACCGTGAGTTTCACCTGATAATCGCCCGGCAAAGCCAGCGGCCCGCGCGGTGCGCTGCCGGAATAAAATGCCCCGGGCGTTTGCACCGGCTCGTCATAGCGCAAGTCCCAGGCAAAACGGTTCATACCAGCCTTGGCCGGAATGGTCTTCGGCGCTTCCACCTGGTCGGGCCATTCCGGCGGCTGCTCATCGCCTTTCTTTTTTTTGCTGGAAAGGTGCCTAACGAGTCTACCCTGCGCGTCCATGATGTCGAGGGCGACCTCATCTTTCGGCGCGCTCTTGAGGTAGTAATCGATGATTGCGCCCGGAGGCGGGTTTTTACCGGCCGGCTGGCGGGAGTCGACCTCGTCGGGGTAATGCAGCCGCACCGCCGTCTGCGGCTGGTATAAAGTTATGTCGGCTTGCGCCGTTTGCGCGTTTACCTGGCGCAGCGGGGTGAGGTTATCGAGTACCCAGAAGGAGCGGCCGTGCGTCGCGACGACGAGGTCGTCATCTTTCACCACCAGATCGTGGATCGGCGAGGTCGGCAGATTCATCTGCAAGGGCTGCCAATGCGCGCCGTCATCGAAGGAGACGAACACGCCCAGTTCCGTCCCGGCATAAAGCAGCCCGCGCCGTTTCGGGTCCGCGCGCACCGCGTGCACGTAAGCGCCATCGGGAATTCCGCTGGTGATCGCCGTCCAGCTCTTGCCCGAGTCGGCGGTCTTAAAAATGTAAGGCTTGAGATCGTCGAGGCGATGGCGTTCGACCGCGACATAGGCGCCCGCGGCGTCGAAGGGCGAAGGCTCGATCAAGTTGACACAGCTCCACTCCGGCATGCCCGGAGTCACCTTCGTCCAATGCGCGCCATCATCGTTAGTCATATGAAGCAGGCCATCGTCGGTACCGGCCCAAAGAGTCCCTTTCTTCAAGGGAGACTCAGCGAGCGCGAAAACCGTGTCGTAATACTCGATGCTCGTAATGTCATTTTGAATCGGGCCACCGCTTGGCTTTTGTTTGCTCTTGTCGTTTTTCGTTAGGTCGGGACTGATCGCGCTCCAGCTGTGACCTTGATCGGTCGACTTGAAGACCGCTTCGCCCGCGGTGTAGAGCGTGTTCGGATCGTGCGGCGAAAGCAGCAGCGGCGAGATCCATTGGAAGCGGTGCACCAGATCTTCCGCGCCGTGCCCGGAGTTATCGAGCGGCCAGACGCTTATATCCTGAGCTGCCTCCTTGCTCTTGTCGTAGCGGGTGATGAAGCCCTCGTTGTTCGAATAAATGATGTGCCAGTCGCGCGGGTCGGGAATGACAAAGCCGCATTCGCCTCCGCCGGCTTGAAACCAATCATCACGCCCGATGATGCCGTTCTCCGAGCGACTCGCGATCCCGACGTTCGAGTTGTCCTGTTGCGCGCCGTAGATGTGATACGGATAGGCGTTATCAACCGCGACGTGGTAGAACTGCGCAGTCGGTTGGTTGTTCTGCGTCGTCCAGGTCTGTCCGCCATCGACTGAGACACTGGCGCCGCCGTCGTTCGCGTTTGCGAGGCGCTGCGGATTTTTCGGATCAATCCAGAGCCCGTGATGATCGCCATGTCGCGCGGGGAGGAGATTGAAAGTCTTGCCGCCATCGACCGAGCGGAAGAGGCCGGTATTCAAGACATAGAGCGTGTCGGGCGAGCGCGGGTCTGCGTAGATCTTGCTGAAATACCAGGCGCGCTGCCGAAAGCGCAGATCGTCATTTACCTTCGACCAGTTATCTCCGCCATCATCGGAGCGGAAGATGCCACCTTCCTTCGCCTCCACGATCGCGTAAACGCGGCTTGAATCTCCGCCTGACACGGTTACGCCAATACGGCCGATAACACCCTCGGGGAGACCGTTGCCCTGGAGTTGCTGCCAAGTATTGCCGCCGTCGGTCGAGCGATAAAGCCCACTGCCCGCGCCGCCGCTGGAAAAGAACCAGGGCTGCCGGCGCACCTGCCAAAGCGCGGCAAAGAGCGTGTTGGGGTTATGCGGATCGAAGACCACGTCGATCGCGCCGGTGTTGGCGTCTTTGCTCAATACCTTCTGCCAGGTCTTACCCCCATCGGTCGTGCGGAAGATTCCACGCTCGTCGTTAGGCCCGAAGGCGTGGCCGAGCGCGGCGACGAAAACAAGGTTGGGATTATCCGGGTGAACAATGATCGCGCCGATGTGCCGGCTATCTTTCAGGCCGACATTCCGCCAGCTCTTGCCGCCATCGACCGACTTATAAACTCCGTCGCCGTAGGTAATGTTACCGCGGAGCGCGGATTCACCCGCGCCGGCGTAGATCGTGTTGTGCTCGCTCGGCGCGACCGCGAGCGCGCCAATGGAAGAAGTGCTGTGTTGCTTGTCGAAAAGCGGCGCCCAGTTCGCGCCTCCGTCCGTTGTCTTCCAAACTCCGCCGGCCACCCCGCCGAAATAATAAGTGTTCGGTTCATCCGATACACCTTCGATCGCGATGGCGCGTCCGCCGCGGAAAGGACCGACTTCGCGCCACTCCATCCCGCTCCACAACTTCTCGTCCAAAGCATTCGCATTTTCGGGCCGGCCCGGCGCGGCTTGGAGCCCAGTCGCAAGAATCGCCACACCGCCTAACAACAACATCTGCCGGCCGGCAGAGAGAAAGATTTTTCGCATCGGGCAGTTTGGAACTATTCAGGCTACCTTCAACTGGAATGTCAGGCTGCGTATGGCACCGACGCCCCGACTGTGGTCTCGTTTCCCTTTTTATTGAAAGTTTTCGCGGAATAAGCTTTGCAACTGCGCCTCAAAAATTACAGTCACGCGGATTTCATCGGGCTTGCGAAGAAAATGCTCAGAAAAACCGACCCCTCCAGACCACGCTTGAGCCGCTGGTTGAGTTTGTCAGCCGTGAGAAATGGCATCGCCTTAGCTTTGTCGGTTGCATTTCCGGTGACGCTTTGCCTGGTCTCGGCGCTGACAGCAGCATCTTCCTACGCACAAGAGACCGAGCAAAACAGCGGTCAGCCAATCATATCCCAGCCGCAAGCTGCCGAACACGTGGCCCCGGCGCGTGATGTACCCTTGGGCTTGGAAGCAGATCAACGCGCGCTGGAGCTGGCGGACGAGATAGCGCAAAGCGGCGAAGCCCTGGCCCCAGTGCTCATGGCACCCACCCGCAGCAGCTTTCTCGCGCACTGGGAAGCCGTCGCTGGGGCTACTGGTTACCGCATCGACGTTTCCCCCAGCAGATCGTGGAAGAGTTATGTAAATGGCTATCACGATCTCGACGTCGGTGATGCGACCAGCCGGATCGTGAGCGGGTTAGAACCAAATACGGCCTACTACTACCGAGTTAGGCCTTACAATTCATTTGGCGCCGGCACCGACTCAGAAATGATGACTGCCGCGACCGCCCGCAGTTCCGGCCTCGTCATCGACCCAACTTTCGATAGGTCCATCCTCACCAACTCTAGATCGGCTCAGATTCAATTTACCATCACCAGGGCGATCGCACTCTATCAGTCGCTCTTTGCCGATCCGATTACAGTCTCGATCCTTTTCCGCTACTCGAACAATGGACCCAATGGGACTCCCCTTCCGTCAGGGTTTGTTTCCCGCAGCGATTACGTCGTTTATTCCGTTCCCTGGAGTTCGTACCTTTCCAGTCTTAGGGCCGATGCAAAGTCGAACAGCGATACGACCGCGAACAGCAGCCTTCCGACGATCGCTTTGTCGCCTGGCCTCGTTCCTTCGAGCGCAGGCGGCCGCGCGATTGGGCTTAATACTCCGCGGGCGATGTTTGCCGATGGTCACGTCGGTGCGGGAGGTCCCTACGACGGCATCGTGACCATCAGTGCCAGTCAACCGTCACAGTTTAGCCGGCCGCCCAGTAGCAGTAATTACGACGGTCGGACTTTCACCGAACACGAGATCGATGAGGTCCTCGGTCTGGGGTCCCACCTTACCTCCACTGTCAGCGGCAATCTTCGGCCCCAGGACTTGTTCAGTTGGTCCGCCCCGCAGGTGAGAAATACTAGTTCGGCCGGCGCCCGTTACTTTTCGATTAACCGTGGTAGCCCTAGGATCATAAGTTTCAATCAGGATCCGGCGGGTGACTTCGGGGATTGGTTAAGCGGCTCCTGCCCACAAGCAAACCCACATGTGCAGGATGCTTTCGGATGTAAGGGGGACTTCGAAGATGTCACCGCCACCTCTCCCGAAGGTGTTAATCTGGATGTCATCGGCTATGACCTTGCGGCCCCGGTGCCCACTCCCACCCCCGGCCCGACCCCCACGCCGGGCCCGACGAGCTTTGGGAATATCTCCACACGGGTGCTGGCTAAGACAGGCAACCAGGTCCCCATCGGCGGCTTCATCATTACTGGCTCGCAACCCAAGAAGGTTATCGTGCGTGCGATTGGCCCGTCGCTCCCGGTGGCGGGCGCGCTTGCCGATCCTACTCTCGAGCTG
Organism: Chthoniobacterales bacterium; assembly: GCA_038253875.1. Classification (GTDB taxonomy): domain Bacteria; phylum Verrucomicrobiota; class Verrucomicrobiia; order Chthoniobacterales; family UBA10450; genus Palsa-1392. The sequence continues at coordinate 4,677 of JBBSGS010000165.1, forward strand.
CACTCCTCCACCAGGCTGATCGCCTCCAACAATAATTGGCGGAGCAACCAGGAGGCAGCGATCATGGCGACCGGTATCCCACCCATCAATGACCTGGAATCAGCCATTGTCATGACCCTGGACCCGGGCGCATATACCGCCATCGTCCAGGGCGCAAACGGCGGCACCGGGATAGTCTTGGTGGAAGTGTATGACCTGGACGGGAGCCTGGATTCCATCTTGAGTAACATCTCTACGCGCGGCGTCGTGCAGACGGGCGACGACGTTCTTATCGGCGGCTTCATCGTCGTCGGGAGCGAGCCATTGAAGATTCTCGTGCGCGCGATCGGGCCATCGTTGCCGCTCAGCGGACGGCTGGCCGATCCCACCCTCGAGTTGCACGACAGTAATGGCGCCGTCATCGCGAGTAACGATAACTGGAAAGACAGGCAAAAAGCGGAGATCGAGGCTACGAACATTCCGCCCACCAGAGATGCCGAGTCGGCGATTGTCGAGACTCTCGCGCCGGGCTCCTACACCGCGATTGTGCGTGGTAAAAATAACACGACCGGAGTGGCGCTGGTCGAAGGATATCAGTTTCCTAACTAAGAGAAGCTTTCACAAGGACGCAAGGGTGCGCCGCGAACGGGACTGGACCTTGGCGTCTGGAGGCCGTTCGCTGGAGGGCGGAGTGAGACCGTTCAGACAGCTACGGCGTGGTCGCGACCGAATGGTTACGCAGGTGGGCGATGGCCTGAATTTCCACCAAGCCGCCCTCCACGATCAGGCCCGAGGTGCCCACGGCCGTCCAGGCTGGGTAACGCGCATTGACAAACTCTTCCTTTACCGCACCGAACGCCCTGAACTGCGCCATGCGGTCGCCTTGGAAGGGAGTCGCCTGCCAGTCGTGGAAGGTGTTGAGCAGGGCCACGTCGCCTAAGTCTGCGCCAGCGGCTTTCAGGGTCGCCTCCATTCGTCGGAAGGCCCGGCGCACAGCTTCTTGGTAGGCCGCCACGTCGCCAGCTTCGTCCTCGCTGCGGGCGGCTATGACGCTGGAGATGTCGAGGGTGTTGCTCGCCCGCCGCGCGGGTGCGAAGTGGTATTGGTCGTAAGCGCGCTCTTTATCGGCCAGGGTGGCCGCGACCACTTCGCCTCCGGGGGCGGCGACGCGGATAACTTCTTCGGAACGCAAATGGGTCAGTGAGCATAAGGGCGGTGCTTGAAGAATGACGCTGCCTGCCAACCAAGGCCGGATCGCAATTATCACCGGCGGTATAAGATGCGCTAGTGACTCTGTCAAACGATGCGATGCGCAGGTCCCCTAACGAAAACAAGACCTGATTTTCGGACTAAGGGCAACCGTGGGTCGGAGGCGAATGGTTCGGGCCATCGAAGGTGGAGCGGGCGCTGGTCCCGGTCAGCTGCACCGAGCCCGCCCGAAGCTTCATCGATTGGTTGGGTGCGGTTCGGTCGGCGGTACTTGCGAGGCAAGCTCGATGATCTGAAAAGAGACAAGATCCTCCCA
>JBBSGS010000166.1:0-6167 GCA_038253875.1 Chthoniobacterales bacterium
GAATACCAGGGCGGGCAATACGCCCAAGCCGTCGCCGATTACGCCAAGAGCGTCGCTCAGGTTCCCGACGAAGCGCGCCCGGAAATGATGTTGCTGGCGGCAAACAGCCAGCGGCAACTCGGCCACTACAAGGAAGCGCAAGCGCTCTACCGCCAGATCATGCAAAAATATCCAGGGCGCGAAGAGGCGAAGGATGCGCGGTATCAAAACCTGATCGGTCTTTACAACGCCAACGATCCGGCTCTGCGCGCCGAGCTCGACAAATTCATCACGGACAATCCGAGCGGCGACCACGCCGACCAGGCGCGGCTGCTCAAGGCCGAGACGCTTTACAAGGCGAAGGACTTCGCAGGCGCGGCGCCCGTTTATGCCGGACTGCGCGACTCCAAGTTGGCCGACAAATTGCGCGCCGAAGCAGCCTTCAAACTCGGCTGGTGCCGGGTGCAAACGAAGGAGTCGCCGCAGGTCATCGAAGCTTTCACATATTTTCTCCAGGCCTATCCCGACAGCGACGAAGCGGCTTCGGCGCTGGCGCAGCGCGCGCTCGCCTATCAGGAAGGGAAACAATACGAACCCGCGCTCGAAGATCTGGGGACGTTGTTGCGGAGATTCCCGAAGGCGCACGAACGCGAAGCAGCGCTCCAACAAAAGGCGTTACTCCTCGGCCAGACCGATCACGCAAAAGAAATGGCGGAAGCGTTCCAGCAATTGCTCAAGGAATATCCGAAGAGCACCGCCGCCGCCCAGGCGCACTACTACATCGGCAAATCCGCTTTCGAAGCGAAGGACTACGAGACGGCACTGAAAGAACTAAAAACCGCGCGCGACCTCAACCCCGACCAGTACGCCACGCCCGCGACCCTCCGCATCATGTCGTCCTGGTTCTACCTCAAGCAGCGCGACGCGCTCGCCCAGGAGGTGACGAGTTACTTCGCAAAATCGCCCGACGGTCAGGTGCCGGCGGAGCTGCTGCAGTGGCTCGGTCTGGAATTCTACAACGCGAAAGACTACGCCGCCGCCGCCAAATTCCTCACGGCCCTGAGCAAGAGCGGCAACGTCGCAAGCGTCCCGCCCGCTTTCTGGTTTTACCTCGGCGATGCCGAGATGAAATTGAATCAGCCTAACGAGGCTGAAACCGCCCTGACAAAATTCCTTGCCTCCACGACGGATCCCGCGGCCAGAGCGAAAGCGCTCCTCACGCTCGGCGAGGCGAAAATCGGCGCGCACAAACCGGACGACGCCCAGAAAATCGCGGAAGAAATCATGACCCTGCAGCCGGAAGGCCGGGTCAGCGCGCAAGCCCGCCTCCTCGCCGGCGACGTCGAAATGGAGCGCAACCAATTTGAAGATGCCGGCAAAGCCTTCATGAGCGTGGCCCTGCTCTACGATGACCCCGAAATCACCCCGCAAGCGCTCGACAAAGCGGCCAAGGCTTACACCAAGGCCGGTAAACCAGGCGAAGCCGAGCGGGCCCGCACGGAGCTCCACCAAAAGTACCCGGACTTCGCTGGCGGCTAAAACTAGCCTAACGAATTAAAGTGGACAGGATTTACAGGATTAACTGGATTTAAAGAAGAGCAGCCATCGTCCCCCTCTTCTCATCCTGTTAATCCTGTCCATCTTCCCAGGGTTTCGATCGGCAACGGCGCGAGAAACTTTTGGGGATCATCGATCTGCAAAACCGGCCGCGCCAGACAAGCCGCGAGAAAACTCAGATCCGGCGTCGCCGCCAGTCCCGCCTGCGCGCTCAATTGCAGCTCCGCCAGTTGCCTAACGACCCGCTCGACATTTTCCCGGCAGTTTTTCCCAGAGGTAAAGTGCACCGTGCAAACCCCGGGCGCGGTCGCTTCGATTTCCGGCGCGAGGGTGACCGCGTAATGCAGCAAAATCTCTCCGACGATTTTTTCCTGCGCGCGCATCCGCGATTTGATCGTTAGGCTGAGGCAGCGCGCCAGACCCTGGCTGGCCGTCATCCCCGCGCTCACCCCCGCTGCCGCCGCGGTGGGGGTGAGTTGCAGAATGGTCGCTTTCGCCTGTTCATCATCGAGCAGCGCCACCGGCTGCCGGTGCAGCTCCGGCTCATGGCACAAGGCCGCCTGCAACTCGAAATCGGGTAGATAAAGCGCTGCAAACATCAGCCGGCCCGGGCGATTTCAGGATCGCTCCTCCATTTGTTAGGCTGGCCGCGGTGCACCCGAAACTTTAGCTGCGACGGCAAATCGCCCGCCTCCCAGTCGAGCTGCGAAAGCGTCCACTGATTCTCCAAGGCCAACTTCCATTGCGCGCTACTGATCATGCTCTCGCTGGTGAGGACGAGAAAAGCGGTCGGGGCGGGCTCAACCAAACGCTGGAGCCGGTACCAATTGTTCTGCGGAATTTTGCGCAGTTCCGCCGCTGGGTTGAGCACGAGGTCGAGAATCACGAGCGGAAAATTCCCGTCGCGCAAAAGCAAATCCGCGGCCTGCATCGCTTCGTTCGCTTTGTGGCAACGGATCCAGAGCAGATGCCGCAGGGCCGGGCCGCTCACCGAGCCGGGATCGAACGAATCGCGACCATCGATCAGAGCGATGAAATATCGCGCACGCCAAGCCCGTTGCAGGAGGGCCGCGATGAGAGTGGCGCTCCCGGCCTGCGGGGCGGCGGTGCTCAATTCCGTAATCGCGCCCTTCGTTAGGCCACCGCTCAAGACCTGGTCCAAAAGGGGCAACCCGCTCGTTAGTTGATTGCTCGCCGGGAGTGGCTCCTGCGGGAAACGCTCGGCGATGAGTTTGCGCAAATCGACGATTTTGCCCGCCGCCATTCCGTAAGATGGCACGCTGATCAGATATGTTCAAAGAAACATATATTCACCACATTCAGTTCTGTCGCAGAGACCTGCCGCGAGCCACACCAATCCAATCAAGCCCCGCGGCCGTCCGCCTCCTCCGGAGGTACGGCTGCTGGTCTGTCGCATTCGGCTAGTCCTTCCCTTTGGCTCCCGCCTTCATCCTTCCCACCTACTGGGCCACGCCGCGGATTGCTCCGCCCCTGCCGCCGACAGCCCCGTCTACCTTTCGTTCCCAACCCTTTTTTCCACCAACTTTCTTCTCAGATCCTGGACGTGCGGAAGCGCATCCCTGCGGGAGGCGAGATGCTCCCCGCCTTCCCTTGGAAGACTCCGCCGCCGACAGGCTCTCTCGCGACCAGGCTCCCTCGCGGACGGGCTCTCTCGCGACCAGGCTCCCTCGCGGACGGGCTACGCCATAGCGAGTCCACACATCCAATTTCTGCGCCCATCAAAAAAGTCCTGGCTTTTATTAGATATTTAGCTAATTAAGCATCCATTGGACCTGCTCTTCAAAGCTCTCCGCGATCCCACCCGTCGTCGCATCCTCGAAATGCTCAAGCAACGCGACCTGACCGCCGGCCAAATCGGCGCCGCTTTTTCCATGACCGCTCCGAGCATCTCTTATCATCTCGATTTGCTGAAGCACGCCCAGCTCGTCTCCTCCCGGAAAAAGGGCCAGTTCGTGACTTACTCGCTAGAGACCACTGTGCTCGACGATTCGCTCGGCTGGATTCTCGACCTGCTGAAGAAAGGAAAACGAAAATGAAACCGAAACTTTCTTGGCTGGAAATCGCTTTGCTCGTCGCGCCGTTTTTGGCCCTGGTGATTTCATGGAACGATCTTCCGGCGCGCGTCCCGGTGCACTGGAATCTTCACGGCGAGATCGACGGTTGGGGGGCCAAGACGCCCGGTCTTCTCCTCCTGCCGCTGAGCGCTCTCGGCGTAGTCGCGCTTTTGCGTCTCCTGCCTCGCCTCGATCCAAAATTGCGGAGCGCTTCTCCGGAACAGGGTCGCATGCCGGCGGTGCTCCCGATTCTGCGTCTGGCATTGGCCGCCTTCTTCACCATCGTCTTCTTCGCGCTTTTCGCTGCGGCTCTCGGCCAAGCCATCGCCATCCCCCGGATCGTGCTCGGAAGCGTTCTCCTGCTCTTCGCCGTGATGGGGAATTACCTCGCCAATTTGCGCCCGAATTATTTTATCGGCATCCGCACGCCCTGGACTCTGGAAAGCCCGGAAACGTGGCGCGCCACTCACCGATTGAGCGGACGGCTGATGTTTTTCAGCTCGCTTCTCCTCCTCCCTCTTCAGTTTTTCCTTGCCCTGACGACATGGGGTTTTCTCGTCCTGGCGTCGAACCTTCTTCTGGTGGCTTGGGCGATCTGGTATTCGTGGCATCATTTTCACATCCATGCCGCGACTACGCGCTGACCCGATCGATTCGCCTAACGACCTCCGTCTTTTCCAGCGCCAGCTCCGGCAATGGTTCAGGTTGCACGGGCGGGATTTTCCCTGGCGCCGGACGCGCGATCCCTACGCGATCCTGGTCTCGGAGTACATGCTCCAGCAAACGCAGGTCGCGGCCGTCATTCCATACTTTCAGCGCTGGCTGGAGCGCTTTCCCGACTTCGCGGCCCTGGCGCGGGCGGAGGAAACTGATGTGCTGCATGCCTGGGCTGGGCTTGGCTATTACGCCCGCGCCCGCCACCTCCATGCGGCCGCCAAGTTTGTGACGACTAATTTCGACGGCCAACTTCCGGATGAGGTCGAAACGATTGCGCAACTGCCGGGGGTCGGCCGCTACACCGCGGGCGCGGTCGCGAGCTTCGCTTTCGATCGCGCGGAACCGATCGTCGAAGCTAACATCGCCCGTGTCCTTGCTCGCCTAACGAATCTGCAAATCCCGATCGACACGGCCGCCGGTCGCGCCCATCTCTGGCAAACCGCCGGCGCGCTCCTTCCACGGAGCGGCGGTCGTCTGCACAACTCGGCCTTGATGGAACTCGGCGCGCTCGTTTGTCTCCCTCGTCGCCCGCTCTGCGCGCAATGCCCAGTCCGGCGGTTTTGCGCGGCGACCAATCCCGCAGAGCTGCCGCGAAAAAAGCCGCGGCCGCGTTCCGTCTGGCTCAACGAAGCGCATGGTTTTTTTCTTCGCCGCAAATGCGTTCTCCTTGAACAATCCGCCGCACGCTGGTGCGGCATGTGGATATTGCCCCGCCTGGGGGCGGCGCCTCGCGCTCGGCCGCTCCTCCAGCTCCACTTTCCCTTCACCCATCACCGCATCACCCTTTCCGTTTTCGCGCAGCCCGCGGCGCACTTGCCTAACGATCGCCAACGTTGGTTCCCGTTAGGCGCGCTCGAGAGCCTGCCAGTCCCCTCACCCCACCGCCGCGCCCTTGCCCAGCTCCTCCCGCGACAAAAGCTTTGCAGCACTTTTTCCCGCACTTAACTTGCCCGTCCCGATGACTCCGCTCGAAACCCTGCCCGACGCTCGCGGTCACTTCGGTCCTTACGGCGGGATGTTCGTGCCGGAAACGCTCATGACCGCGCTCGAGGAGTTGTGCGCGGAATACGCGAGCGCGAAGAGCGATCCCCTTTTTCAGGCGGAACTGGCCGGCTTGCTCCGCGACTTCGCCGGCCGCCCCACGCCGCTTTACCTGGCCGCCCGCCTAACGAACGACCTCGGCGGCGCCAAAATTTACCTGAAGCGCGAAGACCTCCTCCACACCGGCGCCCACAAAATCAACAACGCCCTCGGCCAGATCCTGCTCGCGCGCCGCATGGGCAAGCGGCGCATCATCGCCGAGACCGGCGCGGGCCAACACGGGGTCGCGACCGCCACGGTGGCGGCGCATTTTGGCTGCGAGTGCATTATTTACATGGGCGCGGTCGATATGGAACGGCAGGCGCTGAATGTCACGCGCATGCGTTTTCTTGGCGCGAAAGTTGTCGCCGTTACCGCCGGCCAGGCAACGCTCAAGGAGGCGATCAACGAAGCGATGCGCGATTGGGTGACGAACGTCCGCAGCACGCACTACATCCTCGGGTCCGCCCTCGGCTCCCATCCGTATCCGATGATGGTGCGTGATTTTCATCGCGTCATCGGCCTGGAAACGCGCCGGCAGATTTTGGAACGGGAAGAGCGCTTGCCCGATCTGCTGATTGCGTGTGTCGGCGGCGGGAGCAACGCGATTGGTCTTTTCCATCCCTTCCTCGAAGACCGCTCCGTCCGGATGATCGGCGTCGAAGCCGGCGGCGAAGGCATTCGCGCGGGCCGGCATGCGGCGCGTTTTCAAGGTGGCCGCCTCGGTGTGCTCCAAGGCACAAAAACATTTCTTCTCGC
>JBBSGS010000167.1:0-6146 GCA_038253875.1 Chthoniobacterales bacterium
GGACTTGACCATCAAGCCGGCTTTCATCGCCGAAAATGAGACGTTCAAAGCGCTGAGCAACGATCGGGTTATTGGCTTCCACGCACTGCTGAAATCCGAAGGGAGCTGGCGGCTCGAGCATCTGTGGGTCCATCCGGAAGAGATTGGCCAGGGCGTCGGCCGGGCGTTATTCCAGCACGCGACCGCACGGGCCACGGCTCGGGGAGCATCTTGCCTAACGATCGAATCCGATCCATCCGCGGAGGCATTTTACCGGCGCATGGGCGCAGCGCGGGTGGGCGGCGTGGCCCGCCCGATTGAGGGCCGGCGGCGGGAGCTTCCCCTCCTCCGCTTCGACCTGACGCGCCCGTCCGCTCCATCGCCCTAACGAAAAGCGGCGGCAAGCTCGCGCTTCCCGCCGCCTCCAACCCCTTAGCCTAACAATTAACCGTCATCCTCGTCTCCACCGCCGCCCGCATCCTGTCGCACGCCCCGGCGTCCTTCACGGCCACCGCCCCGCGGATTGTTTTTTGCCTCGTCTAATTTCGTTTGCTGTTCGGGTGTGAGCAGCGGGCGAATCTTCGCCATGGTGTCCTCCATCACCGCTTTGCTTTTCTGCATCGCGTCCCGGCGAATGGCGTCTATTTTCGGTCTCGACTCGTCCAGTATCGGCTGAATCTTCGTCTTCTCCTCCGGGGTCAGATTGAGCGTTTCAGTAATTTTTTCCATCGGATCGTGACGTTTGCCGCCCCGCCCGCCCGGGCGATGAGATCCGTCCGTGTCCTGCCCCTGGCCCAGGGCTGCGCCCCCGAGAGCAAGCGCCGTGAGAGTTGTGAGTGAGATGAGTTTTAGTTTCATATGCTTGGTCTTAATGACTGCCGAGTAGGGAAGCCAGTTACAAATTTTGCTCTCTTTTCTGCGTCCCCCGGATGTTTGTAACCAGATGCGAACCGCGCGGTCATAGACGTTAGTGTGGAGACCATTTGCATGATATGCCAGAGGATTTGGACGCCGGCGCTCTCGTCCCGGCCGTTCTCCAGCACGACGAAACGGCCGCGCGGGAACTGGTGCGCCGCTTGCATCCGCTGGTCGCCAAGCTCGTGCGTTCGCATCGCCCGCGGCGCACGGCGGAGGAGGATCTTTGCCAGATGATTTTCATCAAAATTTTCCAAAAATTGCCGCAATTTTCCGGCAAAGTTCCGCTCGAGCACTGGGTTTCGCGCGTGGCCGTAAACACCTGTCTCAACCAGATCCAGTCAGAAAAGGTGCGGCCGGAGCTGCGCTATGCCGACCTCAGTGAGGAGGAGGAGGCTGTGGTGCAGAATCTTGCCTCCACCTCCGCCGAGCTCGGGCCCGATCTTGGTTTTGCCGCGCGCGATCTGGTCGAGCATCTGCTCGCCGCTTTGAGCCCGCGCGACCGTCTTCTCATCGATCTTCTTTATCTCCAGCATCTCTCAGTCGCGGAAATTCAGGTGCGCACCGGCTGGAATGCTTCGCTCGTAAAAGTGCGCGCTTTTCGTGCGCGCAAGAAAATGAGACAACAGCTCGCCTTGCTCACCGCCAAAGGAGAACGATGAAAACGACGCCGTCGCAAATCGCTCGGCTGCTGCGTGCCGCGGCCACTGTGCCTAACGAACCCTCGCCGGAGATGCCGTTTGGTTTCGACACGCGGATGGTGGCGCTCTGGCGCGCGAGCTGGCCGGGCGATCCCGCCGGGGTGACGCACTTGCTGCGCCGCGTCATGCTCATCGCTGGAGCTTTGATTGTGCTGGCGAGCGCGGGTGCTTATCGCGAGCTCGGTGAGGGTGAGATGCCCGGGGAACCATTCGGCGACGAATATGCGATTGCCGATTCCGAAATCGCCGATTCCGCGATCGGCGGAGTCTTCGTTCAATGAGCGCGACGCTCCGCTCGAAGCTGCTCGCCGGATTCGTCCTTGTTTTTATGGCCGGCCTGGTCGCGGGAACTCTCGTTGGCGCATCGCAGTCGCGGCGTCACTGGATGGATTTCGGCCACCACGAGTCGCTGGCCCAACGAATCCGAAACCGGATGCAGTCACGACTGAATCTAACCCCGGAACAGGTCGCCAGGACCGCGCCGATCTTCGAGAAAACCGCCCGCCAACTCGAAGCCATCCGAACGGATACAAGCCGGCGCGTTCGGGAAACGTTCGTCGCCGTCGATAAGGAACTCACGCCCGATTTGACGCCGGAGCAGCGCGCCAAACTCGCCGCGCTGGAAGCAAAATACGACCCGGCTCGCAAGAACCGGAAGGCTGAGCGGAAACAAGAAGAGCCCGCGAGTCCATAGCAGAATTTAGAGGCGGGCGGTTCGCCCGCTAGACGGAGGCCTGCCGTTCCTCTTAAGAGGAGACGCGCGTCCGCCCCTCGAGAAAAGGCAGCCGGATTTTCGAGCGACCTTTTCCTCCTGCGGTCGACACGGCCGCCGCCTACACCTGCGCGCAACCGACACGGCCGCTTCACTCTCGGCCACCTCGGCGGCCTGTGGTAAACTCGCCACAGTGAATGCTCGCTTGCTCTGCGTTTTTGCCATCGCCCTGTTCCTTGATTCCCCCAGCCGCGCCGACCCTGCTCCGCGGCCTTCGCTTCTCCTCCGGCCGGCGGCAGTTTTCGATGGCCAACAATTGCACAGCGGTTGGGCGGTGCTCGTGCGCGGCGATAAGATTGCCGCCGCCGGTCCCGCCTCGGAAATCACCGCGGGTGACGCGCGCCCGATCGATTTGCCTAACGACACCCTCGCCCCCGGCATGATCGAAGGGCATTCGCATCTTTTTCTGCATCCCTACAACGAGACGCCTTGGAACGACCAGGTGACGAACGAGTCGCTCGCTTTCCGCACCGCGGCCGCGACCACGCACGCGCGGCAGACATTACTCGCAGGATTCACCACCGTGCGCGACCTCGGAACGGAAGGCGCCGGCTACGGCGACGTTGGGTTAAAAAAGGCAATCGACGAGGGCATCGTCCCGGGCCCCCGGATGATTGTGGTCACGCGCGCGATCGTAGCCACCGGCAGTTATGGCCCGAAGTCCTCGACCGATCTCGATCTCCCGCAAGGCGCGCAGGAGGCGAGCGGCATCGAGGAGATCGTTAGGGCGACGCGTGCGCAAATCGGCAAAGGCGCGGATTGGGTTAAGCTTTATGCCGATTATCGTTGGGGCGCGGGCGAGCCGTCGCGCCCGACTTTTTCGCAGGAGGAATTGAACGCCGCGGTGAAAGCGGCGCACGACGCCGGCCGGCCGGTCGCAGTCCACGCCACAACCGCGGAAGGAATGCGCCGCGCCATTCTTGCCGGCGTCGATACGATCGAGCACGGCGACGAAGGCACGCCCGAAATTTTCAAGCTCATGAAAGAGCACGGCGTCGCTCTCTGCCCGACGGTCGCGGCCGGCGACGCGATTGCGCAATATCGCGGCTGGGAAAAAGGGAGCGAGCCGGAGCCGGAACGAATTCGCGCCAAGCGCGCGAGCATGAAAGCGGCGCGCGCAGCTGGCGTCACCTTCGCGATGGGCGGCGATGTGGGCGTTTTCGCGCACGGCGAAAACGCGCGGGAGATGGAGTTGCTGGTGCACGAATACGACTTCACGCCCATGGAAGTCCTGCGGCAGGCAACGAGCGGGAACGCCGCCATATTTCATCTCGCCGATCGCGGGAATATCCGCGCCGGACAGCTCGCCGACCTCGTCGCCTTCGAGGGCGATCCGACGAAGGATGTCGGCGTCGTTAGGCAAGTGCGCTTCGTCATGAAGGGCGGGGTTATCTTTCGCCCGCTGTAGACGCCTCCCTCTGGGAAGCGCGAGAGTTAGCCTGCGAAAGGAAATCACCAGCGGCGCGCCCAACCGCGCTTCCCAGAGGGGAAGCGTCTACAGTGCGAGAACCAGTTGAAGGTGGTGGGCAGGGTTGGATTCGAACCAACGAAGGCGTAAGCCAGCGGATTTACAGTCCGCCCCGTTTGGCCACTTCGGTACCTACCCGCGGGACGAGCGTTTGATATAGGCTCGCTCCCCAGCGCTCGCAACTACTGCGGGTGCATTGCTAGGCGAGTCTGCGAGCAGAGTAACTGGACATGCGGAAGCATGTCCCTCCGGAGGGACGCGCTCGCGCGCGTCCAGTTTCGCCGCTTCGCCCTAGCCCCCAAAAAACTCCGCGATCGCAGCGACGACCGCCTGCTGCATTTCGCGGGTCAGCTCGGGGAACATGGGGAGTGCCAGCGTTTCGCGCGCGGCGCGTTCGGTCTCAGGCAGATCGCCTGCGCGGTAGCCGAGCGCGGCGAAACATTCCTGCTCGTGCAGGCCGAGAGGATAATAAACCGCGGAGCCAATCTCACGCTCGGCGAGGTGCTGCTGCAGCGCATCGCGGCGCGGCGCGCGAATAACGTATTGATGATAGATATGGTGATTCGTTAGGCCGCTTTGCCGGTACGGCTCGGCTGGCAGGGCGATGGTATTCGTCAGGCCGGCGCGCTCGAATTCTTCCCTATACAGATCCGCTACCGCACGCCGCGCGGCTGACCATTGGTTGAGATACGGGAGCTTCACCTTGAGGACCGCGGCCTGGAGGGCGTCGAGGCGGAAATTGCCGCCGACGACAGGATGAAAGTAGCGGGGCTCCATTCCGTGCTGGCGAAAAATGCGGAAGCGCTGCGCGAGCGCATCATCGTCGCAAACGATCATTCCGGCGTCTCCGGCCGCGCCCAGATTTTTCGAAGGATAAAAGCTGAAGGAACCAGCTACGCTCATCGTCCCGGCCTGCCGCACGCCCCGCTCCTTCGAGCGATACTCCGCGCCGATAGCCTGGGCGGCGTCTTCGATCACCGTGAGACCGGTGCGCGCTGCGATGTCGTGGATCGCATCCATCTCGCAAGCCAATCCGAAGAGATGCACCGGAATGATCGCCCGGACGATACGCCCCGCTCCATCAATCAACTGGTTGTCGGCATTAAAGCGGCAATGCCGTTGGAGAAACTCGGAGAGCGCTTCCGGCGAGATGTTAAAAGTCGCAGGATCGATGTCGACAAAGAGCGGCGTCGCCCCGAGCCGGGCGATGCAACCGGCGGTCGCGAAAAAAGTGTAGGCCGTGGTGATGACGGCGTCGCCCGGACCGAGCCCGAGCGCCATCAAGATCGCCAGTTGCGCGTCGGTGCCCGAGGAAACGCCGATGGCGTGGCGGACGCCGCAATATTCGGCCAGCGCCCGCTCGAACTCCTCGACCTTCGGTCCGATAATAAAATTTTGCGTGCGCAGAATCTCGTCGAACTCCCGCCGGATCGGTTCGGCGAGAAGCTCGTATTGGGCGCTCAGATCGAGCAAGGGCACGCGCATGAGCTACCGAAGCATGAGAGGTGCGCGCTGGCGAACCTTCCTAACGAGTTGATTGACCCGCTGGAAGCGGTCGGCTAGCGTGGGCGCGTGGGACTACTCCGCAGCTTGTTCTGGTTGGCCCTCTTCCTTTTTTTCACCTTCTGTTTTCTCGTTCTTTTCGAGTATGGGCCGGGGGACTTCGGCGCCGGTTTTCAGAAGGAAGGCCAACGGGTTGAAACCTGGGTCGACCAAAAGATCCACCCGGCGAAGAAGACGCCGGCGAACCCGTAGCCTCGCCCCGTTACGGCACGGGTCTCCCGACCCGCGTCGGTCGCAGGCCAGGGCATGCGCTTGATTCCTGCTCTTTGGTTCGCTGTGTTATTTGGGCGATGGTTCCTCGCCCCGCGGTTCAAGAGAACAGCGCTACACAAACTCCAGCTCGACGTGCCTCGGCAGATAGCCGCTCGCTTCCGCGCGGCCGAGAAATTCCCGGATCGCTGCGCGCCCGGTTTCGCCGTAGTCGCGCGTAAAATCGTTCACGTACATGCCGATGAATTCCCCGGCGAGCGCAGCGTCCATGTCGCGCGCGTAGGGAAGCGAATGCCGCACCGCCGCCTCGCGATGCGCCAGCCCGTAGTCGATGCTCTCCCGCAGGATCTTGGCGAGATCCCGCCGCACCTCCGGCGCGAGACCTTTGCGCAGAACGTTTCCGCCTAACGGCAAAGGGAGGCCGGTTTCGCTTTTCCACCAGGCACCGAGATCGAGCAATTTGCGAAAGCCCGCCGCGGCATAAGTGAGCTGCCCTTCGTGAATGATGAGCCCGAGACCAGCGCGGCCGGATTTCACC
>JBBSGS010000168.1:0-6131 GCA_038253875.1 Chthoniobacterales bacterium
GTCGTCGATGAACGAAGTAGTCGGCGATCATGATTCCGCCGATCGGGCCTAACAATGCGCTGTAGCCGATCAGCCAGGTGAAAATGTAGCCACTCGGATCGGTGTAAAGTTTCCAGGGGAACATCAAAATGCCGATGACGCCGGTGATTGGGCCGCCGGTTTTGAAGCCGATGAGACGCGGCGCGAGGTTCGAGAAGTCGTTCGCCGGCGAGACAACATTCGCGGCGAAATTGGTGGAGAGCGTCGCAATCGCAAGAGTGATCACGGCAAGAACCGCGAGCACGGGGCTATGAAAGCGCTGCATTAGTTGCACGGGATCCCAGATCGCCTTGCTGAAAATCACAACTGTAGCGCTGGTCACGGCGACCCCGATGAAAGCATAGAAAGTCATCGAGGGCGACAACCCGAGCGCCTGCCCTACAATCTGGTCGCGCTGCGACCGGGCGAAGCGCGAGAAGTCCAGGATGTTTAAGGAAAGAGTCGCCCAATAACCGACCATCGCGGTCAGGCCAGAGGCAAAGGTCGGCCAGAATTCGCCTAACGAGTAAAACCTGTAGGGCTGGGCGAAGATGGGCCCCAGCCCTTGGCCGCAAAGTAAGCCCAAGCCAGTAGCCCAAGCCCGGTCGCGAGCAAAAACGGCGCCGCAGAAATCTCGAGCCACCTGATGGAATCCATCCCGCGGATAATGACGAAAAGGTTGATCGCCCAAAAGCTCAGGAAGCAGAGCAACTCACCCGCCGAGATACCAATGATCGGCAGCGCCGTCTTTACTGCGGGATCGAAGCCGAAAATAATCGCCGCCATCGCATAGATCGCAGCTCCACCGATCCAGGTTTGAATGCCAAACCAACCGCAAGCCACGAGTGCCCGCATGAGCGCCGGAATATTTGCGCCTAACGTCCCAGAGGAGGCGCGGATCAGAACCGGGAAAGAATTCCGTACTTTGCCCCGGGGTGAGCATTCAATGTCACGGGATGAGCACGATTACATTGCCGAGAAAAATCGTGAGGACGGCCTGCCGCCAATTCATTCCCTGCTCGATCAAGCTACTCGCCAGCATGTAAGTGGTGATGCAGATCGACATTCCCACCCAGAGCGCCGCGACGCGGGTACCGGGGCGAGATCCGCATTAATCAGCGCACTCGAGGCGGGCCCGGCGGAGAACGAATCGGTTGTGGCCACGGAAGTTCGAGTCATTCGCGTGGGGCATCCTGCCAGCGCGCGCGCCCGCGAGTCGAGCGCTTCTTTCAGCGGGCGGGACGAAGATGGTCAAAGCATTTCGAGCATCGTCCCGCGGCAGTTATCGCCGCCACAGTTACAATGGAAAAGACGCTCCAGCTTTTTTGTCCGGCGCTCCGCCGGTTCCAGCCGGTAATCGTAAAACAATTCCTCGCCCTCCTTCAGGTTACGCAGAGCGGAAACGAAAACGCGGCCTTTGCTTTCGCTCGTCTCGCAATTCGGCGCGCAGGAATGGTTGATCCAGCGTGCCTCGTTGCCGCCGGCTGCCGCGTTAATGACTCTTCCGTCATCGAGCGAGAAGAAGAACGTATGATGCGGATTCTTCGGATCGTGCGGCGGCAATTCCTGCGCCTGCTTCCAGGGAATCCGCTCTCCAGTGTATTCGATGACGCGGGCTCCTTTTCGGATCCTCCGCGCTGCGAAGACTCCCTTCCCGTGCACCCCTGATCTCGCAATCCGGACAAGTTTTTCCGGCTGCGCGCGCGTCTTTCGCTGCGGTGACTTCATAAAAAGCGAGCGACAGTATCCCTTCTGCCGAGCAACGGCAAACGGCTACTGGCGCGGGGGCGGTCATCTGGAAAACGAAATGGAAAGCATGGGTTGCCAGCGCCACTGCAGGATCGCGAAGAATTACTCTTAGCTGTCGCAAACGATCGTACCCACCGCGATCCAAGAGCACTGGACTTCCGAAGTTTGTGCGCAACGTCGAATCGGATATCTGAGAGCCATAGTCACGGGCATGAGTCGAAGTATGGCGGATTACCACATCATCCAATTTGAGCGGCGGATCGAAGCGGCGGCGCTCATGGCCGCGCTATCCCGGTATCTAAATTCGCCTCCCGCTGATCTCGCGAAAAGTGAGACGAATCCGGTGGAGATTCGCGCTCACGCAAATGGCCTTGATGGCATGAATCTCTACCTCAACTCCGCTGCCCTGGCCGCCACTACGACCGCCTTCTCCCCGCTGCCCAAGGTTGCATCCTGCAGTCGTGAAGCGATCCCGCCGGAGGCCGCCGTTCTGCTCACCAGCCAGATGGCTGCTTGCGGCTTGGACGAGGCCCTCAACCTCCTTCCGGCCGAACTATCAAATCAAAAGTGGTTGGGAGTGCGAGGCAGAAATTTTCCGCGGCCAAATTCGCCGACGAACTTACCATCTCGCGCCGCGACCTTTCCGCGGACAGTAACGAGGTGCGGTCGCCCCTCGATTTCGAAGCCTTCGAACGAGTTATAGTCGACGTTCATCTGCTGCGTTTTCGCTGAGATAGTTCCGCGGTAATCCGGATCGTAAACGACCAGGTCCGCGTCGCTGCCCGGCTGGATCGCGCCTTTGCGCGGAAACAGACCGAAGAGTTTCGCCGTCTGCGTACTCGCCGTTCCCACGAACTGCTGCAGATCGATCCGCCCGCGCTTCACTCCGTAGGTGTAATAAAGATTGATCCGATCTTCCAGCGACGGAATCCCATTTGGTATCTTGGTGAAGTCATCGCGGCCCATGATTTTTTGCGTTACGAAATCGAAGGGGGCGTGATCGGTCGCGAGCGTCGAGATAAAGCCCTGGCGCAAACCATTCCAAAGAACCTCCTGATTCTCCTTGTCGCGGAGGGGAGGCGACATGATCGCCTTCGCGCCTTCAAAGTGAGGCTTCTCCGCCGCGCTGCGATCGAGTAGCAGATATTGGATGAGCGTTTCCACCCAGACCTGGACCCCGCGGGCTTTGCCGCGGAGCACTTCGCGGAGCGATTCTTCGCAGCTCAAATGCACGATGTAGACATGAGCGCCGGTCGTCTCCGCGAAAGTCATCAAGTGATGGACTCCTTCCCTTTCCACGACCGGCGGGCGGCTCCAGTAATGCCATTCCGGACCGGTCTTGCCTTCGGCTAAAAGCTCTTGCTGCAATGCGTGAACGAGGTCGGCGTTCTCGCAATGCGCGGTCGTGATTACGCCTAACGATTTCGCGAGTGTGAGCGTTTTGTAGAGTTCCTCGTCGCTCACGTCGAGCGCGCCTTTGTAGGCGAGGAAAATCTTGAAGCTGCTCACTCCCCGCCTAACGATCTCACGCAAGTCGGCCTCAGCTTCGCCATCGTAGCGGGTCACGCCCATGTGAAAGCTGAAGTCGCAGGCGCTCGCGCCCCGGGCCTTACCCAGCCAAAGCTCGAACGCCTCGAGCGGCTTCTCCTCGCGACCGGGACAGATCATTTCAATGAAAGTCGTGGTTCCGCCGACCAATGCCGCGCGGCTCGCCGTTTCGTGAGTGTCCTTCGCGAACGTGCCCATGAAGGGCAAATAGATGTGAACATGCGGATCGATGAATCCGGGGAAGACATACTTCCCCGTCGCATCGATCACTTCGGCATCGTTAGGTGCGCTTATCTCGCGTTCGATCCGCGTGATGGTTTCGCCTTCGCAGAAAATATCCGCGACGTAGCTCTCGTCAGGCGTCACGATCGCGCCGTTCCTGATCAGCAGACTCATCGCCGGTCGTGGTCGCGTTTGGCCTTAGGATCTCTCGCATTTTTTGGGACGATTTTGATCGCTTTGATGTAGTCGACGGAATCATCAAACAACAACCGTGTTCCTGGCTTTAGATCGAACCGCCGCCGAATTGCCGCCGGAATCGTGATTCTGCCCCTGCTCAAAATCTTCGCATTCATTCCTGAAAGTTACCCGAAAAATGCAAGCGGCGTAACACAAGCTTCCAGCTTGTTTCGTCTTGCGGGCTTCCAGCCCGCAAGATCAAAACTCGGCGGGCAAAGATGCCCGCAAAACCTGACAACCAGGATGGCTCTGTTACTTCTTCCAGACATCGCCGATGCCTTCGCCTGCGCCGAACCAGCGCGTGCTCACCACCTTTTGCTGGGTGTAGAATTGGACCCCTTCCTTGCCTTGAATGTGCAGGTCGCCGTAGAAAGAGTCGTCCCAACCGGTGAAGGGGAACATCGCCATCGTCGCGGGGACACCGACGTTAATCCCGACCATGCCGGCTTTGACCCGGTGCTTGAATTCGCGCGCGGCTTTGCCGGAGTTGGTGAAGATGGCGGCGCCATTACCGTAGGCGGATTTGTTCGCGAGCTTGATGGCGTGGTCGAGATCGTCCGCCCGTGTCACGTTCAAGACCGGTCCGAAGACTTCTTCGCGGGCGAGAGTCATCTCGTCTTCTACTTCGTCGATAATGGTGGCACCAAGAAAGAATCCGTTAGGCGCGTCCGCGATCCGAATGGCCCGGCCGTCGCAGATGATGTTCGCTCCTTCCTTTTCGCCACTGGCAACGAGACGGAGCAGTCGATCGCGATGCTGCGCGGTTATGACCGGCCCCATGTCGGGCTGCGCCGCGGTATCGGTCGGACCAACCTTGATCGAGCGAGCGGCTGCGACTAACGAGTGTAAGACGCGACCAGCCGCCCCCCCGACGGTAATCGCGGTCGATCCGGCCATGCAGCGTTCGCCGGCGCAACCAAAGGCGGCGGTAGAGAGAGCTTCCACGGGCGAGTGACATCGGCATCGGGCATGATGACGATATAGTTTTTCGCGCCTCCATTAGCCTGCACTCGTTTGCCGTGGCGGGTGCCGGTTTCGAAAATGTATTTCGCCACCGGCGAGGAGCCGACAAAGGAAATGGCGCGCACCTTGGGATGAGTGAGCAAGGCATCGACGCAGTCGCGGCCGCCGTGGACGACGTTCAAGACCCCTTTCGGCAGGCCCGCTTTTTCGAGGAGTTCAATCAGCAAGTTGGCAGTGAGTGGGACCTTTTCGCTCGGCTTGAGGATAAAGGTGTTACCGCAAGCGAGCGCGAGCGGGAACATCCATAGCGGGACCATTGCCGGGAAGTTAAAAGGCGTGATGCCGACGCAAACCCCTAACGGCTGAAGGAATGTTTCGCAGTCGACGCCGCGCGCGACATTCTCAAGGGTGTCGCCCATCAGGAGGGCTGGAATCCCGCAGGCGTATTCGATATTTTCAAGACCGCGATGGGTGCTGCCGCGCGCTTCGGCGAGCGTCTTGCCGTGCTCGCGAGTGACCAGTTGGCAGATGCGATCGAAGTTCTCTTCAACCAGCTGGCGGTAACGGAAAAACAAGCGCGCGCGCTCGACCGGTGGGGTATCGCGCCAAGCGGGAAAGGCGGCGGCGGCGGCTTCGACCGCTTCGTTGACGACTTCCGCGTCGCACATCGGGACCTCGGCGATGACCTCGCCACGCGAAGGATTATAGACGGGCGACGTTTCGAGGCCTGGCATTTCCCGCCATTCGTCGCCGATGAAGACCAGGCAGGGATGCAGAGTCTTTGCACTCACGATTCTCTCGTCGTCGGTGCGGCTCCAAAAGTTCGCGAAGGCGAGGGTGCCTTCGCCAGGGTGCGAGGCGCACGCGCTCCCCAGCATTTTTGCGCAGGCCTTAATGAGACTTTTGTTCTCACTCTACGGATGCGGCGTGAAGGCAGTGGCGTCGCCGGCGGCGAGACGGCTTTGATAATCGGCCCAGCCGAGCGGCGCAAGGCCGGTCTCGACGCTGACCATGGTGATGCAGTCTGCGACGGGACAGACTAACGAACAAAGGTTGCAACCGACGCATTCTTCTTCCTTGATCTCGGGCACCGGTTTGCCCGGAACACGGCCGGGACCGAGGGCGTAGCCCGCCGGATCGGCCAGGGCGATCGCCTGGTGTGCACCATCTTCACAAGCGATGTAACAAAGGTTGCAGCCAATGCATTTGCCGTAATCGATCTCAGCGATCCGCTTGTAGTTGAGGTCGAGCCTTTCCCAAGGCTGCACCGTATCGACGGCACGGCCGCGCAGGTCTTGGAGGCTGGCGAAACCCTTGCAGTCGAGGTAATCGCTCAGGCCGTCGATCATGTCTTCGACGATGCGAAAGCCGTAGTGCATGACCGCGGTGCAGAC
>JBBSGS010000169.1:0-6098 GCA_038253875.1 Chthoniobacterales bacterium
CTGTTCGTTGTTTTTCAAGAGCGGAAAAATGCCGCACTTGATCGGCGCGATACGCGGATGGAAACGCAGGACGATGCGGGTTTCGCTCTTGCCTTTGTCGTCGGTCACGGTCTCCTCGTCGTACCCTTCGCAGAGGAGCGCGAGCACGGTGCGATCGACCCCCGCGCTTGGCTCGATGACGTGCGGCGTGAATCGTTGCTTCGTTTCCTCATCGAAATAATCGAGGGCCTTGCCGCTCGCTTTCTGATGTTGGGTGAGATCGTAGTCGGTGCGGTAAGCGATGCCTTCCAACTCCTGCATTCCGAACGGGAACGCGTATTCGATATCGTAAGTGCCCTGCGAATAAAAGGCGCGCTCGGCATCGGGCACCGTGAGGACATGCAACCTGTCGCGAGCGATCCCGATGTTCTCGTAGAATTTGAGGCGCTCCTCGAGCCAGTAATCAAGCAGTTCCATGTCCTGCTCTGGCCGGCAGAAATATTCCAGCTCCATCTGTTCAAACTCGCGCGAGCGAAAAATGTAGTTGCGCGGGTTGATTTCGTTGCGAAACGCCTTGCCGATTTGCGCGATGCCGAATGGCAGCTTCTTGCGCGCGGTGTCGAGGACGTTTTTGAACTGGACGAAGATCGATTGCGCGGTCTCGGGCCGCAGATAGGCGATCGACGATTCGTCTTCGGTCGCGCCCATGTGCGTGCGGAACATCAGGTTGAACTGGCGCGGATCGCTCATCTCTGCGCCGCACTCTGGGCACGATGTCCGAGAGACGTCAGTCTCCGTCTCCATCCACGAGCTCTGATAATTGGTGGCGGTGGGCGGCCTCACCAGACCCGTTTGGATCTTTGCCTTTCGCTTTGCATCTTCGCCGGATGCTCCGCCCGCGGATACGAAGGCCGTGCCGACGCTGTCCTCCTTCTCATCGACAAAATTGATCGCGAATCTAGAGACCGCTGGTGTGATGGGTGGGACTTGGTCCGCGCGGAAACGGCGTTTGCAGATATCGCATTGCAGCATCGGATCGCTGAAGGTGTCAACGTGCCCGCTCGCCTTGAGCGCGGCCGGGTGCGTGAGGATCGCGCCATCGAGGCCCACGACATCGTCGCGTTCGCGCACCATCACCCGCCACCAGTAATCCTTGAGGTTGCGTTTCAGCTCCACGCCTAGCGGGCCGTAATCCCAGACGCCGTTGAGGCCGCCATAGATTTCGCTCGCCTGGAAAATAAAACCGCGCCGCTTGCACAAGCTGACGATTTTTTCCATGCGCTGTGGGTCAGGATTCATGAAGATGTACGATCCGCAGATTACGCAGATTTACGCGGATAAAATCCAAGTCGGCGTGGCCGAACTCTCTCTGCGAAATCTGCGCAATCTGCGGACGGAAAAAACCGCGGTTACTTCACCACCGTGACCTCGGTCTTGACCGAGTTGGCGATGAAACAGTTCTCATGCGCGAAGTGGTGCATCTCTTCGAGTTGCTCGGCGGTCGGCTGATTGTCGCCGGAGAATTTCAACTTCGGATGCAGCTCGACCGTGATGATCGCGAGCTTACCTTCCGCGTTCTTCTCCATGTGGCCGACCGCCTCGTCGACGTATTCCTCGAGCAGGAATTTTTTCTTACAAGCGGCTGCCAGGAAGGTGAGCATGTGGCAGCTCGAGAGCGCGGCTACGAAGGCTTCCTCGGGGTCTACATTTTTCGGGTTGCCAAGATAAGCCGGCGCGGCCGAGGCCTCCATTTCGTGGCCGCCATCGAAGCTCCATTTGTGATCGCGGTTATAAGTTTTGTATTCGAAATCGGGCGTGGCGCGCTGCCACGTGAGTGTCATTTTGTGTTCGGACATTCCTTTTAATAAAGGCCGCTTCGCAATTCGCAAGCGGCAGCGATTTCGCCTCCGCCGTGGAACAGTTCCTGCACCAAAAGGGTCGCCCGACAGGCAAAAATGACCACGCCAGAATTCCAAATGCTGCTCAACGCCATGCTGCAGAGCGGCGATGGCGTTTCCGATTGCCTTTTCCTCGTCGGCAAACCGCCTTTGATCGAGCGTTACGGCAAGCTCTACGAGCTCCCGATGGACGCGGCCAGCGCGACGCTTCAGCCCGCGCACACGGAGGCGATCGCCGCGCTTCTCATCGATGGGAGCGAGCGCTTGCGCGGCGATCTCGCAGCCAGCGGCTCGTGCGACACCAGCTACGCACTCGAGCAGGCGGCGCGGTTCCGCGTTAATATTTACCGGCAGCGGGCGCAGATCGGCATCGTCATGCGCAAGCTGCAGGCGAGCGTGCCAACGGTCGAGTCGTTAGGCTTGCCCCCGATTTTTAACGAAATCGTGCGCGAGAAATACGGGATCGTTTTTGTCACCGGCAGCACCGGCAGCGGCAAAACGACGACCCTGGCCGCGTTCCTGAGCGAGCTCAACCGAACGCAGGACATCCACATCGTGACGCTGGAAGATCCGATTGAGTTCGTCCATCCTCACCTCCGGGCGGCTTTTAGCCAGCGGGAACTAGGGAAGGATTTTCCTGATTTCGCGACGGGTCTGCGGGCCGCGCTTCGGCAGGCGCCCAAGGCGATTTTGATCGGAGAAATCCGTGACCGCGCGACGATGGAGATCGCGCTAACCGCTTCCGAGACGGGGCACCTTGTCTTTAGCACTCTCCACACCATCAATGCCGGCCAGAGCATCAACCGCATTCTTGGCCTCTTCTCCACCGACGAGGAAAAACAGGTGCGTGAACGACTCGCCGACACGCTGCGTTACATCATCAGCCAGCGGCTCGTGAGCAAACTTCAGGGCGGGCGTTTGCTCGTCACCGAGATCATGGGCAGCAGCCTGCGCACGCGGGAGACGCTGCTCTACGGCGAGGGCGAAAACCGGACTTTCCAGGAAATCATCGAAGCGGGCTCGACCCTCGGCTGGCACAGCTTCGATCAATCGCTCATGAGCGCTTTCGAAGAAGATCTGATCTCGGAAGAGACCGCGCTCCTTTTCTCCACTCACAAAAACAAAATGCGACGCGACCTCGAGATGGCGAAAAAACTTCGCTCTCCCACGAACGAAGAACCGTCCGGTTTGAAGATCGCGTCATTCTAAATATCCCTATGAAAACACCCGAAAACGACGAGTCCGCGCAAGAAGCGCTTCGTCTCGCGCAACTCGAAATCAAGCTGCTCCGCGCGCAGTTGATGAAGGCGATGGACCAGGCGCAGGCGGTGCGGGAAGACCTGCCGAAGGAAACCGAGCGCCCGGCGGCGAAAGCGCCCGAGCCCACCCCTGCAGCCGCTCCCACGCAGACGGCGATGATTGATTTCCAGTTCCCCGTGGCCGCCCCCCGCGCAGGGCATCGGCAGGTTCTTTGCGTTGAAGATAGTGCCGCAAATTTCCAGCTGATCGAAGACATTCTGCGCGATCGCCCCGGAACCGATATCGCATGGGCCGACAGTGGCGGAAAAGGCGTTGAGATGGCCAAAGCCAATACTCCCGAATTGATTTTGCTCGATCTCGACTTGCCTGACATGCACGGCAGCGAGGTACTTGGGCATTTGCGCGCCGAGGCCGCCATGGCGGCGACACCTGTCATCGTTATCAGCGCCGACGCGACTCCGAGCCAAATCGAGCGGATGCTCGCGGCCGGTGCGCGTGATTACATCACCAAGCCGTTCCAGATTCGGCGGTTTCTCCTGATGTTCGACGAGATTTTTCCGCAAACGGCGACCGGCTAACAGGCACCCGCACGCATCGTTAGGCGGCCGGTGCCGCGGCATCGATTAAGGCTGGCGATTTGCTCGCGCGCTGCGCCGCGTTACGCTCGTGCGTCGCATGGAAATTCGCCGCGTCGCTCGCCCGCTCTCCGCTCCTGCGCTTCTCCGTTCTTTGATCCTCGCCGGCGTCCTGCTCGCGCTCCTGCTCGGCGGTGTGGAATTACGCCGTTACGCCTGGAAAAGAACGAGGCACCTGCGCTTTCAGCACGACATCGTAAATGGCTTCTACTGGGGAAGCCAGACGTTGCAGGAAGGACGAACTCTTTCGCCTAACGACCCGCCCGATTCCTGGCGCGCCTTCGCCCGCGGTTATCTTGGAATCTACGAGCAGGTGCGGCGCGACGCCTCCCGCGGCGAATATTATCTCGATTATCCGCCCCTGCGGCTCCTCGTCATGTCGATCTGGACCAAAGGGGTGCGCGAGAAATTTCCCGGCGTGGAGGATGGCACGCCGGAATACGTCGAGCCGCTCCTGGTGGTCAATGTTCTCTGCGAAATCATGACAGCAGTGGGCATCTTCCTCCTCGTTAGGCTGGCGGTGCGCCGGACCGGCGGCGCAACCGACTCGGTTCTCCTGCATCGCCTTCCGCCGGCACGGCGCGCCTGGGGCTGCGGGCTGCTCGCCGCCAGCGTCGCCTGGCTCGAACCCTCGATGATTCTCGACGCTCATGCCTGGCCGCAATGGGACGTGTGGATCCTGCCGTTTTATCTTTTTGCCGCGTTCGCCGCCCTAAGGAAACGCTGGTTCTGGTGCGGCTGCCTGCTCGCAATCGGGAGCATGTTCAAGGGGCAGCTTCTCTTCGTCGCGCCCTTTTTTTTCTTCTGGCCGCTCTGGCAGAAACGCTGGGCCCGCGCCGGACGCGTGCTCGCGGGTTTCCTCACGACCTTCGCGCTGATCGTTTCTCCGTGGCTGCTGCGCAGTCCGCTGGCTTGGAGCGCGGTCGCGGGAGTAGCGGTCGTGGCCACGCTGATGTTGCGGTGCCGCGGTGCACACGATATCTGGCCGTGGACCGCGGGCCTCACAGCCATCGCCGCATTTTGCGTGGGCGCATGGGGCGGTGGCAGTTTCGCCTGGTTACAAGTCGGGTTCCTCTACGGCAGCGAGCATTATCCCTATCTCTTCATCAGTTCGTGCTACAACCTGCCTTCGCTCATGGCGCATTTGAATTGGTCGCTCAAGACACCCTATTGGTCGGGCCATCTCGGATCGCTGCACCTCGCCTTTACTTGGCAATGGACGTTGCGCCTGGTCTATCTCGGCACGCTCGTGCTCTGCGCGCTCGGCGCTGCCCGCCACGCTCGCCGGCGCGATCCGCGCCTGCTCATCGCCGTTGCCACGCCCTGGCTGCTCATGTTCGCGCTGCTTGGCCAGATGCATGAACGCTACCTCCTTTGGGGCGCCGTGCTCAGTGCAGTGGCGCTCGGGGTAAATCTGCCTTTAAGCCTGCTCCATTTCCTCTTCTCCGCCCTCAGCGCCGCCATGATCGCGGATGTGCTCCTGCTCGATAAAAAACTTCGCTCCACCCTCTACGCGATCCATCTGCTCGAGCATGTGCGGCCGCTCGCTTCCTGGCTGCTGATCGCCGCCGTGGCCGTCTATTTCTGGGAAGCGCTCTCGCAACGCCGGCCGCGTTTCCGGACGCAGCGCAAGATTCGCCCCGCGCCGGCCGAACCGCCCCGCGAGCTCGCGCTGGCGGCGGAAAGAGCCTAACGAAATCAAAAAAGTTGCCGGGAGCGGAGAGCGCTGCAATTCTGCCTTCGCTCGATTTCCGCGCGCGATTAGCTCAGTGGTAGAGCGCTTGCTTCACACGCAAGAAGTCGCAGGTTCGAACCCTGCATCGCGCATTCTGGTGCCGAACTTTCCGCCGCCTCTGATGCTCACCGTTCAAACGCGGACAGACTTTCAGCCAACATCCACCCGCCCCACACCGAAAGCAGCAACCCGCTAACGACGCTAACCCATCGCCCGCGCGGGGCCATCTTTTCCAGTGCTACGAGTATCGTTAGGCCGGCAACCCAAAGCATGTTCATGACCCCGCCGACAAAGAGCACGAGCATCAACATCCAGCAGCAACCGGTGCAAAACGCGCCATGCTGCAGACCCATGGCGAAGGCGCCCCGCCAGCCTTCGCGCCAGCGCGTCATGATAAATTCCAGTGGGTTACGGCAATGGCGGAGACACGCTTGTTTAAGCGGGGTGAATTGGAACACGCCGGCTGCCATCAAGGCGAACGCCCCGAAAAGTCCGCTGGTGCTTGCCATGCTCGGAGAAAGCACCGCGCCCCGATGCAGGGCCCATTGCGCCGAGGCCGCGATCGCGCTGAAAAGACACCAGACGACGAGA
>JBBSGS010000170.1:0-6090 GCA_038253875.1 Chthoniobacterales bacterium
ATGAGCATCGGATAAATGACGAATTCCAAATGACGAAGTCCGAAACAATGTCGAATGACGGAGCCCGGGGGGGAGACCTTCGTCATTCGGATTTCGTCATTCCTTCGGCCTTCGTCATTCGGGTTTCGTCATTGCCCAAATGAACGGCCTAACGACTCAACAACGGCGCACCCGGCTGACCGAACGGATCGCGTTTTGGAGCTTTCGCATTGCGACCTACCTCATCATCGCGGCCACGAGCTACATCTTCCTCGACATCGGCATCAAAGGCGCGCGGACCGTCTTTACCACGACGCCGCCGTTTGTGAACCTGCCCTTTCTCACCCAGGCGCCCGAGACGCTTTACGTTTTTAACTATGAGGGGAAAAAGCTGACGTTAGGCGACCGCGAGTTCCGCGAGTGGCAGGCGCAACATCCGGCGGCAACGGTCGAGCCGAGCACGGTCGCGTACTCCGCCGGCGGCATCTGGCCGTGCATCGTCGGGACCGCGCTGCTCGTCATCGGCTCGATGGTGGTCGCATTATTTATCGGCATCAGCAGCGCGATTTATCTGAGCGAGTACAGTATGAATGGCCGCGCGATTCGGCTCATCCGAGTCGCAATTCTAAATCTCGCCGGAGTGCCCTCGATCGTTTTTGGGCTTTTCGGATTCGGACTCTTCGTGATCTTTTTTCACTGGAACGTTTCGCTTCTGGCGGGCTGGTTTACGCTTGGTTTGATGGTCCTGCCCGCGATCATCACCGCGAGCGAAGAAGCTTTGCGTGCCGTGCCCCAGGGATTGCGCGAAGGCTCGCTCGCACTCGGCGCGACGAAGTGGCAAACGATTCGCAAAAACGTTCTGCCTTACGCGATGCCCGGCGTGCTCACGGCTTCGATCCTCGGGATCGCGCGCGTCGCCGGCGAGACGGCGCCGATCATGTTCACCGCGGCTTACGCGTTGCGCGATGAAATGCCCTGGCAGGTGAAACATTGGACCGACTTTTTCTTCCAAGGCGTGATGGCGCTGCCCTATCATATTTATGTCGTCAGCTCGAAGATTCCGCAGAACCAATACACTGAGCGCGTGCAGTACGGCGCGGCCTTCGTCTTCCTCGTGCTCGTGATGCTGATCGCGTTAACCTCCGTCGTCCTGCGCGAACGCAGCCGCAGCCGTTTATCATGGTGAACCTGCTCGATATGCCAGAAACGATTTCAACCCCATCCGCCGCCCGCCTCGAACCGGCTCAGCCTAACGAAAGCCGCGCCATGATCGAGATCGACGATCTGAGCTTCGCTTACGGCAGCCACAAGGTGCTGCACGAAGTCAGCCTGCAAATTCCGCCGCGCGCGGTCACGGCGTTTATCGGGCCGTCCGGCTGCGGAAAGACCACGTTGCTCCGCTGTCTCAATCGGATGAACGACCTCGTCGATGGCGCGCATATCACGCGCGGGGGAATTCAGATCGAAGGCCGCGACATCAATGCGCCGGAAGTGGATGTGGTCGATCTGCGACGACGAATCGGGATGGTCTTCCAGAAATCGAATCCGTTCCCGAAATCGATCTACGACAACATCGCCTACGGTTTGCGCATCGCGGGCGTGAAGAAGACTTCGAAGATCAACGAAGCGGTCGAGAAGAGCCTGCGCTCCGCCGCGCTCTGGGACGAAGTGAAGGACCGGCTCGAGCGGAGCGCGTTCGGACTTTCCGGCGGGCAACAGCAGCGGCTTTGCATTGCGCGCGCGCTCGCGGTCGAGCCCGAGATTGTGCTCATGGATGAGCCGTGTTCCGCGCTCGATCCCATCGCGACGGCCAAAGTTGAGGAACTAATCCGCGTCCTAAAGCAGAATTATACGATCGTGATCGTGACTCACAATATGCAGCAGGCGGGACGCTGTTCTGATAACACCGCCTTCTTCTACCTCGGACGGCTGATCGAATTCGGAGCGACCGCCAAAATATTTTCGCAACCAGCGCAGCGCCAAACGGAAGATTACATCACCGGGCGATTTGGTTGAGAGAAAGAAATGGGTCGATTCCGAAAGCGGATATTCACCTGGATCAACTGCGCGGCTATTTGAACCAGGAATGACCGCCCCACAAATAATCACTCAGCTTCGTTGCTCGAGCGACTGATCGGCGCGAAAAAAGAACGCCGCTCAAGAGAGCGAACAAAAGAGTGATGACAACGGCGCTACAGCTCGGCCGACCGAAGCCTTCAGCGACCAAAAGCCAAAGCGCGGTAGCAGCCCCAGTGATCTGAATCAATCCAAGAAGCACCCGTACGAGCAACCAAAAGATTGCTCGTTTCCGCCACTCGTCGGCTTTGTCATTCATTTGCATTTGGGCGGCGTAGGTCGCTTGCCTAAGCTGGCAGCCCTTTGTGGCGACCCGATGGAGAACAGGTGACAATCTGGTGAAATCAGAGCAACTGGCGTTGATGTCTTAGACGCGGCACCCAGGCCGGTGTGAGGAATTGCGGCATCGCCAGCGCAGAGGCCGATGCCTCGCCGGGCTCAGTCAGTGGCCGTGATGGGATTCGGCAAAATCAATCCGAAAAGAAAAGCCCGCCGGAATATTCCCCGCGGGCTCCTCTGTCCTAACCAGCAATCATTTAATCGGAACGAAACCGACCTGACCGACGATCTTCTGTCCGGCAGGTCCGATTGTGAAATCGAGAAACGCTTTGGCCGCTCCACTCGGTTCACCGTTGGTGTAATAAAAGGTCGGTCGCGCGTAAGGGTAAGTCTTTGCCTGGACGCTTTTCACTGAGGGCACGGCGCCATCGATAGACATGACCTTGATCCCGCCCGCCTTGGTGTAGGCGAGGCCGACGTAGCCGACTCCGTTGGCATTCTTCCCGACTTCGGAAGCGATTTGTTCGTTGCCCGCCATCTTCTGCGAGCTTGGCGCATAGTCGCGCTTCTTCATCGCCAGCTCTTTGAACTCGGAGTAGGTCCCCGAAGAGGTGTTTCGAGTGTAGAGCGAAATCTTACCCGGGCTGCCACCGACCGCGCTCCAATCGGTCACGTCACCGGTGAAGATCTGTTCGACCTGTTTTTTAGTGAGGCCTTTCACGGGGTTGGCGGAGTTCACAATCACGGCGATGCCATCATAGGCGACGATCGTCGGTTTCATGTTCACTCCTTTGCTGGAGGCGGCGCCGACTTCTGCCGGTTTGGCTCGACGGCTGGCCATGCCAATCTGGGCAGTGCCATCGATGATCGCGGCGATACCGGTGGTGGAACCTTCGGCCGCGATGTCGAAGGTCGTGTCGGGGTGCTGCGCCTTGAAGGCCTCCGCCAGTTGCGGCACGAGCTTGGCTCCGAGAGTGTCGGAACCTTTGATCACCAGGCGATCGGCATGCACAGGCGCCGCGGCCAGGCCGAGGGCCGCGCTAACAATTAAAAGTGTTTTTTTCATTTGTAGGATGGTCGCTAACGACTGCTAGAATTTGAAACTTAGATCCGCCTGGAAGAGATTGTAGTCATCGACCGGGTTAATCCCAAGGTCTCCTACTCCGCGCGTTCCCAGGTTATGGTCGATTTGCCACCCGTGGGCATAAGTCAAGTTAACCGTCACGGCGTCGGAGAGCGCATAGCCGAGTTGCACAAAGGCTCCTTCGAGGTTGACCCGGCTATCATAGATGTCGGAGTCAACCAGGTTGGGATCGAGCGAATACTGTTCCGCATGTTGCCAGAAGGCAGTGAGTGAGTAGTCGCCTTTCTTCTTGGTGCTTCCGATTCCAGCACCTATCTGGTAGGCAATGTTTTGATCGGTCTGGTCGGGATGGCCGGCTGCGCGTGCGCGTTCCGCCCCATCGACGTTAATTGCGAAGTCACCAAAGACACGAACTGGCAGCTCTCCCAGCTTGAAACCAAACTCAACCGGGACTTCTACGACCAGGAGACTGTTGATGCCGGTCTGGTTGGGCACCACGGTAGATACCACTCCGGTTACAGGATCGGTAACCGTAAAGGCAGGATCGCCCGAGAAATGAGTCGCGAAGGTATCTCCGTTGCCGGTGTAATTATAGACCGTGGGCGATATCTGGAGATAGAGGTTGTGGGGGAAGTTCAGCTTCGCGCCGATCTGCCAGCCCAGGAGATAGGCATCGGTTTTGGGCAAGCCGCTCGGGGAAGGTCCAATGGGGTTCTCCGGGTTGGTATCGTCGTAAACGAACTGGCCAAAATTGGCGTAGAGATCGAGTGATATTTTTTGCGGCTCGCCAGCAGTTGCAGCGGTTGCCACCGTCTTCCCATCCTTGCTCATCGATTCCACCGCGGCAGAGCTGCCTCCGCCAAGGGCGAAATTAAAGGTGTGCTTCCATTGTTCGGCCAGCCCTTCAGGATTGATATCGCCATCCCATACCATGGACGAAGTAATAAACGGATTGGCCATCTTGCCCGCGGTCAAAGTGAGGTCGCGAATCCCTTTGTAACCGACGTAGGCCTGACCTACCCCGATGCTGTCGCTATTCTTGGCGAATGGTCCCGGACCCGTGCTGGTGTCGTCACCGAAAGTAACGTTGGTCGAGCGCGGGTTAGTCGAGGTTTCCAGGCGAACGCCGAAGAACCAGTCGTCCACCAGGGTGCCTCGCAAACCAATGCGCAGACGATAGCGAGCGCGATTGCGCTGGAAGGTATCGCCGGGCCGATTGATCGGGTCAGGGGCGGCGCTTTGGCCATTCCGAATCTCGTAACGGACGCGCGCGTCTCCGTAGATTTCCAACTCGGTTAGCGGCGTGGAAAGCTTCAGCTTGCCGGCGGGCGAGCCGGCATTCTCTTTCACCAGATCGGCCCGCACATCTTCCGCCTCCTGATCAGAGATCAGGCCCTTCTTCACGAGTAACTCCAGTAAGGCCCCGCTGTCCTGGGCGCGAGCGACGCCCGCTCCGGTGATCAGGCCGATTGCCATCGCGACGAACACAATTCTTTTCAAAAACATATTCTCTCCTTGGTTGCGGCTCGCGCCGCGGTTGGTTAAGCGCCAGCAATCCTGCGATCGCTTGCGGCCCGGGGTTTTCCCGAACGCTGGAGAGGCTAGGCAGCGATTGTTACAGCCGCATGACGGCGAAGTAACAGTTGCGTGAATTAGCTAGACGGAGGTCGAGTGGTAGCCGCGAGGGTCGATCAGCACGTTGTCGTAGCCGATGTCACGCAGGTGGCCGAGCAACGATTCCTCGATGCCTTTGAGTTTCGGCATTTCGTTAGGCAGAATTTCCACCCGCGCCGTCGTCCGGTTAGCGTGGAGGTGATGGCGCACGCGAAAAACCCGAAACCCAAAACCGCGCACAATCGCTTCCGCGCGTTCGATCATGGCAAGGGCGGCGGAGGTCACGGGCGTGCCATGCGGAATGCGCGAGCTCAGACACGGCTGCGCCGGAGCGTCTGCGGTCGGGAGTTGTAGCGCAGCGGAAAGCGCGCGGATTTCGCTTTTCGTTAGGCCGGCGTCCTTTAGCGGCGCCACCACCTGAAACTCCGCCGCCGCCTTTCGCCCGGGTCGCACTTGTAGGGCGTCATCGGCGTTTTCTCCGTAAGCGATGGCGCGGAAGCCGCGCTCCCGGGCAAGAGTATCCAGCCTTGTGAAAAGCTCGGCTTTGCAAAAATAACAGCGGTTGACCGGATTATTCGTGTAGTTGAGATCGGCCATCTCGCTCGTTCGCACGACCTCGATCCTGGCTCCGATCACCCGCGCGAGCTGTAGGGCATCTGCCAGCGCCTGCCGCGGCAAACTTGGACTGTCGGCGATCACCGCGAGACACCCCGAACCGATGGTTTCGGCCGCGACCGCCACCAAGAAGGCGCTATCTACTCCACCCGAATAGGCAATGACCAAAGGCTCGTGAAGGCGCAAAAGATCGCGCAAAATGGTAAGCTTTTTATCGGCACTGCCTCCCGGCCTCATTGGCGAAGGTAGCTCCGCCGTAGAATGCCGACAAGCTAACTCGCCGGTGGGATCGCAGCAGTAAGCCTGGCGATCTCCGCTTTCAGCTCCGCATTGCGATCGTTCAACGTCTGTAACCGGAGCTGCCAGCGGTGGAGTTGGATGTTGAGTTGGTTGATGTAGCCGGTGATCTCGGTCCGCTGCGATTCGTTCTCTTTAATATGGCG
>JBBSGS010000171.1:0-6083 GCA_038253875.1 Chthoniobacterales bacterium
ATTCAAGAGCAACACGACTTCGTAGGAATGTGGATCGAGTCGCCCGCAGCAGAGATCGCGTTGGCGGGCGAGCGCGGTGAGCAGGGGCTCAAGGTTCCGTTCCTCATTTCGCGCCGGCACAACCACGCACGAGCGCATGAGAGGGTGCGGCCTCCGCAATCCAAAATCCAGGGCCGGGAGCGCGACGGCCGTTCGAGGCTTTGATTTCAAACGGCCGCCCGACAGTTTTAAAGCTCCCACGGAGAGGAATCGCCGGCGACGCCTCGGCCAAGTGCAACCAGATCGTGTTCCGCGTGGCTTTGCCGCAGAAACACCTGGAGATCGGCGCAACGTTGCGCGTGAATCGCATCGCTGCAGAGCGGTGCGGCGCCGAGCGCGCGGCCGGTTCGTATCAATACTTCGTTCGCGGCGGTTTCCACGCAGGCCCGCACCCGGAGCGCCGCGTCGGAGGCGTTGGCCGTCGGATGTGCGTCAATCCAGGCCGCGGTTTCCGTGAGCAACGCTCTAGCTGCGCGCAAAGTGGAATCGATCGCGCCGAGATGCGCTGCCGCATGCGAATCCTTCGAGATGCGCGGGGAGTGCGCGAGCGCCCGTGCGATGGCGAGGGCGCCGCCATACCAAACCGCCGCGATCCCCGCCCCGCCCTGCCAAAAACCAGGGCGCGCGACATAGTCCCCTTCCGCTCCGATCGCTTCCGCGCGAGCGCCCTCGAAGATTACTGACACGCTCCCCGAGGCGGCCATCCCGACCGCTTCCCATCCGCCGGTTCCCACCGTCACGTCGGGCTGATGTAAATCTACCTGCGCGAGAACTGGTTGTTTGCTTTCCGTCCAGGCCGAGACGACAGCATGATCGATCACCGCGGCCCCAGAACACCAAGCCTTTTGTCCCCACAAAGTGCCGCCGCTGTTTTCATCCAAGCGAAAGAGGACGCGCTGGTTTGGTGGCTCGGCCGCCCAGACCGCCCACAGCCCGGCGCACTCCCTGCCTTTGAGTTCTGCGAGGATGGCCAGCGCGTCGGTGTGCCCTTCGTAAACTTTCGCAAGAGAGAGATCGAGCGCGGCCACGGCAGCCAGCGCCCGCCATCTTTCCAAGGTGCCTCCGCTACCAGGCGCTGGCAGATTCGTTAGGCCTGTGGCCATCAAATGCCGCATGGCTTTTCCCAAAACATCCGCGGATCGAAAAGGGCGAGAAAAATCTCGCAAGGTCGCTGCGAAGATATCTTCGATGGATTTTTGCGCAGCCTCCCGTGCCATTGGTCACACGATAGCACGGCGCCGACCGAAGGTGGTCGCCGTAGCCGCAACGAGGGGGCGGCGCGGCTACTCTACCATCGCTTCCGCCTTAAGCGGACCGCGGACCTTGGCGTTCTCTTTCAGCTCTGCGAAAATGAGGCGCCCACCACCGGTTTGGAGCGCACTCGACACCACCACGTTCGCAACCCGGCCGATGTGAGGCCGGCCATGGTTGACCACGATCATCGTCCCGTCGGGCAGATAGCCGACGGCTTGATGCGCGTCGCGTCCTTCCTTGACCAAATTCAACTCGACTTCGTCGCCGGCCACCACTACCGGCCGGAGGGCGCGCGCCAGGTCGGCCAGATTCAGTACCGGCACCTGCTGCAAACGTGCCACCTGGCAGAGCGGTTGATCGTTAGTCAAAAGACGCGCCTGCAACACTTTCGCGACCCGCACGAGGCGTGCGTCGACCGGCAGATCGTCCTCGTCCTCGCTGTCGTGAATCGTTAGGTCGATTTCGCGCGCTCGCTGTAGTTGGTTCAGAATCTCGAGTCCACGGCGGCCGCGCTCGCGTTTGATATTGTCACGCGAATCGGCCAGGAACTGCAATTCCCCGAGGACGAAACGCGGCACGATGAGCGAGCGGCTGAGAAAACCGGTCGCGCAAAGATCGGCGACGCGTCCATCAATGATGACGTTGGTGTCGATGACGAGCGGCTCATGCTGGATCGTCTCGCGGGCGAAGCGCACGTAAGGGATGATGAGCGAGAATTCGTCGCGATTACTGCGCATCGCTAGCATCGTGCCGAGATAACCAAACGCGCAATAAACGACGAGACCCGCCGCCCATTGCGTGAATTCCGATTGATAACGCAGGATCTGCGAGGAGATCAGGAGGTTGGCGAAAAAGAGACCGAGAAGCAGGCCGAGTGTCGCGGAAGAAAAGGCGCGGAGGGAGAAGCCTTTGAGCAGGCGATCCACCAGCACGAGCGCCAGGCCGAAGACGAGGCCGATGAGCAGCCCGCGTAATGGGTTATCCATCGCCTCCGAGGTGACGCTGGAACCGACCGCCGCGCAGAAGGTGACAAAGAGCACCCGGAGCAAGTTGACGGTCAGTTGGGTGCTCATGGTCGTCTCGGCCTAACGACTGCGGCGCCGGAGCGGCGGGCTGGCTTCGGGAGCCGCGTTTTTTGCGGCGCTGTCGCGATAAAAGAGAATGCCATGGCTGCGCAGATTGCTGATCAAGGCGCGGAGGTTGTTGGCGACGTCGTCATTCGTTAAGAGCATCGCGAGAAGACCATCTCCCGAGCGTGCGTCCTCCATCACTTTGCCCGCGCCCTGGATGGTTTTGCGGGCGTCGCTGACTACGAGCTGCACTTTGTCAGCTGCTTCTCTCGCAGAGCCGAGGGTGGAGTCCGCTTTCTCGACCACGCCATCGATTTTCTTCGAGGACTCGGAAAGCGCGGCGGTAGCCTTGCTGAGATTCGCGAAGGTTTCCTTCAGATGATCCATGTTTGCCGGCGAGAGAGCTTGCTCGTTTAGCCGGCTCACCGCGGTGTCGATCTTTGCCACTGTTCCGCGCAGATCCTTGACCAGCGCACCGCCCTCATTCGTTAGCTCGCTGATCCCTTTTTCGCGCGTGCCTTCGATGCGCGCGCCTTTCGCGACGTAGGTCTTCGGCTGGCCGACAGGCGGCGTCACCTGGACGAAACGGTCGCCCAGCAAACCGGAGCTGCCGACGGTGAAAGAAGTGCCCGCGGGAATCTTCGCGTAATCGTAAATCCGCAGTGGCACATCCACGCCGCGTTCGTTAGTCACAAGCCGCGGCTGCCCGGAGACGCGGCCAATTTTCGCCCCGCCCATGAGCACATCGGAACCTTTCAAAAGACCGCTCGCGTCGGCGAAATGGACCGTCACGTCGTAGTATGTTTTGAATCCTTCACCGAGCCGGCCAAACTGCACCACGAGCGCCGCCAGGATCGCGAGGCCGACGGCCACGAAGATCCCCACTTTCAATTCCAGTCCGCGATCCTGCTGTTCCATTCGTTAGTCTGCGAAGGTCGCGCGCCCGAGCAAAAAGTCCTGGATGAGCGGGTCCGTCGAGGCCTGAATTTCCTCCGGCGTGCCGTAAAAGTAAATACGTCCCTGATGCAGATAGGCGATATGGTCGCCGACATGAAACGCGCTCTTCATGTCGTGAGTGACGACGACGCTGGTGACGTGGAAGTGTTCCTGCAGCCGCCTGATGAGGTGATTAATGCTGTCGGAAACAACCGGATCGAGGCCCGCGGTCGGTTCGTCGTAGAGGATGCAGGACGGCCGGTTGATGATGGCGCGCGCCAGACCGACGCGTTTCTTCATGCCGCCGCTCAGGTTCACCGGCATCTTTTTTTGCTGACCCTCCAGCTCGATGACTTCGAGGATTTCGGCGATCTTCTGCTCGATCACGCGGCCATCGCGCTCGCCCGCTTCGCGCAAAGGAAAGGCGATATTTTCTTCGACCGTCATCGAGTCGAAAAGCGCGCCGGCCTGAAATAAAATGCCGACTTTGCGGCGAATGCCCGCGAGTTGCCGCTCGCTCAATCCGATGATGTTCTGGCCTTCGATCCAGATTTCGCCGGAATTCGGCTGCATCAGACCGATCAGGTTTTTCAGCAGAACGCTCTTGCCCCCGCCGCTGCGCCCGATGATGACGAGCGTTTCGCCCGCGGCCACGCTGATGTCGACGCCGCGCAGAATTTCCTGCGCGCCGATGCGCTTGTGCAGATCGCGTACTGCGATCATGGGCGAGGCGAGACGCGACCTTTTCCCGCTCGCGCTGACCGGCTCCGAAGCAAGAGTGGAGGCGCTCACTGCCATCCTGCCGGAAAAATCACGTTGAGAAACATGGTGAGAAAAAAATTCGAAATCAAAATCGCGAGCGAAGAATTGACCACGGCTTCGGTGGTCGCGCGGCCGACACCGACGGCTCCTTCGCGACTGTTCAAGCCTTTGTGGCAACTGATAAAGACGATCAAGAGAGCGAAGCAAAATCCTTTCGTTAGGCCCATGATGATGTCGCGCATCAAAGTCCAGCGGACCATGTTGGCGACGTAATACGGGCCGCTAATGTCGAGCAGATTTACGGAAACGAAATAAGCGGCCACGAGCCCGAATCCGATGCATTCGGCGACGAGCAAGGGCATCGAGATCATCAACGCGAGCATGCGCGGGACGACAAGATAATCGACCGGATGGACAGCGAGCGCGCGCAAGGCATCAATCTGCTCGGTCACTTTCATGGTGCCGATCTCGGCTGACATCGCCGCGCCGACCCGCCCCGTCACCATGAGCCCGGTCAGCACCGGGCCGAGCTCGCGGAAAAGCGCCGCCGAGACGACCGCGCCGACTCCGGAGGCGACGCCCAGTTTATTGAATTGAAAATAAGTCTGCGCCGCGAAGACCGCACCGGTGAATCCACCGGTGATGACCACGACCAACTGCGAGAGCAAACCGATGTCCACCATTTGCCGCATGAAAAGCCGCCATCGCATCCGATGGGTCACGGCCGAGCGCAGGCTTTCGGCCGCGAGCACGACGATCTCGCCGAGATAGACGAAAAAGGAGAGAACGATCGCGCCGATAGCGGTAAAAGATCGGACAAACATGGGCGCGATCAGCGGGACAGAAGCGAAACGCGCCGGCCGGGTCAGGTGGCAAAAGGTTGCGTCTTGGAATGGGACCACAACTCCGACGCGATGGCGCCGACAAGCTGCCGACCGACTTCCAAAAAATTGTTCAGGTAGAGCACGCGGGCCGCGTAAACTTCGGGCTTCATCATGAAAGGCTTAGGGGAAATGTCTGAAAAAACTTTAAGGGCCAAGCGCGCGCGATGCAAAACGGAATGTAGAGCGGTTGTCTCACCCGCGTCGGTAAAAACCGACATGCCCGACGCCGCTGAGACACCCGCGCTACAGATCAAAAGTCTTGCACTCCTTCTCGTGCTTTGTTTCCTGACCGGCTGCGCGACCGTTCCCTCCGGCACGGAAACCGCTCGCCTAACGACGGCCCGCGCGATCGCGGCGGAACCGCCGGGCGATTACTTCATTGGCCGGCGTTATTTTAATCCGGCTTACCATTTTTGGGGATATGTGCGGCGCCCCGGGCAGCCCTGGAGCAGCGCGGTCTTGGTGGTGCTGAACGAAAATCAGAAGCTCGCCCCCGATCGCGCGCAGGTGAACATTGGCTTCGACAACAATTACGAATACAAACTTCTCGGCCGCTTCAGTGGCGACAAGATTTACGAGCTGGTCAGCGATACGGTCTACCCCGAGTTCGTTCTCACGGAATATGAGTTGGTCTCGACTCGTCCGCCGCCGATTTTCAAGAGCCAAATCAGTGGCAGACCTGCCGGGCGCTTTCAAATCGAGAAGCCGGAACTGTAGCCGCTCTGCGCATTGCTAGACCAACGAAGCTGCGATATGGGATGCTGCCTGTGAAATATTTGTCTTTTCTCCTCGCTGTTTGCTTTCTCGCAAGCTGCCAGACTATGCCGGAGGGCATTCACCAGGCGCGCATCGCCATGTCGCAGCACATCCAAGCGGAGCCGCCCGGCGATTATTTTATCGGACGCCGCTATTATAAACCGGACTTCAAATTCTGGGGCTACGTGCGCCGGCCCGGCGAGCCGTGGAATACTGCCCTCCTCGTGATACTGAACGAAAACACCAAGCTCGCGCCGGATCGCGAACAGATTAATTTCGGCTACGACAACGGCTACGAGTACCGTCTCTACGGCAAGTTCAGCGGGGACAAGGTCTACGAACCGGCGAGCAACGGCATTTACCCGGAATTTGTCCTGAAAGG
>JBBSGS010000172.1:0-6016 GCA_038253875.1 Chthoniobacterales bacterium
GATGTATGCGTATCGGACACGTCAATTCAGCGCGACGGTTTCCTCCATTCTGCCGGCGGCCGATCCGGAGACGCAGCGCTATACGATCGTGCTCGAGTTGCAAAATCCCCCGGAGAATCTCATGGCCGGGATGACCGGCGAAATGAATATCATCACCGGCCAGCACGCGAACGCGCTCCTCGTGCCGACGCGCGCGTTGCTGGTCGATCAGGTGCTGGTGGCGGCCCGCGGCGCGGTGGAAGCGCGCACTGTTCAGGTCGGCTATCGCACGCTCGATTTTGCCGAAGCCCTCTCGGGTGTGGAAGAAGGCGATCTGGTGGTCGTGGCCGAGCAGGATAAGTTGCGCCCGGGGCAATTCGTTAGGCGACGCCTCGCGCACTCCGAGCCGCCGGCCCCTCGACGGTGACGCCGCCGCTTTACATCGCGCTCCGTTTTCTGAGCAACCGGAAGCGTTCTTTTTTCCTCAGCCTCGGCGGGGTCGTTTTCGGCGTGGGCATTTTCATCTGCACGCAGGCGCAGACCCAGGGTTTCGCCAAAAATTTCATCGACTCCACTCTCGGTGGAAACGGCGCGCTCATCATGCGCGCGCGGGTGAAGACGCTCGAGGACGCCGCGGACTTGCCTCCGCTGCCGGTGCATCCGCGACATCGCCTCCTATTTCAGGGGATCAACGACGCCGCCGAGATCATGCGGGTGAGCCGGCGCTTTTCCAATGTGGCCGCCTGTTCGCCCGTGCTTCGGGGCACGCTCAGCGCGCGCGCCGGCTTTCAAAACGCCACGGTCGATCTCTTCGGCATCGATCTTTCCCTGCATCTGCAAGCGACCAATCTCGGCCAGCAGATCGAGGCCGGAGATCTCGATGACTTCCGCAATAATCCGAACTCGATCATCATCGGGGTGAAACTGGCGGAGGCTCTTCTCGTCACTCCCGGCGATTCGGTCCAGCTGCTTTCGCCGGGCGGCGAATTCCGGCGCTTCGTCGTCGCCGCGACCGCGCGTAGCGGCGTCGGCTCGGTGGATTCCAGCCGCATTTATTGTCACGTCAAAGTCGCGCAGAGCCTTCTGAAAAAGCCCTACTCGACTTCGATGATCATCTACAAATTACGCGATCCCGAGCGCGCGCCGGCGCTGGCAGAGCGCTTCGAAACGCTCTTCGGACACGAGACCGAGAGCTGGCAGGAGCGGGAAGAGGGCAACCTGCAATTGTTCGTCACCATCCGGCTCTCGGCCGCAATCACAGTTTCGCTCATTATTCTGCTTGCCGGCTTTGGCATTTTCAACGTCCTCACCATGACCGTGCTCTCGAAGGTGAAGGAAATCGCCATCCTCCGCTCGATGGGTTATCGGCGCGGGGACATCAGCGCGATTTTTTTGTGGCAAGGGGCGATGATCGCTGGTGCCGGTTCCATCCTCGGCTGCGGCGCGGGCGCGCTTCTCACCACGGTCGTCGCGCGCATCCCGATTCGAGTGCGGGGATTGATCTACGCGAACCACTTTCTCGTCGCCTGGGATTGGCGCCATTATTTCTGGGCAACCTTACTAGCCCTCGTCGCGGTCGCGATCGCCACCTACGTCCCGGCCCGGCGCGCCGGCTTGCTCTCGCCGGTGTCCACTCTGCGCGGCACGGGCGGATAGCTCTCCCAATCGTCCGTGCTCCTGCTCGTGATCGTTATCGATCCTTTTCTGACACTATTACGATTACGAGCAGGAGTAGGAGTAGGAGGAAGGTCCACCGCCTGCGACGAGGAACTTCGATTGCGCCGGCGTAGGGAAAAAGCAGAATGAACGCCCCGCCTAACGAGAAAAAAACGCGGCGACGCTGGTCGAGGACGCTGGCCGGTGCCTTCCTTTTCGTCCTCGCGCTCGCGGCGGATCTCGCCTGGCACCTCGGCCCGGAACTTCTCGATCGGCGCCAATTCCAACCTGCGCTCGCACTCGTTTCGCCGACCGAGCTCGTTTCGCTCCCCACCGCCAGCCGCTTCGATTTCCCGCTCGGCACCGAGCATGGCGCGATGGCCTACAACGCCCAGCCGTTCACCGAAAACCACCATCTCGGCGATGACTTGAACGGCATCGGTGGCGAGAACAGCGATGTCGGCGATCCGGTCTACGCCGTCGCTGATGGCCGCGTCCTGCGCGCGGGCGAAGGCGGCCCGGGCTGGGGCAACATCATCATTGTGATGCACGCCTATCGGGACGCGGGCGCGCGCAAATATGTGCAGTCCTATTACGCGCATCTGCAGTCCATAGCGGTCGTGCCTAACGAGAACGTGCGGCGCGGCCAGCAGATCGCGACCGTCGGGACCGCAGGCGGAGAATACCTCGCGCATCTCCATTTCGAGATGCGCGAATTCATCACGCCTTTCGTTGGCCCGGGTTATCGCAAAGACACGAGCGGCTGGTTGAACCCGAGCGAGTTCATCCGCGCGCATCGCGGCGCGCCGGATGAAGATGTCGGGCGCATCGCGCCCTGAGCTTTGCGCGTCTCGGTTCTGGGCTGGAATACTCCGGCGCCGCTTGTGATCATTGCGGCCGTTTCCGTCGCCCAGCGGCGTTTTGAAACTGGACATGCGGCCAGTTTCTTACTCCGCACGCTCGTCCAGCGAGCGCCAAAAATACCACGCCGCGACCGAGCGATAAGGCCGCCACCTTTCTCCGATGGCGAGGAGTTCCTTTGGCGTCGGCGCCACCTTTTTGCGGAAGGTCTTTGCATAACCTTTGCGCACTCCCAGATCATCCACCGGCCAGACGTCGAGGCGGCCGAGATGAAAAAGCAAAAGCATCTCCACCGTCCAGCGCCCAATCCCCCGCACACTCGTTAGGCGAGCGATGATTTCCTCGTCGCTCATACGCGCCAACACGCTCTGTTTCGGCACCGTGCCGTCGAGCGTTTTGGCCGCGAGATCCTTGAGTGCGGCGGTCTTGTTTCGGGAAAGACCGGCGCCGCGGAATATCTCGTCCGGCGTCGCCAGGATGTGCTCGGGCACGAACCATTTGCGGCCCCGATAAAGCGCCCGCACTCGGCCGAAAATCGTCGCGGCCGCCTTGCCGCTGAGCTGCTGATAAGTAATCGATCTCGCGAGAGCGTCTAATGGCCTAACGACTCTGGCCGGCTCGACATTGAAAGGACCGACGCGGGCGATGATCTCCGCGAGCCGCGGGTCGCGCGCGGCCAGCTCTTTTTCCGGGGCGAGCGGCGCACGCGTCATCGCGAACGGCGCCGTCCTCCACCCCGCCGGGCTGCGCGAAAACCTCCGCGCCGCGGAGCCGGCCCGCGCCCCGATTCGTTAGGCGCTCTGGGACGCTGCTCCCTCCCCCGGTCTTCCCGCGGCGGCGCGGCGGCCTCATAATTGAAACCTTCCGCGCGTTTGCGCACGATCCCGCGCCCGATGAAGCGCTCAAGCGAGCGCAACGGCCCCTGATCCTCCGGCGTAACGAAGCTGATCGCATCGCCCACCGCATGGGCGCGGCCGGTCCGACCGATGCGATGAACGTAGTCCTCGGAGTGCATCGGAAAGTCGTAATTCACCACGTGCGAAATGCCGTCGACATCGATCCCGCGCGCGGCGACATCGGTCGCCACCAGCACCCGGACTGCGCCCGACTTGAAATCCTTCAACGCCCTGAGCCGCTGACTTTGCGAGCGATTCGAGTGGATCGTTCCGGCCTTGATCCCGCTGCTCTCGAGTCGCCGCGCGAGGCGGTCGGCGCCATGTTTCGTGCGAGTAAAGACGAGCACGGTATCCAACTGCTCATCCGCGAGAAGGTGTCGGAGCAACGCCGGCTTCAAATGCGAGCGCACTTCATAAATCAACTGCGTGACCGTCTCCGCGGGATTCGCCCGACGTCCGATCTCGATCACTTTCGGCGAACGCTGGAACTCATGCGTGAGCGCTTCGATCTCACGCGAGAGCGAGGCCGAAAAGAGCAGCGTCTGGCGTTTCCCGGGCAGCGCCCTAACGATTTGCCGGATGGGCGGGAGGAAACCCATGTCGAGCATTCGGTCGGCTTCGTCGAGGACGAGAAATTCCACCCCGGAAAAATTTGTCTGGCGCTGTTCCATGAGGTCGATCAACCGCCCGGGCGTCGCCACCACCAGTTCCACGCCGGAGCGCAGCGCCTGGATTTGCGGACGCTCGCTCACGCCGCCGTAAACCGTCGCCATCCGCAACGGCAAATGCCGCGCGTAATCGCGCACATTTTCTTCGATCTGCACGACCAGCTCGCGCGTCGGCGCGATGATCAATGCGCGCGTTCCCGCCCGCTGATTTTCCCTCGTCGATCTGACTAGCTGAGTCAGAATGGGCAGAACAAACGCGGCGGTTTTACCGGTGCCAGTTTGCGCGATGCCGATGACGTCACGCCCAGCGAGCACCTCGGGAATGGCGGCGGTCTGGATGGGAGTCGGTTCGGTGTAACCAGCTTCCTGGATGGCTTTGAGAATGCGGTCTTCGAGACCGAGCGAGCGAAATGGCACAGTCCGCGGACTATCGGTTAGTCAGGCAGAAAAACACGTCTTCTTTTGCCGACCGCGGTGATCAGCGGTCTTCGAGCGCGGTTGGCACTCGTCGTTAGGCCAGGCTACGAGCCCAACGCCGCCTGCGCGGCGGCGAGCTTTGCGATCGGCACGCGGAATGGACTGCAGCTCACGTAGTCGAGCCCCAGCTTATGGCAAAATTTCACACTCGAAGGTTCGCCGCCGTGCTCACCACAGATGCCGAGCTTGATCTTCGGTCGCGCCTTGCGACCGAGGTCGCGCGTGATTTCCATGAGCCGGCCCACACCCCTCTGGTCGATCGCGGCGAAAGGATTCGTCGCCACGATATCGAGCTCCGCGTAAGCGGGCAGAAAGGTGCCGGAATCGTCACGACTCATGCCAAGGGTGGTTTGCGTGAGATCGTTAGTGCCGAAGCTGAAGAACTCGGCGTCTTTCGCGATCTCGTCAGCGACGAGCGCAGCGCGCGGGATTTCGATCATGGTGCCGACCAGATAACTGAACTTCGTCTTGCGCTCCTTCGCCACCCCGGAGGCGACGCGATGGACGATGTCGATTTGGAGTTTCAACTCACGCGGGAAACCGACCAGCGGGATCATAATTTCCGGCCGGACTCTTTTTCCCCTCTTCTGGACATCGGCCGCGGCCTCGAAAACAGCGC
The DNA here is from genome assembly GCA_038253875.1 of Chthoniobacterales bacterium. Taxonomy (GTDB): domain Bacteria; phylum Verrucomicrobiota; class Verrucomicrobiia; order Chthoniobacterales; family UBA10450; genus Palsa-1392. The sequence continues at coordinate 5,157 of JBBSGS010000172.1, forward strand.
GCGCCTGCATCTCCGAGATTTCCGGATAGACAATGCCGAGCCGGCAACCGCGATGCCCGAGCATCGGATTGAATTCGTGCAGCTCGCGGACGCGGCGCGAAATATTTTCGACCTTGATTCCGATTTTGCGCGCGAGGTCGAGCTGCTGCTCTTTGTCGTGCGGGAGAAATTCATGGAGCGGCGGATCCAAAAAACGGATCGTCGCCGGGAGCCCTTTCAGGGCCTGGAAAATTCCCGCGAAATCCTTCCGTTGATACGGCAGCAACTTCGCGAGCGCTTTGACCCGCGCCTCCTTGTTTTCTGCCAGGATCATTTCGCGCATCGCGTCGATCCGATCGCCTTCGAAAAACATGTGCTCCGTGCGGCAAAGCCCGATGCCTTTTGCGCCGAAGGCCAGAGCATTGCGAACCTGTTCCGGCGTATCGGCGTTGGTGCGAACGTCGAGCCGTCGCGCCCGATCCACCCAGGTCATGAGCTTCGCGTATTGCCGGTAGATCGCGCTCTTTTTGCCCTCGAGCGAACGATCCACCAGCACCTGAACGATCTCGGAGGGCGCCGTCGTAACGTCGCCCGCGAAGACTTCCCCTGCCGTGCCATCGATTGAAAGGTAGTCTCCTTCCTTTAAGGTCACGCCGGAGGCGGTGAGGGTGCGCAGCTGGTAATCAATCTGCACTCCCGCGGCGCCACAGACGCAGACCTTGCCCATCTGACGCGCGACGAGCGCGGCGTGCGACGAAACTCCTCCGCGCGAAGTGAGAATTCCTTCCGCGGCGATCATGCCGCGCAAGTCTTCCGGCGAAGTCTCGACGCGCGCCAGAAGCACTTTCTCACCGCGCTCGGCGCGCCGCACCGCTTCCTCC
>JBBSGS010000173.1:0-5983 GCA_038253875.1 Chthoniobacterales bacterium
ATTCACCAAGAGCACGGGCACGGTCGCGCGATGCCGCACTTGCGTGATCGTGCTTCCGTAAAGCAAATCCTTTAAAAAGCGGTGGCCGTGCGTTGTCATCGCGATCAAATCGCATCCTTGGTCGGAGGCGGCTTTCAAAATCCTCCGGGCCGGCTCGCCCATCTCGAGGTGCGTTTCCACCTCCAACCCCTCGGCTCGCAAGTTAAGCGCCGTCCGCTCCAGATAGGCGCGGTCTTCCTTCATCTCTTCCGAGTCGGCGAGCTGAAAGCGATTGTAGTTCCGCGCCGCCCAACCATCCGCCACATGGAGCAGAAGCAGCTGCGAACGGTGGACTTTGGCCAGCTCCGCGATGTGCGCAAACATCGCTTGATCGGTGCTGCTGTTATCCAGCGCGACGAGGATTTTCTTATACATCGGGCGAAATATTTTAAGTGCTAAGATTTAAGTTTTAAGTTCCGGCCCTGGTGCGCGTGTTTCCTCTTCACTTAAAACTTAAAATCTTAAAACTTAAAGCTTACTGATTCGTTATGCCGCGCCGATCTCGACCCGCTCTTCTCGCGCTCGACATCGGCACCTCGTCTGTGCGCAGCGCGCTCTTCGACGAAAATGCCCGAGCCCTTCCGGGAAGCGGGGCCAGCGCCAAGTATCGGGTCCGCCATTCCGCCGACCACGGCGCGGAACTCAATCCCGCGCTCCTCCTGCGCGCGACCAGGAAATGCCTCAGCCTAACGAAAAGCCCTGTCGACACCGTGGCTGCCTCGGGGTTTTGGCACAGCCTTTTGGGACTCGATCGCGCCGGAAAACCATTGACGCCCATCTACACCTGGGCCGACTCCCGTTGCGCGGCCGATGCTGCGCGTCTGCGTGAAAAACTCGACGAGCGGAGCATCCAGGAGCGCACCGGCTGCATGCTGCGCGCTTCGTTCTGGCCGGCGAAATTGCTTTGGTTGCGCCGCACGGAGCCGAAACTTTTCCGTCGCGTCGCGCGCTGGGTTTCGCCGGCCGAATGGATCTTCGAGGAGCTTTTTCACATTCGCGCCTGCAGTCACTCGATGGCCAGCGGCACCGGCCTTTATAATTTTGCCGCGCAGGATTGGGACCACGAGCTGCTCGAGCTCACCAGCCTAACGATCTCCCAGCTCAATCCGCTAAACGACCAGGTCGCGACCATCTTCCCCGCGATCGGCGACGGCGCCGCCAGCAACCTCGGCAGCGGGGCCTCCAACCCGGGAATCGTCGCGATCAACTTCGGCACGAGCGCGGCCGTGCGGGCGATTCCCACGCCCGGCACGCCGCTGCCGTTCGGTCTTTTTCGTTTCGTCGTCGACCAACGCCGCGCGCTCCTCGGCGGCGCCGTCAGCAACGCCGGCAACCTCCGTGCCTGGTGTTTGCGCGAGCTGCGCCTCCCGCCTAACGATCGCAAGATTGAGCGGCTTCTGCGCGCTTCCGCCAAGAGCGCCTCCGGCCTGACGATTCTGCCTTTTTGGGTGAGCGAACGCGCTCCCACCTGGCCGGAAAATCTCGAGGGCGTCATCTTCGGCCTCACCCAGGCGACCAGTGCGGCCGATCTTCTGCGCGCGACTACGTCCGCGGTCTGCCATCGGCTCGCGGAAATTTTCGAGCGCCTGGAGGATGCTCTGGGCAAGGTCAGCCGCGTGGTTGTTTCCGGAGGAATTCTGCATTCATCCGCTTCCCTGCAAATTCTCGCCGACTCGTTAGGCCGCGATCTCGTGACCTGCGTCGACCCGGAGGCTTCGCTTCGCGGCGCCGCCGTCCACGCGCTCGAGCAAGCAGGCCGCAAAATCCCGGCGCCACCGCGCGGAAAGCGGATTTGCCACAATCGCAAAGGCACCGCGCGAGCGCTAGATGAGCGCAAATGGCAGAAGGAGCTGGAATGTAACGCGGGTCTCCGAACCATGTCGCTGGCCCGTGAACGTGGGCGAAAAATGAAAACTAACCGCCGCGGGTGAGACACCCCTCGCAACCCGCCCCGGAGAAGCATGCACGCCCTCGGGGAGGCGGCCATACGAAGGTTCGAGCGTCGTCCTTCTCAGCGCTCAAGCGCTCCCAACCAGCCCCTGACGAGCGCGTGTTTCGGCTTTTCGCCGGCGCGCTCGAAAATGAAAAGCAAATTTGCGAGCATGCGCATGAAGATGAGCCGCGGTGAGGCGGGCGCGAAATAACTCGACTCCGTTTTCAAACGTTGCCGCGCAAGGATCGCCTCGCAATCCGGTCGCGACAGGATTCGCCCCTGATGAAACGGGTCGAACAAAATGCGCTCGTAGCGCGCGATGAAGTGCCCGGGCAAATTGATCCCTTCAATCGGAATATTCGCCCGCCGCCCGACAATCATATAGAGGGCCGTAAGCGAGATCGGGATTCCCAGCCGCGTCTCAATCACGTCGTTGAGGAGCGAGTTTTTCGGGTCGTAGTATCCCTCGGCATTGCCTCGGAACCCGAGATCCTCGGCCATGAAAGTCGTCAGAACCTGGAGACGCTCGCGACTCGAGTCGGCTTTGGCCACGAGGATGCGCAGCCGCCGGCCCCAGGCGTCCAGCTTGCGGCGCAGCATAACGACGGGAGCGTCCGACTCGAAACATCGCGTCAATAACCACCAGGCCGTCTCGATGTCGCCATGCTCCGGGAACAAATGCGCGAAGAGCAGCATCTCGTCGTGCGCCTCGTCGCTCTCGATTGTTTCCAGCACCGCGCGCACATGTTCGGTCACGGCCGCGTCGTCGAGGGCGAGGAGATCACGCAACGCCGCGATCCCGTCGCTGCCGGTCTCGATCAGTTGTTCCTTCAACAGGGTGACGGTCGAGGGATCGTTGTCGCGCAAGAGCCTAACGATCGCCTCCTTTTGGAACATGCATCCCTTGTACAATTTCGGCGCGGACGGCGCAAGAGGCGTCCTCGCACCAAGTCCGCAAAGGTCACAAAGATTTTGTCTTTGTGCTCCATAGTGGCCGTTGCGCGAGGCATTAAGGTCTTAACCAGAGGTTTCAGCAGATTTTTCCGGCTTCAACCCAGGCGCGGAGGGTCCGCGCTCGTGTTCTCTTCCTTCGCGCGTCGCGCCGCGAGACACGGCCCTCGCGCCGGTTTCATCGAGCGCGATCGTCGCCGTGCGTACCCGCGGTAGACTTTCCGGAACTTTCGCGCGCAGAAATTCGATCAGAGCTTCGCGCACTTCGCAGCGCAGATCGAAATTCCTGGAGGCATTTGTGCTGCTCACCAGCACCCGCACTTCAATGGTATTTTCTTTCGTGTCTGTGACTTGGAGTCCGCAGACGCGGTGGTCCCAGTTCTCGTTACGCTCGACCAGGCGCTTTAATTCCCCGCGCAATTCGCCTAGCGGCACCTGATAATCGAGATAGAGAAAAATGGTTCCGAGAATTTCATCCGATTTGCGGCTCCAGTTTTGGAATGGTTTCTCGATGAAATAAGTGATTGGGACAATCAGCCGGCGCAGATCCCAGGTACGCACGGCGACGAAGGTGAGGGTGATGTCTTCGATCCGCCCGAACTCTCCTTCCACGATGACGACGTCGTCGATCAGGATCGGCTGGCTGAGCGCGATTTGAATGCCGGCGAGCAGATTGCCTAACGTCTTCTGCGCGGCGAAGCCGAGGATAATCCCGGCGATGCCTGCGGAGGCGAGGATGCTCGTGCCGAGCTGGCGCACCGCGTCGAACATCATCAGAATCGCGGCGATCCCTAGTATGACCACCACGGAAGTGATGAGCTTCCGGAGGACCGAGACCTGGGTATAGATGCGCCGCGCCGTGTAATTATCCGGCACATCCAGGCGGTGCTCGCGGAGGAGCGCGATCTGCACCGCACGCACCCCGCGCATGATGAGGAAGGCCAGACTAACGATCAGCAAAATGCCGAAACCTTTTTGCGCGAGCCAGGCCCACTTCGCTGGCAGGTCGAGCAAGGGCAGAAGCAGGAGAACGGCGAGAAGCGGCACCGCCAGCCGCAGGGTTTGACCGATCACCGGCACGACGACGTTGTTCAACACGCTGCCGCTTTTCTGCGCCCAATGCCGCATTTTTTTCTCGACTGCGCGGATGGCCTGGAAAATCAGCCAGAGCACGGCGATGACCCGGCCGGCGTAGAGGATCGCGGTCAGCCCGTCGGCCAAAGCGAGGCGGCGCGCACGCAAGGTGATGCCGCTAACGATCGGCATGAAAGCGAGAAACCCGCCGATCACCCAGACAAGGAGAGCGAGCGGCTTGCGCATAGCGGCGGCGGCGAGAGCGAGCCACGATTGGCGCTCGGTCGATTCGATCGCGCCGGCGCGCCGCCTAACGAACCAAAGAAACCAGCCGGTGAGGATGCCGAGCACAGCGAGGGACGCGACGCAGGCGAGAAGGCGTATCCGAGTGACGCGATCGAAGACGGGCTGCTGCAGGAATTCGCGCCCCGGCTGTTGCGCCAAACCATCGAGCCAGCGGCTGTAGGCGAGGCCCGCTTGGTACATTTTGCTGCGTTCGGTTTCGGCTCGTTGGGCGGATAAATCGGCCACCGGTTCCGAGGCAGTGGCTGGAGTGGGCGTGGGCGAAGGCGCTGCCGAGGCGAGCGACGCCAAGGCGAGCCATGTCGCCATCGTTAGGCAAAAAAGAGAGCGCGCGAGTTTCATCCGTGGTCGGCTTCGAGGATGATCGTGGCCATGCCGCTCTTGTCGGTGTGGCTCAAGGTAATCCAGATTTTTCCCACGCCGCGTTCCTTCGCCATCTTTTCCGCGCCGCCGCTGAGGACGACAAATGGTTCGCCGCTTTCTTTTTTTTGCACATCGAGGTCGCGCCAGCCCATCGACTTTCCGATACCGGTACCGAAAGCTTTCGAAAGCGCCTCTTTCGCCGCGAAACGGGCCGCGAAGTGGCGCGCTGGGAATTTCATCGATTGGGCGTAGGCGATTTCTCCCGCGGTAAAAACGCGCTGGAGAAAACGATCGCCGAAACGCTCAATCGAATTGTCGATCCGATCGCAATCGACCAGATCGATGCCTATCCCGAGGATGCTCATCCCCGATAATCTTGCATCAGCGCGAGCATTTCGCGCACAGCCGTCTCGATCCCAACGAAGAGCGCCCGGGCGATGATGGAGTGGCCGATGTTGAGTTCGGCGAGGCTGGGGATTTCGTGGATGAGAGAAATATTGCGGTAGTTGATGCCGTGTCCGGCATTCACTTGCAGGCCGAAATTAGCGGCGCGCAGAGCGGCGTCGCGCAGCCTGTCGAGCTCCTGGCGCTCGACTTTTTCGGTGAAGGAGTTGGCCAGCGCGCCGGTATGCAATTCTACCATGTCGGCCTCCAGTTCGACGGCGGCGTCGACCTGCTCGGGCGCGGGATCGATGAAGAGGCTGAGGCGAATCCCGGCCGCATGCAGCCGCCGCACGGTCGGCGCGATTTCCTTCCTCCGCCTAACGAGATCAAGACCGCCCTCGGTCGTGATCTCCTGGCGATTTTCGGGAACGAGGCAGACTTCATCTGGCAGGAGGCGAAGGGCGAAATTGAGAATCTCCGGGATGTTGCCCATCTCGAGATTGAGCTTCGTCATAATGTTGGCGCGGATACGCTCGAGGTCGCGGTCCTGCATATGGCGTCGATCCGCGCGCAGGTGCGCGGTGATCCCGCTCGCCCCCGCTCGCTCACAAAGGCTCGCCGCCGCGATCGGATCGGGCTCGGCATTCTTCGAGGCGGGCATGGCCGCATAACGTGCCTGCCGCAAAGTCGCGACGTGATCGATATTAACGCCGAGGCGCAGAGTGCCCATTCTGTTTCAATAGGAACCCGTCGGGCGAGAAGGCAAATTCGAGCAGTGAGTGACCCGAGCGAAAAGAAGCGCGCTGTCTCGTCGCATCGATGCCGTGATCACATCTGCGAAGCGCCACCGAGGATCGGAAATATGGAGGCAAGGGGATTCGAACCCCTGACATCCAGCTTGCAAAGCTGGCGCTCTACCAACTGAGCTATGCCCCC
>JBBSGS010000174.1:0-5973 GCA_038253875.1 Chthoniobacterales bacterium
CTCTTCATCTGCCGCTCCGCGCGGCGTTCGGCGCGAGCCGCGCCGAACAACAGGCCAGCGGCCTATGCTCCCCCGAAGTTAGACCTTGCACCTTCGGCGCGCGAGCTACCCGGAATGGGCTGTTCCCGGGCGTGATCGTAGGCGAGTCGCCGCGGGTTAAAACTGCCGGAACCACCGATACGGGAAATCGTCCCCGGGGCAGTCGGTCGCCCAGCGCGGCGGGTTCATCTCGCGGTGCGGCTTCACCGGGATGTCGTGGCGCTCCACTTTGCCGCAGCGCGCGCGCAGATAGCGAATCAGCTCTTCACAGGAAGCGAGCTGCGCCCGAGTCGGCTGATCGCGGTTGAAATCGCCGACCAGGCAAATGCCTAACGAAATGTTGTTCAGGTAATCGCTGTGCACATGGCCGCCGTTGATCTGCCGGGTCCAGCGGTTGCCGATCTCGATCTCGCCGTCGCCGGAGGAGGTGCCGTTGCCGATGACGAAATGGTAGGCGAGGCCGTTCTGCATCCGCCGCACGTGCTTGTGGTAGTAGTCGAAAATCCGCGCGTTCCCCTGCCGGGTACCGCTGTTGTGCACGATGATAAAGCGCCAGCGCTCGCGCAGCACCGGCGCGCGATCGATCTGATTCCGGACGGAACGCGTGAGGTAGTTGTAATGCTTCGCGAAGAGATGGAACGGCAGGAGGGAAAATCCGAGCGGCTTTTGGTAGCCGGATTTCTGCACCACGACCTGCGCGGGCGCACTGGTCGCAGCGGGGACGGCGGTCGGCGCGGGAGTGCGCTTCGCTCCGACGGTGCGGCGGCTGGGCGGAACGGTCTCTTCCGGCGTGGAGCGTGGCGTCGCGGTCTCCTCCGGCTCGGGCGTCGCCCGTCGCTTGCGCTCCGGGGTCTCCTCCGGTTCGGGCGTGGGCCGGGCTTTTTTCTTTTTTGCGGGCGGATGTTTCGCCGGCTTCGGTTTATGCCTGGGGGCTGCGGACTTCTCCGGCGTGGGCGAGGCCACGGTGTGCATTTTCTCGCGCGATTTCAGGAAGAGCTGGCGCTTCTCCTCATCGGTCAGCTCCGCCGGCCGCCCGACGATGCCTAACGACATGAGGAGCAGCGCCGCCCCCAACGGCAGAGTCCAGCGAGAGTGAGAACGCAGACGACGGATCAAAATGCGGCGACCCTTCAAGCCGGTTGCGGCTCACCTTCCGCGACCGCGGCGCGGTTCGCCGCGCGCTCGGCTTCGCGCCGGAGGATGGCGTTCAATTTTCCGCCTAACAATAAGAGGAGGCAAGTGAGATACATCCAGGTGAGGAGCATGATGATCGAGGCGAGCGCCAGATAGGTGGGATTATAGCGATCGTAACGCGCGACGTAGAATTGAAAGAGCTTCGTCACCGTGATCCAGCCGACGGAAAAGAAAATCGCGCCTGGGAGCGCCTGACGGACGGTGAGATAGTTTTCTGGCGTGAGCAGATAGAGCGCGAGCGCGAGGATGACGAGCGCGAGTGCGGTGAAGGGCAGGTTGAGGTAGGCGACCCATTCCTGCAGGGGGATGCGGAGCTGGAAATTGACCTCCGCGAGACCGGCCAGCGTCTCGCCGAAGACGGTGATGTTGAAAGCAAGGATGATGGTGAGGCCGAACCAGAAAAGCAGGAAGAGCGAGATGATGTATTTCGACCACCAATTGCGGTCCTCGGTCACGCCATGGGTGTGACTAAGGGCGCGCGAAATCGTGGAGATGAAAATCGTCCCGAGATAAATCCCGAGGACGATCCCGGCGGTGGCGAGGGCGCCGTTGCTCCCGGTCACGATGACATTCGCGACCACCGTATCGAGGATCTCCTGCACTTTCGGATCCGGCGGGAGGAAGGCCCGCACGACCGCGAGCATGTGGTGGAGCTTCGCCGGGTCGGTCCCGAAAAGCCCCAGCAGGTGCCAGAGAAAAAGGAGCCCGGGCGCGAGGGTAAAAAGCATCTGGTAGGCCATCTGTGCAGAGAGCCCCATAGTCTCGTCCGTGGCGGTTTCGTAGACGAGCCGGCGCGTCACCCGACCGACCAAATGCAACTTCTTCATCGTCACCAGAAGTTTACTTTGAGCCCCGGGGATTGCCATTAAACTCTGGGCGCAGCCCGCCTAACGAATGCCGAAACGCATCCTGATTCTTACCGCCGGCTTCGGCGAAGGACACAACGCGGCGGCGCGTGGCATTCGCGACGGCCTCGCCCTGGTTGCGCCGGAGACGGCGGAGGTGGAGCTGCACGATCTCTTCGCCGAGACCTATGGGATCGCCAACGACGTCGCGCGCCGCGGCTATCTCGCGCTCATCAATCGTACCCCAGCCGTTTGGTCGGAGATCTACGAGTGGCTCGATCGCCGGGATCGTATGGGCGGCAAGCTCAACCTCCTTTTTCAGGCAAAAGGGCGGCTGCGGGATTTGCTGGCGCGCTTTCAACCCGAGGTGGTGGTGTCGGTTTATCCGGCCTACGGATATCTGCTCAATGAGCTCGCGGGCGCGGCTGCCCCGCCTTTTCGCCGGGTTGTTTGCATCACCGATTCGATCACGGTAAACGCCATTTGGTATCGCTGCGGCGCAGATTGTTTTCTCGTGCCTAACGAGGCCACTGCGGCGGTGCTCGCCACCGCGGGACTGCCTGACGATCTCGTCCGCGTCAGCGGATTCCCGGTGACGCCGAAATTCTCCCAGCTCGGTCCTCTGCGCCAGCCACCCTCGCCCGAATATGGCCGACGTATCCTGTACATGATCAACGCCGGCCGGCAGATCGCGCCGGAGACCATTCGCCGTCTCGCCGAGATCGGCGACGTCCGGCTCACCGTCACGGTCGGGCGCGACGAGCGACTACGGCGCGCGGTGGAGGCGCTACGTTTTACTGCCATCCGCAAGTTTGAGATCGTGGGCTGGAGTGATCAATTACCGCGCCTGATGCTCGAGAGTCATCTGCTCATCAGCAAAGCGGGCGGCGCCACCGTCCAGGAAACGATCGCCGCTTGTTGCCCGATGATCGTGAACCAGATCGTTCCGGGCCAGGAAGCGGGAAACGCGCGGCTGCTGCAAGAGACACGCTCGGGGGTCGTGGCGACCACGCCAGATGCGATCGTCGCCGCGGTGCAGGAGGCTTTCGCGGAGGACGCTCGGATTTGGCGCGAATGGTCGGAGAACATCAGCCGTTTGAGCCGGCCGCGCGCGTCGCTCGAGATCGCGGAGTTGCTCGTAACTCAGGCTTCCAGTCCGGCAGCTGCCGGATAGTGCGGGCTTCCAGCCCGTTCGCTGCGAAACGGCCGGCTCGAAGCCCGCCTTACCGATCAGGCAAGATGCCTGAGTTACGCTTTCGGTCCCGCCTTTTCGTTCAAGGCCTGCGTGAACTCCTGCAGGCTGGTCACAATCTGCGGCGCTTTCGCGAGCACCGTGGTGGCCAGCTTTTCCGCGTAATCGGGCCGGCGCTGCGACATTTCCGAGAGCGCCATCATGACCGCCAACGCGTTGTTTATGGAGTGCTTGATCTCGCTGAATTTTTTCTGCAGCTGGACAATTTCTTCCTGCGAGATGGTCGTACTGGGATCGGTCATAAGAAGCAAATTCGCTGGAGAAGGCGGTCGGGTGTGCTTGACTTAAAGGTTCGAAAAATCCCGCCTGATGCCTGCAAAAACTATCAAGATCAGTGGGGCGCGCCAGCACAATCTCAAGAATCTCCATGTCGAGATACCGAGGGAAAAACTGGTCGTCATCACGGGCATGAGCGGGTCTGGAAAATCGTCTCTCGCCTTCGATACGCTCTACGCCGAGGGCCAGCGCCGCTACGTCGAGAGTCTCTCCGCTTATGCGCGACAATTCCTCGATCAAATGGAGAAACCGGAGGTGGATTTCATCGAAGGCCTCTCTCCCGCGATCGCGATAGAGCAGCGCACGGCCGGCACCAACCCGCGCTCCATCATCGCAACCACGACCGAGATTTACGACTATCTGCGCGTCCTTTATTCCGCGGTCGGGCAGCCGCACGATCCTGTTACCGGGCAGCCGATTTTTCGGCAGACCGCCCAGCAGATCGTGGATCAAATTCTAGCGTATCCGGCGGAGACGAAAATTATTCTGCTCGCGCCACTCGTGCGCAACGAGAGCGGCGAATTCCGCGACGTGATCGAGAAAACCAAGCGCGAAGGATTCGTCCGCATCCGCGTGGATGGCGAAATCCTCGAGCTCACCCGCCCGGAGCCGATCCGCCTGAAAAAGACCGCGCGGCACACGATCGAAGCGGTGGTCGATCGGCTCGTCATCCGCGAAGGCATTCGCTCGCGACTGGCGGATTCGGTCGAGACGGCGTTGAAATGGGGCAACAATCGCCTCGTCGTCTTGCGTGGCGGGGGGCAACTCGGGGACGAGGAAGTTCGTTATTCCACCGACTACGGCAACCCCGACACCAACTTCTCGTTAGGCCAGCTCACTCCCAAACATTTCTCTTTTAACAGCCATCTCGGCGCCTGCCCGGCCTGTCATGGACTCGGCACCCAACCGGTGCTCGATCCCGAGCTGATGATCACCGACGCTACGAAATCGCTCGCCGACGGCGCAATCATCCCCTGGCGCCGCGGCACCAAGCGGATGAAAGCCTACTATCGCGGGCTGCAGGATGCGCTCGTTAGGCATTTCGAGGTCGCGGAGATTATTCCCTATGAGGACCTGCCGGAAAACTTCAAGAAAGCCCTCCTTTTCGGCACCGGCGAGCAGCCGATCGAGATGAGCTTCGGCGGCGGCAACGGTCGCGCGGCCAAGACGGCGCGGCCGTTCGAAGGTCTGGTGCCGCAATTGCAACGCCTCTATGAAGAAACCGAGAGCGAATTTACCCGCACCCGCATTCGCGCCTTCATGAATCGCGCGACCTGCCGTGTCTGCCACGGCGCGCGGCTCAAGCCCGAGATCCTGGCGGTCACGATCCGGGGAGGGCACGCGCCCTCGCGTGCACCGGCCGGCGCCTCGCCGGGCGGCTCTGGTTCGGCCGCGTCCGCAGAGGTTTGCGGCGAGGCGCCGCAAACAGCACGCGAGGGCGCATGCGCTCCCCGGAATGAAATGGGTGAGCTCAACATTCACCGGTTCTGCGAACTCACCATCGCTACCGCCGCAGAGTTCGTTAGGCAAATCGATTTGCTCGCAAGCCAGCGCACGATCGTCTCCGAAGTACTGCACGAAATTTCGTCGCGACTGGAATTTCTTCTCGAGGTCGGGCTCGATTATCTCACCCTCAATCGCGAAAGCGGCACCCTTTCCGGCGGCGAAGCGCAACGCATCCGGCTGGCCACGCAGATTGGCAGCGGCCTGGCCGGTGTGCTCTATGTCCTCGACGAACCGAGCATCGGTCTGCACCAACGCGACAACGCCCGCCTCATCGGCACCCTGCGCCGGCTGCGTGATCTCGGAAATTCCGTCATCGTCGTCGAGCACGACGAAGAGACGATTCGCGCGGCCGATCACATTCTCGATCTCGGGCCGGGCGCCGGTCCGCGCGGTGGCGAGATCGTCGCCGAAGGAACGCTCGCGGAAATTCTCGGGGCGAAAAATTCCCCCACCGCTGCCTATCTTTCCGGTAGAGCGAAGATCGCGATTCCAAAACAGCGGGTCGCTCCGCAATCAATCAGCAATCAGCAAACAGCAATCAGCAATTCCGAAGGCTGGCTCACGATCGTCGGGGCGACGGAAAACAACCTCAAAAACCTGACTGCCGCCTTTCCGCTAGGCTGCCTCACCTGTATCACCGGCGTTTCCGGCAGCGGCAAATCCACCCTCGTCGACGACATCTTACGGCGCGCCCTTTTCCGTCACTTTTACAATTCCAAAGACAAGCCCGGCGAGCATCGCGCCATCCACGGTCTGGACCAGATCGACAAGGCGATCATCATCGATCAAAGCGCAATCGGGCGGACGCCGCGCTCCAATCCGGTCACTTACACGGGCGCGTTCTCGCCGATCCGCGAGCTC
>JBBSGS010000175.1:0-5932 GCA_038253875.1 Chthoniobacterales bacterium
GTCACTCTTACCTGCGTGCAAAACAACCGCGGCATCGACGTCGCGAAACTCGCGCAGGACTTGCGGGAGAAACATCATCTCGTGATCGACGGCGGCTACGGCAGGTTAAAAGGCCAGACCTTTCGCCTTTCCAATATGGGCGACGAGACGGAAGAGACGGTTTCGCATCTTCTTGCCTGTCTCGACGATTGTCTGGGGTCTCGGTGATCTAACAGACCGTCGAACGCTCTGGAAGCGCCGTAGGCGCGCCACATTATAGATCAGATCAGAGAGTGGACCCGGCTCCTTAGGAGCTACATGTCGCTCCGACGGAGCAGGTGTCTTTTTTCTCCACTTACTACAGACACGGCGCACCTACGGCGCTGGGCCAGAAACTCCACCATCCTTGTGTGTTCAGCAGTCTGCTCGACACGAAAGCAGGCCAGTTTCAAATCGCCTAACGATTATAGGACCGCCTGGAGCGTGTCATGCGTTCGCCGCCGGCGCCCAACACCCCGCCGCTGTAGCGTGCGTGTCCTCAGCGCATTTTGCATCTGCCAGAGCAGATTTTCGTTGGGGACGGCGGACATTACCGCACGATCCCAGCCGCTGAAAGTGCATGACTGGCTCTAGGCGCCCGCCAGGATCGAGTCGAAAGGTAAATCAGGATCAAGCTGATTCGCCGCCAGCCATTCGCGGTTATAGAGCTTCGACTGATACTTATGACCAGAGTCACAAAGAATCGAGACGATGGTCTGGCCCCGGCCGCCTTCCTGCGCGATGCGAACGGCGCCGGCCAGGTTGATCCCGCTGGAAAGGCCCAGAAAGAGTCCTTCCTCCCGTAAGAGCTGATAGATAATCGTCAGGCCAGTCTGGTCAGCGATTCGGTAGGCTCGATCCACCTTCAGCCCTTCGAGATTCTTCGTGACTCGTCCTTGCCCGATGCCTTCGGCGACGGAGTCGCCGTCGTTCGTCTCGGTGTTGCCATTGGTAAACCAGGACCACATGGCCGCGCCATAGGGATCGGCGCAGATCGCGGACACGTCTGGGTTTTGTTCCTTCAGGTAGGTGCTGGCGCCGGCCAGCGTCCCACCGGAGCCGACGGTAGCGACAAAGGCGCTGACCTTGCCGGCAGTTTGCCGCCATATTTCCGGGCCCGTGGTGCGGTAATGGGCCTCTCGATTTGCGGTATTATCAAACTGGTTCGCCCAGAACCAGCCCCGTTCCTCGGCCATGCTCCGCGCAATGTGATTGAAGTTTTGCGGATCGCGATAAGGCTTCTCGGGGACAGTGATGACTTCCGCTCCCAGCGTGCGCAGCAGGGTTATCTTTTCCTGTGACTGAGTGTCAGGAATAACAATCACGCTCTGGTAACCCCTGGCATGACCGATCAGAGTGAGCCCGATGCCGGTATTCCCAGCCGTGCCCTCGATAATGGTGGAGCCGGCGTGGAGTTGCCCTTGTTTCTCCCCTTCCGCGATGATCCCATAGGCCGCACGATCCTTGACCGAGCCACCCGGATTCATGAATTCCGCCTTCCCCAGAATCTCGCAGCCGGTGAGCTCGGAAAGGCGGCGCAGGCGAAGGAGGGGAGTGTTGCCGACGTGCCCGTCGATGCCTTGGTAGGACGGTGTGGTCATCGTTAAAGTTAACCGGTTGCTCGCCGCCAGCCACGGCGTAGAATCTGTTGCAGTAGGACTCCGGGCCGGGTCTTCTATTCCGAGGGGGTCTAAAATTCCGCTTCAACACTCTGACGAGCACGAGATGAGTAAAATTACCGGGGAAGTTCTGGCGGCCAACAGCGCCTATGTCAAAAGCTTTGGGGAGAAGGCGAAGCTTCCGATGCCACCTGCGCGGCGATTTGCGATCCTCACTTGCATGGATGCCCGACTCGATCCGGCCAAGTTCGCCGGGTTAGCCGAAGGGGACGCCCATGTGATTCGTAATGCCGGCGGACGCGCCTCCGACGATGCCATTCGCTCGCTCGTGGTCTCTTACAAGCTTCTGGGCACACAAGAGTGGTTCGTCGTTCATCACACGAATTGCGGGATGGAAACCTTCAGCGATGAGATCATGCGCGGCTTGCTCAAAAGCAGCCTCAACACCGCCTCAATCGACGCCGCGGGGTGGCACGATGCGGATGATGGGAAGGGTTCTTCGGAGGGGAATTACATCGACTGGCTCACGATTAAGGATCAGCCGAGCAGCGTCCTCGCCGACGTCCAACGCATCCGCAAGCATCCGCTCGTTCCGCCGGCCATTCCGATTTACGGCTACATCTATGACGTGGCCTCGGGACGTTTGATCGATGTGCCCGCTGCGACTGAAGCGGGCAAACCGTCCGCCACCTAAGGGAAGGCGAGAAGAAGGTCTAAGCGACGGCTGAGTTTGAGATTTCAGCGACGACGGACGCAATCAATCTTGGTGTCCTTGCACGGTACGGGTTGAGGGGTGCGGTGCTCTAATTGACCGGCCAGAGGCGCGCCCGCATAGTGCTGCCCTTCATGTCGATCGAGCTGACCCGCAACTTCTGCATCATCGCGCACATCGATCACGGCAAGACCACTTTGTCGGATCGTTTGCTCGAGACCACCGGCACGATCCACGCCCGGGAGAAGCAGGATCAACTGCTCGATTCGATGGACCTCGAGCGGGAACGCGGGATCACGATCAAGGCCCATCCGGTGGCGATGCGCTACACCGCGAAGGACGGGAAAGAGTACGCACTCAACCTCCTCGACACCCCCGGGCATGTTGATTTTGCCTACGAGGTTTCGCGCAGTCTCGCCGCTTGCGAAGGCGCGCTTCTCATCATCGATGCCGCCCAGGGAGTGGAGGCGCAGACCGTGGCCAACGTCCATCTCGCGCACAAGCAGGGCCTCACCATCGTGCCGGTGATCAACAAGATCGATTTGCCTAACGCCGACCTCCCTTCGGTGCATCGGCAGCTCGAGGAGATCCTCGCCATCCCGGCGGAGGAAGCGATCGATTGCAGTGCCAAGATGGGTATCGGGATCGAGGAAATCCTCGAAGCCGTGGTCCATCGCATCCCGACGCCGCCCCAGCCTAACGACGACATTTTGCGCGCCCTCGTCTTCGATTCCGTCTTCGATATTTACCGCGGCGTGGTCGCTTATGTGCGCGTCTTTTCCGGCAAGGTCACCGGCGACCAACCGATCAAGGTAATGAGCACAGACACGCGCTACGAAGTGAAGGAAGTAGGGGTTTTCACCCCGAAGATGTTCGCGCAGCCGACCCTCAACGCCGGCGATGTCGGCTACATCATCGCGAATATTAAGACGACCTCGGAGCTGAAAATCGGCGATACGATTACCGACCTGCGCCATCCGGCGAAGACGCCGTTGCCTGGATTCCAGGAGATTCATCCGATGGTCTTCAGCGGAATTTATCCGATCAACACGGCGGACTTCGAGCAACTCAAAACGGCCATCGGCAAACTGCGGATGAACGATTCCGCCTTCGTCTATCAACCGGAAAGCTCGGTCGCACTTGGGTTCGGTTATCGCTGCGGATTTCTCGGCCTCCTTCACATGGAGATCATCCAGGAGCGGCTCCGGCGCGAGTACGACATGGATATCATCGCGACCTCCCCGAGCGTGATCTACGAGGTGCTGACGACGCGCGGCGAGACGCTCCTCGTCGACAACCCCGCGCACCTGCCTGATCCGAGTGTGATCGAGGAAATCCGCGAGCCGATCGTGCGCGCCTACATTCTTTGCCCTAACGAATCGATCGGCGACATCCTCCAGCTCATCCTCGAAAAGCGCGGCACGATGGACCACACCGAATCGCTCGATACGCGCCGCGTCATGCTCCACTGCGAGCTGCCGTTGAACGAGATCCTGGTCGACTTTAACGATAAGATTAAAAGCATCAGCCGCGGTTACGCCTCGATGGATTACGAGCACTCCGGCTACCGCGCGGCCAACCTGGTGAAGCTGGATCTCCTGGTTAACGGCGAGCCGGTCGATGCATTTTCCACGATCGTGCACCGTGATCGCGCGGAGCCGCGCGGGCGCCAGCTTGCTTCGAAGTTGAAGGAAGTTATTCCGAGTCAGCTCTATCAGGTGGCCATTCAGGCGGCGATCGGCGGCAAGATTGTGGCGCGCGAGAGCATTTCAGCGTTGCGCAAAAACGTCACCGCGAAGTGCTATGGCGGCGACATTACGCGCAAACGCAAGCTGCTGGAAAAACAGAAGGAAGGGAAAAAACGGATGAAGAGCATCGGGAAAATCAACATCCCGCAGGAGGCCTTCATTCAGGTCTTGAAGTCCCAATAGTGGCTGCGGCGAGGGCGCCGCAGCCACGAATTGGATTTTGAAAACGACGTTCCTCAGCTAGCGTTCCGCCGCATGTTCCAGCCTCGCTACATCAAACACAGTCATCTCCTTGTCCGCCACGCCGAGAAGCTGATTCGTTACCGGCGCGATCTCCTCCCGGAGGCGACGATCGCGGAGCTCCGCGCCCAGATCGACAAGGTGCGCGCGGCGATGAAAGCGCGCGACGAGCGGACCACTCACGAAACGTCGGAGCAACTCGACGCGCTTCTCAGCGCGCACACTCCACCGCACCGGGACGCGGTCTGGCGCGAGAACGTCGAAGTGATTTTGGTCGCGATCGTGGTCGCGGTCGGGATTCGTTCCTATTTTCTGCAGCCTTTCAAAATTCCGACCGGCTCGATGCAGCCGACGCTCAACGGCATCATCGGTCATCCCATGACTGAAGGGCCGCCTAACGTTTTCCGGCGTGCTCTCGAATTCGTCACCCTCGGGCGCAATTACATCGACGTCGTTTCACCGACGGAGAATACGGTCGAAAGCGTGACCAGCCAGAAGTTCCTCTTTTTCTTCACCCTCTCCCACATCCAGTGCGTGGGGCAATCTTTCACCGTCTACGCCCCGCCGGAAATCCTGCAGCAGGATTTTAAGGTTTATCCTGGCAATGTTTATCACGCCGGCCAGGTCATCGCGCGCGGCGCGATCGATACCGGTGATCAGGTGTTCGTCGATAAGTTCAGTTACAACTTCATTCATCCGCCGCGCGGCGATGTTTTTGTTTTCCGCACCGATCACATTCTCGGCATTCGCGAGGACCCGGACTCGGGTGCGCCTTACTACATCAAGCGGCTTACGGGCACGCCGGGGGACGAGCTGCGGATCGACTCGCCCAATCTCTACGTAAACGGGGAGCTGGCGCAAAACTTCGGCATCCGGCGGGTGGCGGCAGCGCAGCCGCCTTATAAAGGTTACGGCCTCGGACAGGCGGTTTTGGCGTCGCCCGAGCGGACATTTGTTATCCCGCCGCACGGTTATTTCGCCATGGGCGACAATAGCTATAACAGTTACGACAGCCGCTACTGGGGTCCGGTGCCGGAAGAGAACGTCGTCGGGCGCGGTCTCTTCGTTTACTGGCCCTTTAGCCGCCACTGGGGCATCATTCGTTAGGCAGCCGCCACGCGCCCTCCATGCTCACCGCCCTCCCGCGCGTCTATCCGCTGCTCGGGATGCTCGCCGGTTATCTGCTCGTTCTCTTCACCAGTCCGGTGCGAGTCGCCTTGCGCGATGGATTCCGCTGCGTTCTCCGCTTTAAGCGGCTCTGGCTCATCTTTGGTCTCCTCGCGCTGTCTTATGCGACCTTCCAGTTCGTGGTCTTCACCCCGCTGGGCGCGACCTCCGATTACCATCTCGAGCAATTCGCGTTTTGGGAGTCATGGCATTGGCCGGGCTTCGCCCAAGTCTGGCGCGAGAGCCTGCTTCACACTGAGGAGGCGGTTGCCGGAATCTTCGATGCCGCTGCCACCACCTATCCGCTCTCCGTCCTCGCGGCATTCCTACTCATCGTAAACTGGCGCGGTTTGCACGTCAGCTTGGTGCGCGCGCTGCGCAAACAATTCGGTCTCGCCGGCTGGCTGATTTACCTGGCTATCCTGCTA
>JBBSGS010000176.1:0-5858 GCA_038253875.1 Chthoniobacterales bacterium
CCGGCAAGGTGAAGCTGGGTCAGAAAGCTCGCGTCCACGCTTTCAGTTTTCCCAAACAAGAATTTGCGGGCGAGGTCACCTTTCTCGGGCTGGAACTGAATCCGGAAACCCGCACGCTGCCGGTCTGGATCGCGGTCGATAATCCGGAAGGCAAACTGCGGGCGGGCATGTTCGCCCGGGCTAGTCTGCTCCTGGCCACGAGTGCCGACGTCCTGGCTGTGCCTAACGAGTCTATCCTTGAAGAAGGCGGGGAGAAGTTTGTCTTCGTCCAGACGGGCAACACTTTCACTCGCGCCGATGTGCAGACGGGCGCCGCGGACGACCGTTTCATCGAGATCAAGGACGGCCTGGTGCCGGACGACGCTGTCGTGATCGCCGGTCAGCGCGAACTCTACACGCAGTGGCTGACCGGCTCGCCCAAGCCCGGCGCGGACAAGGACAAATCAGATAC
This sequence comes from Chthoniobacterales bacterium, assembly GCA_038253875.1. GTDB lineage: Bacteria > Verrucomicrobiota > Verrucomicrobiia > Chthoniobacterales > UBA10450 > Palsa-1392. The sequence goes on from JBBSGS010000176.1 coordinate 452, forward strand.
CAAGAAATAGCCGATGTTTAACAAGCTCATCCGCTGGTCACTGAACAACCGACTCCTGGTCGTGGTCGGGCTGTTGGTGTTCCTGGTCACGTCGACTTACGTGACGATGCGCATGCCGGTGGATGTGTTTCCGGAATTCGCGCCGCCGCAAGTCGTCATTCAGACCGAGTCGCCCGGCCTCGCGCCCGAAGATGCCGAGTCGCTCATTACTTTCCCGATTGAAAGTGCAGTCAACGGCACGCCCGGTGTGGACAGCGTGCGTTCCTCTTCTTCCGTCGGCCTCTCCACCGTCACGATCGTGTTCCGCTGGGGCACTGACGTCTATCTCGCGCGGCAACTGGTCAATGAGCGCATTCAATCAGTGCGCGATCGGTTCCCGGCTGGCACACAGGCGCCAGTGATGCTGCCGATCACTTCCGCGGTCGGCTGGCTGGTCAAGTACAGCCTGGAAAGCGATACCCGTTCGCCGATGGAGTTGCGCACGATTGCAGACTGGCAGATTCGACCGCGCATGTTGTCGTTAGGCGGCGTCGCCTCCGTCGTGGCGATAGGAGGCGAAGTGAAGCAATACCAGGTGCTGCTCGATCCCGAGCGACTCCTTGCCTATCAAGTAAGTGTCTCGCAAGTCCGGGCCGCGCTGGAAAAATCCAACGTCAATGTCCCCGGCGCCTTTCTGCAAGCGTCCGGCCAGGAGTACATCGTCACCGGCGTCGCGCGGATCGAGTCACTCGATGACTTGCGCAACACTGTGGTCAAATACGCCGCGGGCACGCCGATTTTTATTCGCAATGTCGCGGAGGTAAAGCTCGGCCCGGAAATCAAGCGCGGCGATGGCGCGCTCGACAAGAAGCGCGCGGTCATCGGGACGATTTCCAAGGCCTATGGCGCGGACACGCTAACTACGACTTACAAAGTCGAGAACGCCCTGGGCGAAATCTCGCGCCAGTTGCCTGCGGACGTGAAGCTCAACGTCCATGTCTTTCGTCAGGCTGATTTCATTGAAGGCTCGATCCGGAATTTGAAAGCAGCACTGATCGAAGGCGGCATCATCGTGACGGTGGTGCTGGTGGTGTTTCTGATGAACTTCCGCGCTTCCTTCATCAGCTTTCTTTCCATGCCCGCGTCGTTATTGGCCGGGGTGATGGTGCTAAAGTTATTCGGCATCAGCCTTAACTCCATGACTATCGGCGGCCTCGCCATCGCCGTTGGCGAGGTCGTGGACGATGCCATCATTGGGGTGGAAAACGTCTTTCGACGGCTCCGGCTCAACCGGGAATCCGCCCATCCTCAGCCGACGATCGAGGTCGTATTCGAAGCCACCAGTGAAGTGCGGAACTCTGTCGTCTATGCGACCTGGATCGTCGGCATCGTCTTTCTGCCGATCTTTTTTCTTTCCGGTCTGGAGGGCCGCATTTTCAGTCCGCTCGGCATCGCCTACCTGGGCTCGTTATTCTGTTCTCTTCTGGTCGCGGTAACAGTCACACCGGCGCTCTGCTACATCCTTCTCGGGACCACGAAGAAAAATCTAAGTGAAAGCTTTGTCGCCCGCGCCTTGAAAGGGATCTACACGCGGCTGCTGACTCTAACTCTGAGACATGTCTGGCCGGTGGTGATCGCGGCACTGGTGCTGGCGGGCATTGCCCTTGCCATGATTCCTTTTTTTGGCCGCTCCTTCCTCCCGGAATTCCACGAGGGCAACTTCATCGTCGCCATGACCACGCTGCCCGGGACATCGCTCGCCGAATCGATGCGCCTCGGCGACCTGGTGCGCAAGGACCTCTTAAAATATCCGCAGGTCGTTTCCATTTCCCAGCGCGCTGGCCGCAGTGAGTTGGATGAAGATGCGCAGCCGCCTAACTTCAGTGAGTTCGACGTAAAGCTCGATTACGCGCGGGACAAGAAGATGCCGCCCGATGAGTTGCTACGCCGCATCCGTGATGACCTGGCCGGGATACCAGGCACGGTTTTTAACGTTGGCCAGTTCATCGCCCATCGCATGGATGAAGTGCAATCGGGCATTCGCGCGCAGATCGCGATCAAGATTTATGGCGACGATCTTAATGTGCTTCGCCTGAAGGGACGCGAGGTGCTCAAGGTCATGCAGAGCGTTTCCGGGGTGGCCGACCTCGCGCTCGAACAACAGATCAACGTGCCGCAGTTGATCATTAAAGTGGACCGCGAAAAGGCCGCGCGTTACGGCATTCAAGTAGGCGATCTTTCGGAAACGATCGAGACGCTGCTCAACGGCACCGCCGTCTCACAAGTGCTCGAAGGCCGCAAAACTTTCGACCTCTTCGTGCGTTTGGATGAACCCGCCCGCCGCGATCTGGCTTCGATCCGCAACATCCTCGTGGACGCGCCCGCCCTAGCCAGGGATGGCGTCGCGAAGATTCCATTGAGCGCCGTGGCCGAGATCCGTTTCGAGGACCGCCCCTATTTTATTAACCGCGAAAATGTGCAGCGCCGTATCGTCGTCCAGTGCAACGTCGCGGGGCGCGATCTCAACAGCCTCATCGCCGAGGCGCAGCAAAAAATCGGCGCGCAAGTTAAACTGCCGGCCGGTTATTTCGTCGAATACGGCGGCCAATTCCAGAGTCAGCAGGATGCGCAACGGGTCCTGACCATCTTCGGGATCGGCGCGGTCGTCGGCATTTTTCTCATGCTCTATCAAGCGTTCGGCACCACCCGCGAAGCGCTCCTGGTGATGATTAACCTGCCGCTCGCGCTCATTGGCGGCGTCGTCGCGGTTTACCTTACCGGTGGCGATCTGAGTGTGCCGGCGATCATCGGCTTCATCAGTCTCTTCGGCATCGCTTCACGCAACGGGGTTATTCTCGTTAGTCATTATAATCAGCTCCGCGCTGAGGGAAAATCGCTCCACGAGACAGTAGTGGAGGGTTCGCTGGATCGCCTGAATCCCGTGCTCATGACCGCGGCCACGGCGGCCTTGGGACTAGTGCCCCTGCTCTGGGGCAGCCCAACCGGTAAAGAACTCGAACGGCCCCTGGCGCACGTCATCCTCGGAGGCCTCTTCACCTCCACCTTTCTCAACATGATCGTTATCCCAACCCTTTATAACAAGATCGAAGAAATCCGTGAGAGGCGGAAAACCAGAAAGGACAGCAGCCCCTTGCCAGTCGAAGGCGTGCCCGTGACTGCATGAATTTTTAAGCAGGAAGTCGCGGTTGATTCCTTATAAACCAACCCCAACCGCAGCCATAGGAAACAACACATGAAAAGATTAGCACTCGCAGTCGTCCTCTTAGCCCTTGCTGGCGCCCCGCCCATAGTGCGCGGCGTTTCGGCGGCAGAACATGAAGGAAAAACCGAACAGACGGTGATTCCGGCAACCTTGCCCGCGATCTGGCAGGAAGTGCAGACGCACGAGGAAGAACTGGGCAAGGATATCGCTGCCAAACAGCTAGACCACGTCCATGAGACCGCCTTTCAGATTCGCGACCTCGTCAACGCCCTTCCAGATAAGTCACAGGGACTCGACGCCGAAAAACTCGGCAAACTGAAGGCGAACGCGAAGTTCGTTGCCTCCCTGGCCGGGCGCCTCGATGAATCCGGCGATGCCAAAGACCAGGCCGCGACCGAGGCGAACTTCAAGAAGTTCCAGCAGCTTTTGAAGACGATCGCTGCGCTCTATCCGCCGGAGATGCTCAAAGGCTAGAGTTCGGCTCGCGTTCTTAACTCCTACTTAACACCAATAGAACCAAACACTATGAAACGGACAACGTATATCACTGCTATTGGAGCCCTTTGCGCCATTCTCCTCAACGGCGGGATTCCTCGCGCCTCAGGGCATAGCGAGAAAAGCGCGTCTGACCCGATGACGGAATCGCTCCGGCCGCTCAAAGGCAAGGAATTCGAATCGATGTTCCTCAAGGACATGATTCATCACCACGAATCTGCGGTCGACATGGCGGAGCTCGCGACCACGAATACGAAACGCGCCGAGCTTAACAAGCTGGGCGGCGAGATCATCTCGACGCAGAAAGCGGAGATCGAGCAGATGACCGGCTGGCTGAAGAAGGATGGCGAAAGCGCCGGGTCGATGGAGCAAATGCCTGGGATGGAAAAGATGATGGCGGAGAGGGAAGCCCTAAAGCAGGCGAAGGACACCGAGTTCGACCAGATGTTTCTCACCATGATGAGCGCGCATCATAAGGCCGCCGTTGCGATGTCACACTTAGTCGCTGATCGGACTGACCGCGCTGAACTCAAGGAGCTCGCCAGCAAGATCATCAAAGAGCAGAAGAAGGAAATCGAGCAGATGAAGGGCTGGAAGCACTCTTGGTTTGGATCTGCTCATTAACTCTAAAAGAAATGGGACATCCTGGAGTAGCAAAGTTGGATGAGTGCCTGAAGCGCAGGCGACCTCGGTAAATCAGTTGAGTAGTTAGAAAGCGCTCCCACAAGATGATCCAACCGATCGATTACTTCCTGGTGGTTTGGTTTGTCCTCGCCCTGGCCTCGACCGCCTACGTCGGATGGGACCAGTATCGGAACAATCCGGAACCCGGGGTGATGAAGTGGGGCTTCATCCTGGTCACGCTCTACCTCGGACCGATAGGACTTCTCCTCTACGTCCTTGCGGATAAGGAACCGCGGCCGGGCGAGCACGAAAGCTTTATCGAGCCGCTTTGGAAACAAGGCGTCGGCTCCACGATTCACTGCGTGGCGGGCGACGCCACCGGCATCATTCTGGCCGCGGTGATCACTGCGACGCTCGGTCTGCCCATGTGGATCGACCTGATCGTCGAATACGCGACCGGGTTCGCGTTTGGTCTCTTCATCTTTCAGTCACTCTTCATGAAATCGATGATGGGCGGGACTTACTGGGAGAATGTCCGCAAGACCTTCCTGCCCGAGTTCATCAGCATGAATTTCATGATGGCGGGGATGGCGCCGGTGATGTGCTTTTTGATGATGGGCCGCGACATGCGAGCGATGGAGCCGACGGAATTAGTTTTTTGGGGAGTAATGTCGTTAGGGGTGATGGCCGGTTTCACCACGGCTTATCCGGCCAATGTCTGGATGGTCGGGAAAGGACTCAAACACGGACTCATGACGGAGAGGAAGCCCGGCAGCCGCTTTGACCGGAAACCGAAGCAGAAAAAAATGCCGGCACATGGAGGCCATGAGAGCATGAAGATGAAAGCGGACGTGACCCATCCGCAGTTGGCGGCGGTCGCGGGCGTTTCGCTTCTGGCGCTCCTCTTTGGGATGGTGGCGCCGGCCAATTGGGTCAACCTCCGTTTGTCTGCCCGCGACGTGGGCGGAGCCATGATGCCTCCTGGCATGGTGATGGATCGCGATACCCCCGGAGAAGCGATGCGAGACATGGCGGCCGTAGACCCGCGCGATGTCGCCGCCACTTACGGACTGGAAGCGCAGGGCG
>JBBSGS010000177.1:0-5774 GCA_038253875.1 Chthoniobacterales bacterium
TCAACCTCAACATCGCGGTGTAGGGCGGGTGCGACTCTTTCTCCGTCGGGTTGGAGTGGCCGATCCACTCGTCGAAATTGCTGAAGCCGTCGCCGTCCGGATCCTGGCTCAGGACATCACCTTCGGCGATGGGCAGGCCGAATTCCTCGAGCCACTGGTTAGGCACAGGCGGATGGAGGAGCGTGTTCTGGAGCGTCGCCGGCTGGCCATCTGCGCCGATGAAATGCTTCTCCGGCACAAATAATCCGGAGCGTCCGCTGAAGGTCCATTGCGGAGGTATTTGCAGTTTAAGCATCCCGTCCACGAGCTCGGGCGCGCGGCCTTCAGGGATGTCATTGTTCGGCGAGGGCGCGCTTTGCAAGCCGCTGAAATTTTCCTCGAAGCCCGCCGCGCCGAGGAAAATGAAGAGCGCAGAGATGAGAAGAAAAAGCGCCGCGGCGAGGACCGCGGCCCGCTCGTAGTTGCTCCGCACCCAGTCCATCGCCTAACGACTCTCCTTCCCTGTGTTGAAACTGATGATCTCGATCTTCGCGTTCACGTCGAGGTGCTCCGCACCGACAATAAAGTGGATCGTGGACCGCGGGATGGCCGCTCCACCGCGGCCGGCAGCCGCTGCCGCACTCGCGGAAAGAGGAGCCTCTGGGGTGACTGCTCCGCGGACCGGCCCTTTGTCCACCTGGTTCTTTACATTTAAAATGCGAATCATGAACAACTGCTCCTTCGCGGTCGCGACCTGATTCAAAACCTTGCGCGCCGCCGCCGGGCTAGCGGAAAAGGCAACGTCAACCGCGTGGGCCGCGACCGGCGAGGAGCCAGTCGCATCCGGCCTCGCTTTGGAAGAACGCGCGCCGCGCTTCAGGCCGGGCGCGGACGAAGCGGCCGGCTTTTCCTCGGGCAACGGAGTGCGTGTGAAACCGGTGAGCGCATCGACATGCGCACCGACGATCCTTTCGGCGAGCATCGAGATGGCCTGCAACTCTTGGCCGAGAAGCGGCGCAGCGGTGCTATTCGGGAGCGACGTGGCGTATTCGTCGAAGCCGAGATAAAAATTCGGCGGCAGCCGCACCTTGCTCGCCGCCGCGCCTTCCGTGACGGAGTTGACCGCCTGGCGAAGCTGGGCCTGGAACTCGTTAGGCTGGAGCGGCACCGCGGGCAGCGTCCGTGCTTTTAATTCCTTCTCCAGCGCACCTAACGAAGTACGATACTCTTCGGCCTGCGCTTTGCTTTTGCGCAAATTCGCTCCGCTCGGAAATGGCCTGCTGCTGCGCAGACGATTCAGCTCATTCAACGTCGTCTCGAGCCGCGTCTGCTCTTCGGCCGCCGCACCTTTTTCGTGGAGGAGGAAATAACCGGCCAGAAGCGTGCCCAGTGCGAGCGCGAGGAGGTAGCTGCCGAGAAACTTGTTTTGCCGGAACCAGCTCATGGCAGGTAGAGCGGTTGGCGCAGCTTCAGCCGCAGCTCGTAGGGATAGGCCCAGTCGGAACTGGTCGGCATGCTCGGTTTGATCACCTGCGATTGGTCGTTCGCGTCTACCTCGAAAACGCGCGAATCGAGCAGATTCCGGAAATAATCGACGACGATTTCCTGCTGTTTGGGATTGGAAAGATAAAGCCCCCTAACGAACACGCCATCGATTACCGGACGCACCGGACTAGCGGGACCCGAGGCCCTCCCCTGCCCCTGCAGGAGAGCGAATGGCAGCGCCCCGGAACTTCCTGATCCGGTCCCGCCGAGGACCTGGCCGCCCGTGGTCGGAGCCAACTCCGTGATCCAGATGTTTTCCGCCGGCAGGCGCGCGTTCAGATCATCCAGAATTTGCAGCCAGCTGCCGCGGCCATTGACCGCGGCGAGCAATGGCGTGGCCACGGCATCGAGCGCCGCGATTTCCTGGCGCACCTTGCTGACCTGAGTCTCCAGCCCGTGCATGCGATCGACCTCGACCTGTAACCGGTCGCTCACCACCGCTTCCGCCTGGGCTGAACGAAAGAAATAAAGCCCCCACCCCATCAACCCGAGGAGGAAACATGCGGCGGCCAAGAGCAGAAACGGTCGCCGCTGCGCGAGACGCTGCCTCCGCACCACGTCGGCCGGGCGCAGGTTCAATTCAATCGGGCAAGCCCTGCCCGGCCGCAACGCGAGCCCGACCAGTTCGCCTAACAAATGCGCCGGCGGCGCGCCTTCCTCAAGCCCGATATTCCCGGCCAACCCGACGTTGCGCAGGGGATTGAAGAACTCGATCGGGACCAGGAGTTTTTCGTGGAAAAATTCCCGCATGTAGGGCGTTGCCGCCGAGCCGCCGCAGAGGAAAACGCGTTTTGGCTGGGTGCCCTGTTGTTGCGTCCGGTAGAAGCTGATCGAGCGCGCCAGCTCGGCGTGCAGCCGGGTCATGGTGTTGCGGATCAGCTTCGAGACCCGCGCCTTTTCCGGATCGGACGCTTCCGCGTAGGTCCCGCCCAGACTAACGAATCCATCTCTTGTTTTGCGCTTTTCCGCGGCGGCGTACGATTCGTTGAATTCCTTCGCGATCACCGAGGTGACCGCGCTGCCGCCGATCGGGATGCTGCGGCTGAAAACTCTTCCCGGCTCGACGAAAAGGAGGTTGGTGGTGCGCGCGCCGATATCCACGAGCAACGAACAGCCGGCCAGCTCGCTATAGTTAAAACGAAAAGCGTTGTAGAGCGCCATCGTCGCTACATCCACCAGCGTGGTCTGCAAACCCGCCTCCTCGACCGCGGCGTTGATTCCCTCGAGCCGGTCGGACTTGATCGCCACGAGAACCACTTCGATTTGCTTCTCCGCATCCGAGCCGACGAGCTGGTAATCCCAGATCACTTCCTCGATCGGAAACGGCACATTCTGCTGCGCCTCGAAAGTGACGATGCGCTCGATCTTCTCCGGGTCGACCGAGGGCAGCTTGACGAAGCGCGCAAAGACCGATTGCCCCGAGACCGCGTAATCGACTGGTCCCCCCTTGATCGCAAGCTCACCCATCATCCCACGGATCGCCTCGGTGATCTGCGAAAGCCGATCGCCCTCGGCCGCGGGATCAAGCAGAATCTCGCGCCGCCGGTAGCCAGTGAGGATCAACCCCCCGTGCGGCAGCGCCCGGAAGACAGCCAGGCCCAGCGTTTGCGAACCGAGATTAAGACTAACGATGCGGGCAGGAGCGGGCATGGATCGGGATCAGCGAGCGCCCGCCGGCCTGATCTGCTCGTAGTGATCCCAATAGAGAGGAGCAAACGGCGTCTCATTTTTGTTCAAGACCAACCCGGTAATTGCCGGCAGCGCGCTAAACCATTGCGGACGCAACCGCACCAGGCTGAGCTCGTCTTTCACTTCCCCTTTCAACAGCAGTTGCACCGCGACGTTTTGCACGGAATTGGCGGTGAGCGCGCGATTGCCGACGATGTGCGCGAGCGTGCGCGGCGGCACATACATCACCGAGTGCAGCTCTTTCCCGCCGGCGATGTTCACGTGCGTCACCTCCCCGGTGAGCAGTTTCCCCTCGACCATGATGTAATATTTAAAGGTCACTTCGTCGGTGAACTCAGGTAGCGCTGCGAACTCGACATCCACCGCGAGCCAGCGATCGCGCTCGTTCGCGCGAAAAGTTTCCGCGCCGCTATAATTGAATTCCGGCGAGGCGATTAAGTTGCGAGTGATTTTCGTGATCTGGAAATCGCCACCGCGAGGTGCCTGCGCGGAAACAAAGCCCGTGACAGCGAGGAAGAGAGCTGGAAAGAGAAATCTGAGTTTCAAGGCGATTTGGATTTCAGCTAAACTTCGCGGAAAAAGCGAGCAGTTTGATGAAGGACAGGATTTACAGGATTAACAGGATTTTTGCCGGAGCAATGGGAGTCCTGCCTAACTAATCCAGTAAATCCCGTTAATCCTGTCTAAAAAACACCGTGATGGAACTCCAAAAGCCTTGCACTTTGTCGCGATTCCCGATTTCTTATTGAATCTTTAAGCCATTTCATCATGAGACCATGGGGAAAAGCCGATTCCCCGTGCTTACCCAGCCCAAGCCTATGAAACCGTTAAAATACCTTCTGGTCATTCTGGCAACTTTGACTGCCGCCGCAAACCTCGCCTTCTTACCTTCGGCAAATGCCATTACCTACGATGTAAGTCGTACATTTGGCGGCGGCACCGCTACCCAGGTCGGGAACGTGGATGTTGCCTTGGGGAGTTACACAATCATGAATGGCGGGCCCAGCCCATTCACGTACGTCAACCTTACGCTGACCCTCAACGGCACCGCCTACTCCCTCGATCACGCCGACACCTCCCTTATTTTTGGCGCGGATCAATTCCTGATCGATGCGACTGCTTCTTCTCTCAATTTCGGGACGGCAAACGGAGATTCTGCAAATCCGGCTGATCTACAATTTTTCGACCTGTCAAACACCAGCCGTTATGTCATCGGCTCCGATGGTCTCCCAAACTTTGAAGCGGCCTACAGCCCGACCGAGGGTATGCTTTCGTCGGTCAGCCTTCCCCTCGTTTTCGGAACGGTTACATTTCCCGTCCCTGATGCTGGTTCGACACTGGCAATGCTTGGCATAAGTCTGTTCGGCCTCGGCTTGGTTCTGCGGAGAGGACAGGATTTACAGGATTAACAGGATTTTTTGCCCGCGGGCGCCCCCACTGATCATCCCGTAATCCTCTTAATCCTCTTACTCCTGTCCAAATAAAACGCCAGCTCAGCGGTAATTGGCGCGCGCGAGCCATTTCCGAAAATAATCAATGGTGGTGCTGATCCCCTCCTCGAACTGCACTCTCGGCTCCCAATCCAAAATCTCCCGCGCCCGACCAATATCCGGCTGGCGCACCTTCGGGTCATCCACCGGGAGCGGCTTATATTCGATCGACGATTTCGTGCCGGTGATGCGGATGATCTCTTGCGCGAACTGTTTGATCGTCATCTCCCTCGGATTGCCGATGTTCACCGGCTCATGGAAATCCGATTGCGAGAGGCGAAAAATCCCATCGATTAAATCAGAGACATAACAGAACGAACGCGTCTGCGAGCCATCGCCAAAGATCGTTAGGGGAGTCTCGCTCAGCGCCTGCCCGATGAACGCCGGCACCACCCGCCCATCGCGCAGCCGCATCCGCGGCCCATAGGTATTAAAGATACGCACGATCTTGGTATCCATCCCGTGATAGCGGTGGTAAGCCATCGTCATCGCCTCCGCGAAACGCTTCGCCTCATCATAAACGCCGCGCGGCCCGATCGGGTTCACGTTCCCCCAATAATCTTCCTTCTGCGGATGGACCAGCGGATCGCCATAGCACTCCGAAGTGGAAGCGAGCAGGAAGGTCGCCTTCTTCGCCTTCGCCAGGCCGAGAGTGTTGTGCGTCCCGAGCGCGCCGACCTTCAGAGTCGGGATCGGCAGCTCGAGATAATCGATCGGGCTCGCGGGCGACGCGAAATGAAAGACGTAATCGATCTCATCCGGGACGAAGAGATACTGGGTCACATCCTGCTTGATGAAACGGTAATTCTGGTTGCCGGCGAGATGCTCGATATTCGTCAGGTGACCGGTGATCAAGTTATCGATCGCGACCACGCGATGCCCTTCCGCGAGGAGCCGATCGGTCAGATGCGACCCGAGAAAACCAGCGCCGCCGGTCACGACCGAGACGGGTTGAGAATTTGCAACCATGCGCGCGCTTATCTACCCGCGACCGTCCTTCTTGGCGAGAAGTTTCGCCGAAGCCTGACGGCTCGAGTCAGCACCTGAGCACAGGCTTCCAGCCTGTGGGGA
>JBBSGS010000178.1:0-5728 GCA_038253875.1 Chthoniobacterales bacterium
AAAATCGGCGAAATCCGGATCGGCGAGGGCCGTGCCGACCAGAGTTTCGCGCGGATCGAAGTGACCGGTCCGTCGGCGGAAGCGCTCGATGATTTGATCCTGCGCTTGCGGCAGCACGGCGCGGAGGTGCAGGAAAAGAAGAGCGTGCAACTGGCGGTCGCGCCGGCCGATGGCGTTTTTCCGGAGCATTTTTATGTGACCACAAATCAGCAGACTTTTGCACAGCTCGACGGTGGTGAGGTGGAAGTGCGGCCCGCCCTCATGGACAGCGGGATCGTGATCGACCAGGCCGCGAAGACCGCGACCGCGACGAAGTTTTACGGCGTCAAAAAAGGAATGGAAGTGGTCGTCGGGCATCAGGGGATTCGCGTCGTTCCGCTGCAGCGCTCGACTTCCCGGACTGACGCCTTCGAATTCATGGCGAGCAACGTTTCGATCGAGAAACCGAAGACGGTAATGATCCGCGAGCTGGCGCGCGAATTTCACCGGGCCAAGGCGGAGAACGGCAAAATCCTCGTCGTGGGCGGGCCCGCCATCGTCCACACCGGCGCGGCCGAGCATTTTGAGAAGCTGATTGAATGGGGCTACGTCAATCTGCTCTTCGCCGGGAACGCGCTCGCGGCCCACGATATTGAAAACGCACTCTTCGGGACGTCGTTAGGCGTCTTTCTGGAGAAGGGTTCGCTGGCCGAGGCCGGCCACGAGAATCATATGCGCGCGATCAACGCGATCCGCAGCGCCGGCAGCATCCGCGCGGCGGTCAAAAGCGGCCTGCTCAAGAGCGGCATCATGTATTCCTGCGTAAAAAATGGGGTCGATTTCGTCCTGGCCGGCTCCATACGCGACGACGGACCGCTGCCGGACGTCATCACCGACGCGCTCAAAGCGCAGCGGGCAATGCGCGCGAAGCTCGAGGGCGTGACCATTGCCATGATGATGGGCACGATGCTGCACTCGATCGCAGTCGGAAACTTGTTGCCCGCGAGCGTGAAAACAATCTGCGTCGACATTAACCCCGGCGTGGTCACGAAGCTGGCTGATCGCGGGACCTTTCAAGCGATCGGTTTGGTCACCGACATCGAGCCGTTCCTCCGGGAGTTGACCGACTGCATCGAGCAGTTTCGTTAGGCGAATTATGCGAAAGTTGCTCCTCTGCGCGCCGGACCATTACGGCATCGAATACGAGATCAATCCCTGGATGAGCCGTGCCCGTGGCGCGGACACCCCACTCGTGCAGGCGCAATGGCGTGGACTGCACGAAAAGCTGCTCAGCCTCGGTTGCGACATTCACCTCGTCCCCGGCGCGCCGCGGCTTCCCGACATGGTCTTTACCGCCAACGCCGGGCTGACGGTGGGAAAAAAATTCATCCCGAGTAATTTTCGCCACCAGGAACGTGCGGGCGAAGCTCCTCTCTTCGCGGCCTGGATGGAGGAGCACGGTTACGAAATCATCTGGCTGCCGAAGGATCAATTCTTCGAGGGTGAAGGCGACGCCCTTTTCGCGGGCGACGCGCTTTTTTGCGGCTACAAATTCCGCACCGACGTCAGCGCACACCGGCTCGTTGCCGACATTCTGAACTGTCTCGTCATTTCCGTCGAGCTGGTTGACCCGCGCTTTTATCACATCGACACCTGCTTCTGCCCGTTGACGGATGGCGGCGCGGTTTGGTTTCCGGCGGCCTTCGATGAATACGGGCAACGCACGATTCGCGATCACGTGCCGAATTTGATCGACGTGGTGGAGGAGGAAGCGGCGCACTTCTCCTGCAATGCTGTCGTGCTCGAGCGCGAAATTGTGCTTCCCGAGGGTGCTCCGAAGCTGATGAACTCGTTACGCGACCGCGGCTTCAATTGTCATGCGCTGCCAATGACCGAATTCCTCAAAGCCGGCGGCGCCTGCAAATGCCTAACGATGTTCATGCCGCAGAGATAGACGGTATAATTTGCCGCGCGGTAGTCGTTATTTCAGGGCAACGCATGCGTCCCGCGTGCTGGCGACGGTGTTCCACTGTCGCGAACTTTCCTTTCCACGACCGATTTCGTAACGTTCAAACTCTCAGAAAGTTCGTCGCGCTGCCACAGCGCTACCAGCACGCGAGACGCATGCGCTACCCGGAGTCGAAACTCCATCGCGCCATGGTTAGCGCTTCCGGTCAAGCTTCGTTCGCAGCTCAGCCTCGATCTTGCCTAATGGCAGGCAATTCACTACGTCCCTCTTCGTGAGCCAGCCTTTCCGCGCCACGCCCACGCCGAACCACAATTCCTGCAGCTTTTCGACACCGTGCGCATCGGGATTGATGACGCAATTCACTCCCTTTGCCTTCGCCAGCGGCCACCAGCGCCAATCGAGATCGAGCCGCTTGGGAGCGGCGTTAATTTCGAGCCAGGTTCCGGTTGCCGCAGCCGCCTCGATGATGGCGGGGATGTCGACCGCGTAAGCATCACGCTTCAGCAAAAGCCGGCCGGTCGGATGCGCTAGCAACGTTACATGTGGGTTGCTCATCGCGCGGATGATGCGCTTCGTCATTTCCGGTTCCGCCAATTGGAAGGCCGAATGCACAGACGCGACGACGTAATCGAGCCCGCCTAACGTTTCGTCATCGAAATCAAGCGAGCCGTCGCGCAGAATATCGCACTCGACTCCGGCAAAAAGCCGGAAGCCTTCGAACGATTCGTTCAATTTGCGGATCGCCGCGACCTGCGCGCGGAGGCGGTCGCGATCGAGCCCGCGGGCCTGGATCGAACTGCGGCTGTGATCGGCGATGCCGAGGTATTGCAGCCCCAGATCCTGGGCAGCAGCGGCCATTTCCTCGAGGGAGTTGCGGCCGTCGCTCGCGCTCGTGTGGCAATGGAAGGCGCCGCGCAGATTTTCCGGCTCAAGCAAACGCGGCAGTCGCCCTTCCGCGGCGGCTTCGATCTCGCCGCAATTTTCACGCAACTCCGGCGGCACGAAATCGAGCCCAAGCGCGCGATATAGCTCCGGCTCGTCGCGGACCTGCGGAATTTCCACAGCCGCCTTTTTTTTGCTCACGGCGGTCTCGGCCGGCGCGAGTCGATATTCGTTCAGGGTCCAACCGCGTTGCAGCGCGCGGTTGCGCAGGACGATGTTGTGTTCCTTGTTCCCCGTGAAATAACCGAGCGCGAAGGGATATTCCGCGCCGCTGACGACCCGTAAATCCGCCTGGATGCCAGAGCGCAGCCGGACGCTGGTCTTGGTCGATCCGCGAGCGATTACGCTCTGGACGAGCGCGTGCCTAACGAAAGACTCGGTAATCGCAGCGGGCTCGTTGGTGGCGACGATGAAATCAAGATCGCGCACGATTTCTTTGCGGCGCCGATAACTTCCCGCCGTGCTCACGCGAAGAGCATCAGGATGCTGGCGCAGATCTTCCAGCAGCTCCTCGGCCTCACCCGCGACTGCGCCCAAGGAGAAACTGCCCGCGTGTTTCGCGCGGTCGGCGATTGTTTTCGCCAGTTTTTCCTGGGTCGCTTTGCCAAACCCCGGCAACTCTGCCACCCGTCCGCCGGCGCATGCCTGCGCGAGATCGGCGATCGAATTGACCTGCAATTTCTCGTAGAGCGCCTTGATCTTTTTCGCTCCCAGACCCGGCAAAGAAAACAGCTCGAGAATACGCTCGGGAAACTGCGCGCGCAGTTCGTCGTAGAATGTCGAGGTATCGGTCAAAACCAGTTCGCTGATTTTGCCGGCGATCGCTTTACCGACGCCCGGTATTTCTTCGAGCCGATTTTCTTCCGCCAGCTCGCGAAGGTTGCCGCCCCAGGTTTCAATCGAGCGGGCCGCGTTCGTGTAGGCGCGGATTTTGAAAGGGTTCTCTTCCTGCAGCTCGAGAAGCGTTGCGATCGTCTCGAGGATTTCAACGATCTGTTCTTTTTTCATCGGCGGCACAGGAAAGTCTTGCCCGGAAAATTGAAAAGGTCGATGAGATGCACTTGCCGTTCGATCCAGTGGCCCGCCTGGTACGCCAACGGCTGCGGCACAGGCATGACATTGTCACGGCGCGGCGGCGTCTTTCTCAGTCTTATTTTTTTCGGAACCACGCAACTCCTCTCGGCCAACCTCTTCCCGACGCGCGGACCCACCGTGCCGGGCAAGGTCGCTCAATTGCGCCACGGTGTGGCCTGCGCGCCTGAGAAGGCGCCCTTCGCGGTCAAGCGTGTGATCTGGGCGGCGAATCAACTTCGCCACAGGCCTTACCGTTTTGGCGGCGGGCACCGCTCGTTTTCCGACAGCGGCTACGATTGTTCGGGCACCGTGTCGTATGCGCTGGCGGCGGCGGGTTTGATCCGCATTCCGATGAACTCCCGTGATCTCCTGCACTACGGTCGGTTCGGCCGCGGCAGGTGGATCACCGTTTATTCGCGGAATGGTCACGCTTTTGCGGTCATCGCGGGCCTGCGTCTCGACACGACGGCATGGGATGATCGCAACGATCGATACGCCCCGCGCTGGCACCTGGATAACCGCCCGCCGGGTGGCTTCGTGACGCGGCATCCTGCAGGATTCTGAGCTCCCATCGAGAGCCCCTGGTCATACAAAAGAAACCGTCCACGGATTGACCCGTGGCTGAGCCTACAGGAGATTTCGACCAGTGTTTTTGGTGGAGGCGCTCAGGGGCGACATTTGGGAAGTGCCGAGCGAAACCGGGTGTTAGTCTTCGAGAAGCGCCTTTGACAGCATGCTTATGGCAATATGAAGCCTAGTGACAGTGCATACTCCCGAAGCGCGGTAAATTCGTCCTCCGTCGAAGTCCCACCCGAAGCCGGTGGGCACGGTATACCTACGACAGGCGGAACCGGGTAGGTGTTATAGGATAGGTTGCGGTGCTCGAAGTCGAGAAGGTCAGCGAGGTTATTTGCCTTCCGGTCACGCACCGTAAGCGCTGGAAGATTGAATCGCCATTCGATC
This sequence comes from Chthoniobacterales bacterium, assembly GCA_038253875.1. Lineage (GTDB taxonomy): Bacteria > Verrucomicrobiota > Verrucomicrobiia > Chthoniobacterales > UBA10450 > Palsa-1392. The sequence goes on from JBBSGS010000178.1 coordinate 4,928, forward strand.
ATTTTCAAGATGGAAGTGTGATCGAAGCGTTCGTGCGAAACGTAGCCGCGGCGGGCGAAGGGTGACACAATTAGATTAGGGATGCGGAAACCAAGCAGACCGAATGCGGGGTCATCAACGTCAACTCCTTCAGCGAGACCGGCCGCGCGCGTGGCAGCAGGCACGGGTGCCAGCGGCGGCACCACATGGTCAAAGAAGCCGCCCCACTCGTCGTAGTTGATGATAAGGACAGTTGACCTCCAATTCGGGCTGGAGACTACCGCGTTGTAGATTTGGTTAAGAAAATCTTCTCCCGCCCTGATATCTGCGTGGGGATGATCATCGTTAGAGGAGCCAGTGCTTTCGTCCAGGAAGCGCGGATCGATGAAAGAGACAGCTGGAAGCTGGCCGGCGGCGGCATCTAGATAAAACTGCTGTACCGGGTAGCTGATGTCGAGATACTTTGCCCCCCAGAGAGCGAGAAACGGAGTATCTCCATAATAATAGCGCCCTGGCCGCCCGGCGGAGGCAAGTCGATCCCAGATCGTAGGCAGCTCGGAAGGGGAAGGGAGATCACTCCCACTATTAGACGGATGAGTGAAGTTATGGAGGCGATCCGTAGCCGCGGCATGCATGTGGAACCGGTTTGGGTAAGTCTCGGCCATGATGCCGGAGAAGTAGTGGTCGCAAACTGTCCAATCGAGCGCCGCCCGGCCAAAGAAGTCGAGTGCGTTCTGTTTATAGTAACCGATGGAGAAGTCGTCCGCGGGATTGGCTCCGTCTTTGCGCCAGCCGTCACAGGCCCCATTGTTGTATTCCGCC
>JBBSGS010000179.1:0-5677 GCA_038253875.1 Chthoniobacterales bacterium
AAACGGAATCATCGGACTCGCGCCTCATTTCGTCCGAGCCAGCCGCCGCGGAAACCGGCGCGTCGCAGGCCCTTTTTGATCTCGGGGCAATCGCGCATCAATCGCCAAAGAAATCCGGAGCGATAGTTCTCAATCATCATCCCGATGGAAAGAAGAAAATCGAAAATTCGATCGAAGTTAAAAAACGAATCGAGCGGCTTGTCCTGCTGGATGGTGAAGGTGCCGACATCATCCGACAAGAGGCCATGAAAGCGAACATGACGGCCGCCCAACTCCGCCCGACACCGTTGCAATTGTCGCTGCCAATCCGCCCGCAACGCCAGGGTCGCGTGCCCGCTGCCGATGATGTGTTCCCAAAAATGGGGGAGCGGGATGGTTTGATCAGACAGCCGGCAAAAAAAAATCAGGCATGCGTTTCGTCCTTCCATTTCATCGCTCCTCAGAGGAGTCGAGCGCGTAAGATATTCCGGCGCGGGGAAGCCACTCCTCGTTTAGCCAATGTATGCAATATCGAGGATGCTCGCCTTGCGTTTTTCGATTTCCTAAGCGCAATCAATTTTCATGGTGTTCGGCGAGACGGAGCGCGAGGCTGACGCTTTCGTCCCAGTTAGCGGGTAGGTCACAGTGAGGCCGCGAACCTTTGCAAAGGGCGTCAGGGTGTGAACCTGGTGGCGAGTGCGAGTCATGATGTCCTCGACGTGAATTCCACGGACAGTCAAAGCATCGCCGATAAGTGAGCGATGACAGCGCCATGGCACTGCTTCTGCACACATGATTGCTACCCGTTCGTCGCTCGCGAGTTCGATCAAGCGATCAAGGCTTTCCGCGAATTCCGCCGTCTGCATGTAGTCCGCATAACCACGAAAGGAAGCGTTACGCCAACCTGCGTTTGGCGAATCCGGTTTCGCATGACGCAGGCCACCTAGTCCAGGCAGATGCACATACTTTATTCCAGCCTTGCGCAAGGATGCTGGCAGCGAAGTCTTATTAAACTGCGGGTTATGGCGCGACTTCGGGATCGTTCGCACATCTGCCACCAAGGTCGCGCCGTGCGCTTGAAGCAATTCAATAAATTCGTCGATGGGGTGCGTCGAATGGCCGACTGTGAGAACCACGCGCTGTTCACGCGGCTTCCCCACCGCTTCCCGACGGACAGCGGCGGAGCTCTTAGACTTTTTGCGCGAACCAAACGCGCCGCCGGTCATGATGATCGGTCCTTCCGCGCCAAATGGGCCACCGGTGCCGATCGAAATCGCCGACGAAATCGGCTTGAGCAACGCCACCTTTGGCTGAATCAAACTGCCGAGAAGGATGGCTTCGAGCGCTTCAGGAATGCCGTGGCCGCGAATTTTCTCCGAGCCGTAGCGCGCCATCAAACCAATGATGAGCGCGCCAACGACCGGCGCGAGAATCACCCACGCCCCGAGATGATGATGCTGAAGAGAACCGAGAACCGGCGAAAAGCGCTGGAAGAAAACGAGATTGGTAATTTCGGCGATGAGCCAGAGCAACGCCTTCGCCACCAGCGCACTGATCACCCCCACGGGTACGGTGAGGGCAACAAGCACAAGCATGCGCCTGTCGGTGCGAAAATCACCGAGCAAAGTCTGCGAAGTTTTGCGGCCGGACATTCATACTCGCCGCGCATCGACGGTCAGCGAGTGCCGCTAATCTCGACATTTCGCCGCGGCGAGCAACGAAATACTGGACAAACTGTCGACGGACGCGGGTATGCTTAGAGCGTGTCATGAACTTTGTTGAAGAAAAAGCTGTACTTTTACTTAGTCCCAAGCATTACGCTTGGGATGGCAAGAAGATGGTCAAAACCCGCGGAACGCGAACCAATTACCCGAGCGATGTGAGCGATGAGGAATGGGTTTTTGCGCTCCTTATCTGACCTTGATGCGCCGCAGCGTGATTACACCCTGCGCGGGCTCTTCAACGCGCTGCGTTACATGATTCGGGCGGGTTGCCCCTGGCGGATGATCCCGAACGATTTGCCCCCTTTGTGGACCGTGCATCAGCAGGCGCAGCGCTGGATCAAGGCCGGGTGCTTTGAAGCCATGGCGCACGATCTGCGCGAGGTCTTGCTAGTGGCGGCGGAGAAACCGGCGCAACCTTCGGCCGTCATCCTCGATGGCCGCACCTTGCAGTCCACGCCGGAAAGTGGTCACCGTGCCGGCTACGATCCTGTAACTCAGCGGCTGCTCCCGTTGGACGAAACCTGGCGCCACAATTTGGCGAAACTTCCCTGGCCCACCCAAAACCTGCCCGAGGTTCTCGGCGACGGAACGGAGACCCTCCGCGCGCCTGCGCCGAATCGCTCGCGAGCGAAAACGCCAGCCGCCTCGCCGCCATGCAGCGCGCCGACAAAAATATCGACGAACTCCTGGTCACTCTCCAAGGCAGCTTCAATCGCCTCCGCCAAAGCAGCATCGACGAAGAACTCTTCGACGTGATCTCCGGCTTTGACGCGTTGAACACCGAGAAAAAAACCACGAGAAACAGATAATGAATTATCGAAAAAGTTTTCTGGTCGCGCCGGGAAATCAGCTCCGATTGCAAGACCTCGATCCGGCGTACGAGAGCACCGCTTCGATTTTTGAAACGCCGCTGCGACTGATGTCGAAGCCGACGAGCTATCGCCATCTGACGCTCCGAGCTTTCGTCCGAGCAGTTGCTTGATGCTTCGTAATATGTTTCTGCCCCTCGCCTGCACCGACACTATGGCACGGTTCAATCGCAGCTCGAAAATCGTTCATCTCATCGGCGGCGACGATACTATTAGGCAACGCGCATTCCCGGTTGTAACTTGACGATCTAAACAGTCGCAGCGTCAAACAATCCCGATGGCTCTGGGTCTCTTTCGGCTGCGCAGAAACGGAACTATTCTATAATCGATGCCATTCCTACGAGTGAAGCGGCGCTCGAAACGTGGCTGGTGGATTCCTCCGGTAACATTGCTATGTCGGGCGCTGGCCTCGCCCTCTTGGAAGCCGAGATCACGCCGGTAGCCTTTGAAGGACGACAAGATGGCAGGGCGAAAGGAGAGCACGACCCTCACACTTTACGGACACTGTGTCTCATCGCGAGGCGTGCACCGTCTGCGAGGCGAGAAAGGTGAGGCGGCCCTATCTGTTAAAGTCGTGTGTCTCTCTTGCACTACCGGAAAAGCGAGACAGACGTTGATCTTGTGCTGACGAGAGAAGTCCACCGCGGTGATCGCATCGGCTGGTTGCGAGCCGCTGTCCTCGGCGCCAACGACGGCGTCCTTTCAACCGCGAGTCTCATCGTCGGCGTCGCCGCGGCACACGTTGCCGCGAGGAACATCCTGGTGGCTGGGATCGCAGGACTGGTAGCTGGGGCCATGTCGATGGCGGCCGGTGAGTATGTGTCTGTTAGCTCGCAAGCGGATACGGAGAAGGCGGATGTCGACCTGGAGCGAAACGAACTCGCCGAGGATGCCGCCGGGGAACAGGCCGAACTGGCCGCAATTTATGTCCGACGCGGTCTGACGGCCCCGCTGGCCGAGGAAGTCGCGGTGCAGCTTATGGCTCACGACGCTTTAGGCGCGCACTCTCGGGACGAACTGGGCTTTTCCGAAGCACTCAAGGCCCGTCCTCTTCAGGCTGCGTTGGCTTCGGCGGCAACGTTTGCGGTCGGCGCCGCGATGCCTTTGCTTGCGGCCATCGCTTCTCCGGGGAACTGGATAATTCCAGTCGTCATCACGAGCTCGCTTCTCTTCTTGGGCGTGCTCGGCGGAGTTGCCGCTCGCGTTGGGGGCGCTCCCACCGTACCCGGAGCAATACGCGTGATGTTTTGGGGGGCGTTAGCGATGGGTCTAACTGCAGGAGTGGGTGCGCTGTTCGGCACTGCCGTGTGAACGAAAAAGCATGAAAGCAACCGTCTTCCATGCTGTTAACGACATCCGAATTGAGGATGTTCCTCGACCGCAGGCCGGAGCCAATGAAGCGGTCATCCGCATCACGCTGACCACCATTTGCGGGACGGATCTTCATATCGTGCGAGGGGAATATCCGGTCCGATCCGGGCTCGTGATCGGACATGAGCCGGTGGGCGTGATCGAAGAACTGGGGATCGGCATGACCGGTTACAGTGTCGGTGACCGCGTCCTCGTGGGTGCAATCACACCTTGCGGACAATGCCGCGCCTGCCTGTCGGGACAGCTCGCGCAGTGCGGCCGTGATCATGATTACACTGCCGCCGGAGGCTGGCGGTTTGGTAACACGATCAACGGCGCGCAGGCCGAATATCTTCTCGTCCCGAACGCGCAGGCCAATCTGGCGAAGATTCCTGATGAGTTGAGCGACGAACAAGTTGTTCTGTTATCCGACATCGTATCGACGGGCTTTAGCGGAGCAGAGTCGGGCCGCGTCAGAATTGGCGATTCCGTCGTTGTTTTCGCGCAAGGCCCGATCGGACTCTGCGCAACCGCGGGGGCCAGATTGATGGGCGCCGCCTTTGTGATCGCGGTGGAGAGTGATCCGACACGGATGGCGATGGCGCGCAAAATGGGTGCGGACGTTGTGCTCGATCCTCTGCAAAGCGACGTCGTGGCAGAGGTGAAACGCCTAACGAATGGCGGCGCAGACGTTTCAATCGAAGCGCTCGGTATCCAGGAGACATTTGAGAAGGCGCTGCGCTGTTTGCGACCGGGCGGTACGCTCAGCAGCCTCGGCGTTTACTCGGGAAAACTGCAGATGCCGTACGACGCGTTTGCGGCTGGACTAGGAGACTACAAGATTGTCACGACACTGTGCCCGGGAGGTAAAGAGCGGATGAACCGGCTGATGAACATGGTGCAGTTCGGGCGTTTCGACCCGACGCCGTTGATTACTCATCGGTTTTCGCTCGATAACATCGTCGAAGCTTACGGTCTGTTTGGTGAACGCCGCGATGGAGTTTTGAAGGTGGCCATTCGCCCCTGACAAAAGTCTGCACGCGGAGGATCGAGCGCTGCATAATCTCTCGTCCGCCGACGAAGGTCGACAGAACTACGTAGCGAATACGAATTGATGTCATGCGGGTTAGAGAACTCCACCGCGGTGATCGCATCGGCTGGTTGCGAGACGGCGTCCTTTCAACCGCAAGTCTCATCGTCGGCGTCGTCGCGGCAGGGTGCGGGAACTGGAGGCGCAGGGCACCTAATGGAAGCACTCTTCGAAGCGCAGGAGACAACGATCGAAGAAATGGAAACGCTCACCCGCCAGCTGGAAACGGAGCAGAAGATGACCCCGCAGCAGGCACACGACCAGCCTGGAAGATGATTCGGGAGAAATTATTCTGATGCTCGCATCACGAAGAATCAGGCTCCGAGGACGATCTGGACAGGATCGCGTCCGGAACCCCGACCGCTAGAACAGCGACTCAGGCTCATCATTTGGAAGCGTGACGCGGGAGCCGTGAGTGATGGGATACGAAAGGGTGTGCTTGGCGACTTGATCGAGGATACCTGGACGCGTTGCCCTCCCACTCAACCAGCGTCGTCGCCAATAATCGGCGAGTTCTTCCGTCCCCATTTCCGGTTTCGCGAGGGGCAAGTAGTAGCTAGGTCTTGCGCTGAGGCCTAGTAACACATCACGAAAGTTGCGTGCTAGAGGGATAGTATAAACAACTCTGGGGTTCCCATGCTTGAGGAGTTCATCGGTCGGAAAAC
>JBBSGS010000180.1:0-5664 GCA_038253875.1 Chthoniobacterales bacterium
AAAGAATCAACGGCGTTCTTACCAGGGAAATTTTTCTTCTCCGCATTGTCTGTTGCCTCATCTACGCTGGCCAACTTTGATCGCCTATTTTTTGGATAATTTCAGCCCGTTCCTCGTCAAGTTCGGGCCGAGCGTCGGGATCCGCTGGTATGGATTCTCCTATCTCCTTGCTTTCTTCTGCGGCTTCCTTTTCCTGCGCTGGCTGGCGCAACGCCGCTATTGCGCGCTCCCGGCCGCGAAGGTCGGAGACTTCATTGCCCTGGCATCGTTAGGCGTGGTCGGCGGCGGGAGATTGGGTTACGTCTTTTTTTATCGGCTGCAGCAGACCTTGGGCGATCCGCTCTCGATCCTGCGGGTTTGGGACGGCGGCATGTCGAGTCATGGCGGAATGATCGGGCTCACTCTGGTTACGTTTTTCTATGCGCGGCAGCAGCGTATCTCGTGGTTCAGCCTGGCGGATAACGTCGCGGTCGTCGCGCCGGTCGGATTATTTCTCGGACGCTGCGCCAACTTCATTAACGGCGAGCTTTACGGCCGGGCGTCGACGGTGCCCTGGGCCATGCAATTCCCCAAGGAAACGCTCGACCTTCCAGCGATCGGCGAGCGCACTCTCGCTGCCGGCCAGGCCGCGCAACCGGCCATCGGGAGTCTCGACGCGTTGATCTCGCAAGCGCGCAGCGACACCACCTTGCAAGCCATCCTGCACCGAACCCTGACCCCGCGACATCCGTCGCAAATTTACGAGGCCCTTCTGGAAGGCGCGTTTCTTTTCACCTGTCTCTGGATCTTGCGCGTCCGCACCCGGCCGCCGCGCGGAATGCTCGCCGGACTTTTCCTCTTGCTCTACGCACTCGTTAGGATCGTGGTGGAAAATTTTCGCGAGCCGGACGCGCCCCTCACCGGTCCCTTCACCCGCGGGCAAACGCTCTCGGCGCTGTTGATTGTGGGAGGAATTTGTTTCGTCGTCTACGCGCTTCGAACGCGAGAATACGAAGCTCCACCAACGCGCTTGAGTATTTGAATATTCGCTCTGCGACACTGCGTGAAAAATCAGGACGCGAACTTCTGATTCTTCAGCACGAGCGCGGCGACAACGCCGATGCAGAGGAAGCCGACGACCTGAATGAACATGTAAGAGACGGTGTAAACGCCCGGGAAGCCGTACCAATTCCAATAAGAAACATTCGTCGCGATGGCCGCGAGCAGGCCAGCAAGGGTAACGAACCCAACCCGCCCGCCGAAGCTCGTTAGGCGAGTCCGGCTAAGAAGAAGAATAACGAGAAACGCTTCCAGCAACTCGGTCCCGAACTCTAGCAACAACCAGCGAACCATCATGAGCGGACGCGATCCGGTGGGAAAATACATGAGCAATCCGGAAGGATGACTCGGCAGTCGTTCGGCCATGTGGCTCATCGCTTCATGGCGCTCGGCGCGCGTTGCCTTCGGGCCGAGCCCGGTGCCTGGAAAAAGATAGAGGCCGGGTTGCCCGCCGATGCCATCTTGCATCGCGGCGAGTACGGCGGATTCGTGCGGGATTTCGCTGATGCCCGCTTCCCCAAGCGGGAGACCCATGTGAGCGAGCGATGTCCAGATGAACATGGCGATCCCAGCGAGAAGAGTTGTGAGCAACATGCGTTTCATAAATAAATCTCCTGCTGATTACACGAAGCGGAGTTCGCCAAGTCGAGCCTGTAATCGCTCGGATCGAAGCTTTTGGCGCTTGGATAAATCTTTCGCGTTCTTTACGAAGCCAAAGAATTCCACTTGTCGTGTTGGCCATAACCGCCTTACGATCCCGCCGACCTCACAATGAACACCGCAACCCCAGGCGCGGAATCTGTCTCGACCTCTTTCAACGGCCGCCGTGGAGCCGTCGTTGGTTTTGGTTCCTCCTTTCCGCGATCATCCTGGTCGCGGATTATCTCTACGCTCCGTTTTTACTTTTTCCCATCCTCTTCGTTTTTCCGGTCATGCTCGCCGCTTAGAATCTCGCCCGGCGCGATGCGATCGTGATCGCGGCCGCGCGCTTCGGCTCGACCTTCATCCGGGAGTCGGGATCGCCGATGCCAGCCGATATTGCGAACGGTCTCATCCGCGGCGCCGTTCTGGCGACTCGGGCCGTGCTGGTGTCGAGAGTCTCCGGGCAAAACGCCCAACTGGCGCGCAAAGTAAAGCAGCTCGAAGGGCTCATCCCGATCTGCACCCACTGCCAGCGCATCCTCAATGAGGAAAAACATTGGACGCGGTTGGAGACATATATCGTGGAGCATTCCCAGGCGGAATTCACCCATGGCATTTGTCCCGAATGCGCCAAGGTTCACTACGGCTTGATCGCGCCTAACGACGCCGTTTTTTTGACATCGCCCGCGATTACAGATAGATCAGCGCAGGCGGCCGAGCGCGCCGCTCCTTCGAATTCCTGACATGACTCCATCCAACCCAACCCCGCTGAGCAAGCGGCGGGATTCCGCCGTCGCCTTCAGTATTATGTTCTTCGCCGTGGCGGTGCTCTGTTTATTGCTCGGTTGGGCGAACGGCGTGCGTCACGACACCACTTACCTACACATTCCGGAGAGCGGCAGCTGGCTGGTGGCCGCCGCAATTCTGGGCGGGCTCGGGGTGCTTTTCCTCCTTTGGTCGCGCGGGATGAAACGGGGCTAACGGTTCACTCATTGCCCTTGTGTTATCTTGATATTAAGATAACAATGTGGCAATGAAACAAACTTCTTCGCCGAAGCGCATCACGCGTGTGCAGGTGGGCGCGCGGATGGAAAAGACGCTGGTCAAAGTCCTCAAGGCGCTGGCCGAATATCTGGACCTTTCGTTAGGCGATTTGCTCGAAGGCGTGACTCTGCATGCCTTGGAAGGGAAAGCGGCCTTCAGCCCAAAAACCCTCGGACACATCAAACGGCTGAAAACGATTTACGGCCTCGAGTTAAACGCAAACGACAGCCACCGCCTGGTCGAAGATGAAGCCTGACCCGCTGGCGGCTTTTGAAGCGGGCGCAGTGGATCCGAGGTGCTTTCATCATCGCGACCACGTCCGCATCGGTTACGAATTGCTCGAGCGTTACCGCTTTCCGGAAGCGCTCCTCCACCTCGCGCGCGGCTTGCGCAAACTCGCGGCCAGGGCCGGACATCCGGAGGCGTATCACGAAACTGTGACCGCGGCTTTTCTCGCCCTCATCGCCGAGCGTCGCTTCGCCGGCGATTACCGTGATGGGGAGGATTTCCTGCAGCGCAATCCGGAATTGCTCGAGAAAAATCTTCTCCAAAACTGGTACGCGCCTGAAATCCTGCAGTCGAAAGTCGCGCGCGAAACTTTTCTCCTGCCGCGATAAGGAATCTCGGCGGCGCGTTTTCTAGTGATGCGCCGTGGGATTTAAAGTAGACTTCATCCCGTCGCGGCGAAATCAAAGCGAAGCCGCCAAAATAAAGGATAGAGTCATGAAAAATTTCCTTGGAACTTCAGTCTCAATTTTAACCCTCGCGATCTGTTTGCCGGTGGGAACAGCTTTCGCCGGAAACGCTGCCTGGCAGAGCAGCCCGGCCTCCGGCGACTGGAACACGGCGAGCAACTGGTCGCCCGCGACAGTGCCTAACGGCCCTAACGACACCGCGACGTTCACGCTTTCGAACCGAACCGCCCTCTCGCTCTCCGCGAACACGGAGGTGAACGCGATCGACTTCAATTCCGGTGCGAACGCCTTCACGATCACGGCGGGCCCGAACGTGCAGCTGACGATCAGCGGCGTCGGCATCGTCAACAACTCCGGAGTGGTGCAAACTTTCGTCGCCGGGGTGAGTGGATTCGATCCCAGTTTTATCGCTTTTGAAAAAAACGCCGCAGCCGGATCCAATGTCCGCATCACCGTGGCCGGCCAAGCGGAAGTCGGCGCGAGCAATTCTCCCTCGGTATTTTTCTTCGACCGCTCCTCGGCTGCGGAGAGCACGATCGCGGTCAACGGCGGCGCCGTGATGAAAGCGGGTGGCGGAATCCTCGGCTTCTTCGACAACTCGAGCGCCGGTAACGCAATTTTGAGCGCACAGTCGAGTCCCGGAAATAACGTGGGAGGGCGGATTCAGTTTCTCCAACAATCCAAGGGCGGGGACGCGCGGGTGGAAGTGTTTGGCGGTCGCTTTCGGCAGCCGGGCAACAACATTTTCAGCAACGGCTATCTCGATATCGCCCCTGCATCTGGTCCGGGCGGCTCGCGCGGGAGCGTCGCGGTAGGCTCAATCGAAGGGGACGGCCTGGTCTTTCTCGGGAGCAACGCTTTGACCGTCGGCGGCAACAATCTCAGCACCTCCTTTTCCGGGTTGATCAAGGGTGAGGACGGGGGCTCGCTGACGAAAATTGGGCGGGGCAAACTCGTCCTTTCGCATGGAAACGCTTACAGCGGCGGCACGACGCTGATGCGCGGCCGGCTGCTGATTAACAATCGCAGCGGATCGGGCACAGGCAGCGGGCCGGTGCAGGTGAACACCGGCACCCTCGGTGGCAAAGGAATTATTGCGGGCGCGGTGACGATGGGGACCGGCAGCGGGCAAGGCGCGCTTTTGGCGCCCGGTTTCCTTCATGGGGCGAGCATGGCCGGTGCGCTCACCATTCAAAGCTCGCTCACCTTTAAATCCGATGGGGCCTTCGAAATGGACGTGAACAGCAACAACGCGACCGCCGACGAAGCGATCGCGAACGGGGTGACGATTGACCCGGTTGCGCAATTTTCCCTGGTCGATCAGGACAATGGAACACTACCGGTTGGCACCATTTTCATTGCGATCGATAATCGCGCGACCACGCCGATTGCCGGGAGGTTTGCCAACCTCGCTAATGGCTCGACCTTCACCAACAGCAGCAACACCTATCGCGTAAGCTACAATGGCGGCGATGGCAACGATCTCACCCTCAAGGTGATTCCGTAGTTTCTGCCGCGCAGCAGAGCATTGCTTCAGGATTTTTGTCAGCCTGAAATCCTGCGACCGAAGATCGCGCGCGAATTTTTTTCTCCCCACGCTCAGATCCACCAAACGCTGATCGAGATGATTCAACGGGATTAATTCCTAATAAATCGGCGGCTCGCGCGTTAGAACTGATGACGATGCGCGCGGCGGAAGCATTTCCTGGCGATGAGATGAGAGCGCTCCTGCGGCGTTTCGAATTGCCCTTGCTGCAATTTGCCACGCGCATCCTCGGCGATCGTGAGCGGGCGCGCGATGTGGTGCAGGAAACTTTGGTGGAACTGTAGCGCGGGCGACGCGTCCAGCTCGATCACGCGCCGGCCAAGTGGCTTTTCACTGTCTGCCGCAATCGCGCCCTCAACGTTTGCCGAAAGGAAAAACGGATGACTTATCTCGACGAGGAAATTCTCGAAGAGAATCCGGTTCCGAGCCCGCGCCTAACGAACGCATCGAACGCGAAGAGCGAAGAGCTTCCTCCTCTGCATCGTCGCCACCCTCCCGTCCTGCCTCAGCGTCCTTGGGGTGGGCGATGACAACCTGAACGATTCGATGATGTAGAAACTGGCCGACAAGGGAAATGGTAACTACGCTTACCTCGATTCGGTCGAGGAAGCGAAAAAGGTCCTCGTTAGGCAAATCAACGGCACGCTTGTGACGATCGCGAAGGACGTGAGAATCCAGGTCGAGTTCAATCCGGCACAG
>JBBSGS010000181.1:0-5651 GCA_038253875.1 Chthoniobacterales bacterium
GCGTAAAACGGCTAGCGCAAAAAAAAGTGCACCCGCGCGCGTGCAACGTGAGGCGGAGGGGTTGCTTGCCGGTTACTCAAAAACACCGCGCCCGCTCGGCGGCTACGCCACGCTCGTCGCGCTCTTTACGGCCGGGTTGGCTAGCGCGCTGGCGGCGGCGAACGAGAGCGAGGACGAATTGCCGAAGTTGAGTTGGAGCGATCTTCTCCTCTTCGGAATCGCCACCCACAAGCTCAGCCGCATCGCCACCAAGGACCTCGTCACGAGTCCGTTTCGCGCGCCGTTTGTGAAGTTCAAGAAATCCGCCGGCGCTGGCGAAGTGGAAGAAGAAGCGCGCGGCGAAGGGCTGCAGGAAGCGGTCGGCGATCTTATCACCTGTCCATATTGCATCGCACCGTGGATTGCATCGGCCATGGTGTTTGCCTCGCAACGTGCCCGCGCGCGACCCGCTTGCTCGGCGGAATCTTCGCGATCACCGCCGGCTCAGATTTTCGGAATCAGCTCTACGTGAAAGCGAAGGAGTGAGGCGCTCCTCGACGGAATGATCAAGTAGGTTGGTGCGTGCAAAAGGTCGGACATCCTTTTTGGGAGAGTGTCCGGCAAACCGCCGCGATTGACCGGGTTAGGATAGCCATCCCTTGCTTTACGATAGTTGGAAATAATCGATCCTCGCGCTGGGCTTTTGCTCGCTAGCAAATGATATCGCGCGAGCTGTACGAGCCTAACGAGAACAAGATCAGCCGCCGCTGAGGAAAGCGCGCGTGGCGGCGAGGTGTGAGGTTTTTTCGTAGAAAACTTGAGCAGCTGGCAGGAGGTTTGGACGCACCGCCTGCTTAAACGTTTTCGCTCTGCTAACGGTTGAGTTTCCAATTCGTCTGCAGTTACAGATCGGGCTGGATCAGCGGCATCGGCAAGTGGTTCTGAGGCAGGTCTCTGGAATAACCACGGAGACTGTCGCTCCCAGTTGCATCCCCAGGCTCGCCAAACCGTCCCGGACATCTTTCTGGCGAGCATCTGTTGCGCAAGCGGCAGCGCAAAATCTTAAACTGAATGTCAAAAACATCGGGGGTGAACGAGTCCGTCAGCTTCGTTGGGCGCGGGGGCTCCGACAGCGCGACCTCGCCGCGCGGCCTCAGATTATCGGCTGGGATGCCGGCCGCGTTACGGTGTCGAAAATCGAATCGCGTCTACGGTGTGTCGCTGATTATGAACTGCTTCAGCTTGCGGAAGCGCTCGGCGTAAATGTGGCAGACCTGTTTCCCAATGAGGCGCCTGCGACAGACGTCGTGTGAGGCAGTCCCGAGGATCCCGCCGCCGAGGAAATGCAAGAGGCCGTTTCTATCGAATTCCCAACGGGAGCAGATTCGTTCCGATAATTCGCAAGCGGGACGCTGAGGGCGGAAAATTAGAAGCCAAGGCGAGGCGACGCGGGTGGTAGCCCCGGTGGTAGCCCCGGCAAAAAATCCAGGTGCCAGTTCATGCCGGGTTGTTCCGGCCAGATGAATGATTTAAGGTATTCTAATTAATGGCGTTACACGAATGGTGCCGCCTAGTGCCCGAATATGCGTCACCTTGCCAGTTCGTGCCGGAAACGGCCGATTTTCTATGGGGTTCAAGAGGTCGCTGGTTCGAATCCAGTCGGCCCGATCTCCTTCTTGAAATGAGCGTCTCCGCAGATCGCGTCAGCAAGCTCAACCAAAAGGAGGCGGCGCGCGGCGATTTCGTCCTCTACTGGATGCAGCAAGCGCAGCGGGCGCATTGGAATTACGCGCTCGAATACGCCTCCGGGCTCGCAAACGATCTCGGCCTTCCGCTTGTCGTCTGCTTTGGCCTAACGAGTTATCCGGAAGCGAACGCGCGGCATTACGCATTCATGCTCGAAGGCCTGGAGGAGACCGCCGCTGCCTTGCAGAAACGGCGCATCCAATTCGTCCTGCAACTGGGTCATCCGACGGGGGTGGCGCTGAAAATCGGCCGGCGCGCCGCCGTGATCGTTTGTGATCGGGGTTATCTGCGGGTGCAAAAGATATGGCGGCAAAAAGTGGCCGCGGACGCGAAGTGCCCGGTCGTGCAGGTGGAGAGCGATGTCATCGTACCGGTGGAGGTCGCCTCGATTAAGCAGGAGTTCGCCGCCCGCACCCTGCGGCCAAAGTTGGAGTGTATTTTCGAAAGTTACCTCGCGAGGCCGGCCACGGTGCGACTGAGAAGGAGTTCGTTAGGCCTGAAATTACCCGGCGCGGCATTCTCTGCCGCACTGCTGAGAAAACTGAAGCTCGACCGGTCCGTCCCGCCGGTGACGCAATTCTTCCGCGGAGGCCCCAGCGCAGCGGAAAAGTTGTTCCGCCGCTTTCTGCGCAACCGATTCGAGGATTACCGCGAGCATCGAAATCAGCCGCAGACCAATGACGTTTCCCACATGAGCAAGTATCTGCACTTCGGGCAGATTTCGCCGGCGTGGCTGGCGGTCGAAGCGCGTAAAAATCAATTAGCCGGCCACGAGAACGTCGCCAGCTTCATCGACGAGCTGCTCGTTAGGCGTGAGCTCGCGATGAACTTCTGCCATTTCAACGAGCACTACGATCGCTACGAAGCACTCCCGGAGTGGGCGCGAAAAACGTTGCACGAACATCGCGGCGACAAACGCACGCACCTTTACTCGCGCGCCGAACTGGAAGCGGGCGCGACGCACGATCCCTACTGGAATGCCGCCATGCGGGAGATGCGCGTGACCGGCTACATGCACAACTACATGCGAATGTATTGGGGCAAGAAAATCCTTGAATGGTCGCCCACGCCGGAGGAAGCGCACGCCACCGTCCTCGCCATCAACAACAAATATTTTCTCGATGGCCGCGACGCCAACTCGTTTGCCAATGTCGGCTGGCTTTTCGGTCTGCACGATCGGCCATGGCCGGAGAGAAGAGTTTTCGGCAAGGTGCGCTACATGAACGCGGCCGGCCTCGAGCGGAAATGCGACATCCGCGCTTACGTCGCGAAAGTGAACGCACTCTAGCAAACGTCTTGATGCAGCCTCTCTCAATCCACCCGAACTCGCGGGCGATTGCGACCGGCGAGGTCTGGCACTACCCTGCGCGCCTATGTTGAGCGCCGGAATCGTTGGTTTGCCTAACGTTGGCAAATCCACTCTTTTCAACGCCGTCACGCGCACCCGCAAAGCGCAAGCGGCGAATTATCCCTTCTGCACGATCGATCCCAACCTCGGCGTCGTCACAGTGCCCGATTCGCGATTGGAAACACTCTCGGAGCTTTCGCATTCGCAAAAAATCATCCCCGCCGCGATCGAGTTTGTCGATATCGCCGGGCTCGTGAAAGGCGCGAGCGCGGGCGAAGGGCTCGGCAACCAATTCCTCAGCCACATCCGCGAAGTGAACGCGATCGTCCAGGTCGTGAGGTGCTTCGAGAGCGGCGACATCCACCACGTCAGCGGCTCGATCGATCCCGTGCGCGACATCGAGATCATCAACACCGAGCTGATTCTAGCCGATCTCGCTTCGCTTCAGAAACGGCGCGATCGGTTGCAGAAAGAAGTCCGCGCCGGCTCGAAAATCGCGAAGGCCGAGAACGCGTTAATCGAAAAGCTGCTTCCGCATCTCGACTCTGGGAAGCCGGCGATTACGCTCGAGTTGACGGACGAGGAAAAAGTCACCGCGTGTGAATTTTTCCTGCTCACGTCGAAGCCGACGCTTTTCGCCTGCAACGTCGCCGAGTCTGATCTCGCGGCGATCGCGCAGAAGGACGAGGCGAACGTCGCCTGGCAGCACGTGCGCGCGGTGGAAGCTTACGCGCGCAATCATTTCGCGACCGAAGCCGTTGTCATCAGCGCGCAGATCGAGAGCGAGCTGGTCGATCTTGCCGAAGCCGAGGCGCAGGAATATCTGCGGGATCTCGGGGTGGAAAGCAGCGGTGTTGGCGCGCTCATCCGCGCGGTCTATCACCTCCTCGGTCTGCGCACCTACCTAACGACCGGCGAAAAAGAAACGCGCGCCTGGACGATTCACGAAGGCGACAAGGCCCCGGCCGCCGCCGGCGTGATCCATACCGATTTCGAGCGTGGCTTCATCGCCGCGGAGACGGTGCACTTCGACGACCTGGTGTCGTTAGGCTCGTTCGCCAAAGCACGCGAAGCGGGCAAACTGCGGATCGAAGGCAAGGAATACGTCGTCAGAGATGGCGACGTCGTCGAGTTCCGGTTCAACGTCTGAGCGGGGGAATGAGTTAATCCTTACTCCGCGAAGTAGAGGATCCGCCCGCACTGTTCGCAGCTGACGATTTCGCGGCCGCCTTTCACCCGCACTGCGGTTTGTGTGGTCACTTTCATGTGGCAACCGGTGCAGAAATCATGTTCCAGCCCGACCACCGCCGCGTCGCCCTTGCTCGCAAAGAGGCGATCAAAAACGTCGAGTAAATCCTCGTTCACTTTCGCGGCAAGGTCGGCGCGTTCCTTTTTCAATTCCTCCAGCCGACTGCCCAGCGTTGTTTCTTTGGAATCCAGATTGGTGACCTGACGAGCGATCGATTCCCTGGCGGTTGCGGCCTGCTTTTCCTCCGCCGCCACCTGCGCCTTGATTTGATCGGCCTGCTCCATCAGCTCCAATTCCTGATCCTCGAGGCTGCTAATTTCGTTCTGGTAACGCTCGATCTCTCGGCCCATGGCGGAGAACTCGTCATTCTTGCGCGTTTCGTATTGCTGCGTTTTGAGGCGGGCGATGCTCTCGGCCCGCGTGCCGACGTCGAGCTCGAGTTTTTTCTTCTCGACCTCGACCAACCGCCCGCGCTGTTTCAATGCCTCCAGATGGGCGGCGGCGGCGGTCGCTTGCGCGTCGAGCGTTTTGCGCTCTTGCGGCAAAGTCCTGAGTTCGGCTTCGACCTGTCGGATTTTCTGCGCGCGGTCCTGCAGGATGAGCAACTGCTCCAACTCGGCTTGCACGCGCGCACGTTAGGAGCGCGCACGAGCGGCGTCAACGATGCCGGCGACGGCGGATCACTCGGCCACCCGCCCGAGCACGATGCAGGCGTTGATTCCGCCAAAGCCGAACGAGTTGCTCAGCGCGTAATCAATCTTCGCCTCGCGGCCATGCTGCGGCACAACGTCGAGGTCGCAGGCGGGATCGGGATTTTCCCAGTTCAATGTCGGAGGAATCCAGCCCCGATCGAGCGCGAGTGCGCAGAGCGCCGCCTCGATCGCGCCGGTCGCGCCTAACGGATGCCCGGTATAAGCCTTCGTTCCGCTGACCGGTATCGTCGCCGCGCGCTCCCCGAAGACTTCCTTGATCGACATCGTCTCGGTGCTGTCGTTGAGCTGGGTGGAACTGGCGTGCGCGTTGATGTAATCGATCTGCGCCGGCTCGAGACGCGCGTCGGCGAGTGATTCGCGCATCGCGCGGATGCACGACTCGCCGGTCGGGAGCGGCGAGGTCATGTGGAACGCGTCGTTGTTCAGGCTGTAGCCGAGCACTTCCGCGTAAATGTGCACGCCGCGCGCGCGGGCATGCTCGAGTTCTTCAATGACTAACGAGGCCGCGCCCTCGCCCATGACGAAGCCGTCGCGCAGCCGATCGAACGGCCGGCAGGCCTCCGCGGGGTCGCCGGTGAACTGGCTCATCGTCTTGATAATCGTGAACGCAGCGAAA
>JBBSGS010000182.1:0-5649 GCA_038253875.1 Chthoniobacterales bacterium
CCGCATCGCGACCTCCCGCGGACGCCGTTCGTTTCCGTGATCGTTTGTTCCTACAATGGCGGCAAGACGCTGGCTGCATGTTTGGAGTCGTTAGGCAAGATCAACTATCCCGACTACGAAGCCATTCTCGTCGACGACGGCTCGACCGACGACACGCCTGAGATCGCGGCGCGTTTCCCTCACGTTCGCTACCTGCGCCAGCAAAATCACGGCTTGAGCTTCGCGCGCAACGCCGGCGCGGCTGCGGCCAGGGGCGACGTCCTCGCTTACACCGATTCCGACTGCATGGCCGATCCCGATTGGCTTTATTACCTGATCGGCACGCTCGTAAGCGGCAATTACGCTGGTGTCGGAGGCCCAAACATTTCGCCGCCGGCGGAAAAATGGGTGCAAGCCTGCGTCGCCGCCGCGCCCGGCGGCCCCAGCCATGTGCTCCTTACCGACACCGTGGCGGAGCATATTCCCGGCTGCAACATGGCCTTCTATCGCTGGGCCTTCGACACCATCGGCGGGTTCGATAGCGAGTATCGCAAAGCTGGCGACGACGTTGATTTCTGCTGGCGCTTGCAACAGGAAGGCCACGTCATCGCCTTCAGCCCCACCGCCATCGTCTGGCATCATCGCCGCTTCACGTTAGGCGCATTTCGCCGGCAACAGGCCGGCTACGGCGAAGCGGAATCGATGTTGCGCTTCAAACATCTCATTTTCTTCGGCCCCACGGGCAGCGCAAAATGGCGCGGGCAGATTTACGGTTCGCCGCGCTTTAGCTGGTTCATCAATCGCCCGATCATTTACCACGGCGTCTTTGGTGAAGGCTTTTTCCAATCGATCTATCCGACGCCGCAATCCGAAATCGCCAATTACCTTAGCAGCGTCGAGTGGTTCGCGCTCACGCTCTTTCTCTTCGGGCTCGGCATCTTTCTGCCCATTCTGCGGATTGTGCCCTATCTCATGCTTGGCGGCACGCTTTGCGTCGCCCTTTCCTACATGCTGCGCGCGCGCATCGAGCCCAAGTTCGACACCATCGCGGCGCGATTGCTCGTCATGTTCCTGGCCTTCGCGCAGCCGCTCGTGCGCGGGTGGAACCGCTATTTCACCTGGCTCGAATTCAAGCGCACCCCGCGCGGCGTCATTGGGACGCACGAGAAGATGCCTTCCGGCGGCGCCGGCCGCGGGAACCTGCGCCGGCGCATTTACTGGAGCGAGGAGGGCGTAGAACGAAACGCGCTTCTCAAATCGCTCTTCCAACTGCTCGAAGAGGAAGGTTGGAGCTATTCCGCCGACACCGGCTGGAAGGAATGGGACATCCAGATCTACGGGAATTTTTTCTGGAGCATCATTCTGCGGACGGTGACCGAATATCACGGCGGCGCGAAGTGCCTAACGAGGGTAAGGCTGAGCTACCGCTTCGTGACCACGACCCTGCTCATCAATCTGCTCATCGTGGCGATGCTCATTTACCGCTATCTCAACGGCTCGGGCCGGGAGCTTCGCATTCTCATTCCCTACGCCATCTTTCTTTTCTTCCTCGGCACCCGCGCGCGGCGCTTGAAACGGCGGGCGGCGGAGATCGTGGATGTCGCGGCTTATCGCCTCGGTTTGCAGCGCATCACAAAAAAGCGACCCGATGACAATCGTTAGGCAGGGGCGGCTGTGGCTGGCGCTTCTCGCCGAGATTATTCTCTTCGCGGCGCTTCATCAGTTTGATGACTGGCGTTATGAAACCATGCCGGTCAGGTTCGTCGAGACCGCTGTGCTCTGCGGGATCGCTTTTTTTGCGGCCGCGTCAGCATTCGTTAGGCTGCCGGCGGGGCGTCTGGCGACCGCGACCTTCTGGAGCGTCGCGATCCTCCTTCGCCTCGTCGCTTTGCCGCTGGAGCCCGGCGACGATATCTGGCGCTATCAATGGGAGGGAAAAGTGCAGAACGCGGGGTTCAACCCCTACGTGCTCGCGCCTAACGATGAGCAACTCGGGCCTCTCCGGGCGGAGTTTCCCGATTGGAACCGCATCAATCATCGGGATTACAGCGCCATCTATCCACCCGGAGCGGAGCTGATTTTCGCGGCCCTCAGCCGTTTCTCTGCGATTGCGCTTGTTTACAAATTGCTCTTCGCGCTCGCCGATCTCGCCGCGCTCGGGATTCTGTTACGCCTGATCGGCGGCAGCGCCCGCCAGGTTGACGCAGTTTGGTATGCCTGGAATCCATTGGTCGTTTATAGCTTCGCTGGAGCGGCGCACTTCGACAGCCTGATGATCCTGCCGATGCTCGCCGGCATCTGGTTTTTCGTCCGCAGCCGCGGTGCGCCGGATCCCGCGCGAGCGTGGCGGTACGCGATTTTCGGCGCGGTGGCGATGGGCCTGGCCATTTCCATCAAACTGATCCCGCTGCTGCTTTTGCCGGTTTGCATTTTCGCGCTCGGCCGGCGCGCCTGGGTGCTCGCGATTAGCATAGTCATTCCCGCGTTGCTCAGCCTCCCCTTCGGGTTTCCGCGCTCGGCGATTTGGGATTCGTTAGGCCGCTTCATTTATGTCACGCGGTTGGACGACATGTTTTGGTGGATCATCGAGGACACCGTCTGGCCAAACACGCATCAGAAAAATTATCATTACAACGTCGTGATCCTCATCGCGGTCGTGGTCATTTCGCTTTTCTTCATCCGCAATTGGAAGCGCGGTTTGCTCTGGGCGATGGGGACTGCGCTGATTCTGAGTCCGGTCTTACACCCTTGGTATTGCACTTGGATTTTGCCGCTGGCGGCGTGGCGGCGGGCAGACGGGTGGCAGGTGCTCTCGGTGACCCTTTTCGCCTATTACCTCTTCTGGGACGAACGACTCTTCCAGCTTCCCTGGCATGCGGAACCGTGGCTGCGCGGATTTATTCTCATCCCGCCGCTCATGGCTGCGGCTTTTTCGTTTCTGCGCCCGCCAGTGCCGCCCGAAAATCCGCCGGGAGCGGCGCTTCGAAAAGCATCCGCTCCCCCGTCCGCGGGTGCGTAAAGCCGATCTTCCACGAGTGCAGCATCTGGCGTGGGGCGGCTCTCTGCTGATTGCGTCCGTAGAGGCTGTCGCCCAAAACCGGATGCCCGAGGTGATGCATGTGGACGCGGATTTGATGCGTCCGGCCGCTGTGCAAAGTGCACTCGACGAGACTAACGCCACCTTCTGATTGCAACACGCGGTAGTCGGTTCGAGCGGTGCGACCGCGTTCCTGATTCACCGCCATTTTCTTTCGATGAATCGGGTGCCGGCCAATCGCGGCGTCGATCGAGCCGCGTGATCGACGGAAGGCGCCGGTCACGAGCGTGAGATAAATTTTCGTAATCTCGCGCGCGGCGAATTGCCGGGAAAGCTCCTGGTGGTTGAGGTCGTTCTTCGCCACAACCATGGCGCCGCTGGTTTGCTTATCGAGACGATGCACAATGCCGGGACGTTGCCTGCCGCCGATGCCGGACAAGTTCGTGCAGTGATGAAGGAGCGCGTTCACGAGGGTATGCGTCTGGTTCCCGGCCCCGGGATGCACAACCAGCCCGGCTGGCTTATCGAGCACGAGCAAGTCCTCGTCTTCGAAAAGGAGCTGAAGCGGAATCTCCTCCGCTTGCGCGACGATCGGCTCGAGCGGCGGCTCGACCAGCCTAACGATGTCACCGGCCTGGACTGCTTCGCGCGCGCGCGGCTTTTTTCCCTGCCAAGTGACTGCCCCGGCGCGAATCCAATCCTGCAAACGCGCGCGGGAAAATTGCGGGAGAGCCAGGGCGAGAAATCGATCGAGGCGCATGCCCTGGTGCTCGCGGGTGACTTCGATCTCGATCAAGAGGCCTCACGATTGCCGCGCTGATGCGCGATGTTACTCTCTTCGCGATGTCCTCGATCGACGGCGCGCCAACGCAGCTTTGCCCTGGTTGCGGGCGGCTCGTCGAGACGGCGCATCTCGAACCCTTCAGCAAAGTTTCCTGTCCAGGCTGCGGATTGGAATTGTGGGTCGAGCGCGTTTTCGAGAATTACGAAATCCTTGAGCCGCTCGGTCGCGGAGGCATGAGCTCGGTCTTCAAAGCGCGCGACACGCGGCTCAACCGTTTCGTGGCCTTGAAACTCCTGCGCAAGGAATTCTCCGGCGACAAAAGTTTTACCACGAAGCTGCAGGAGGAAGCGCGCATCACGGGGTCGATAAAACATCCTCATGTCGTCGAAGTTTTTTCGGTGGGGAGCGATCACGGGCAATTCTATGTCGTGATGGAGCTGGTCGATGGCGGCAATCTCGATGATCGCATCGAGGACGAAAAGCGCATTTCGGAAATTCACGCGCTTGAGGTGGGCCTGCAGGTCGCGGAGGGCCTGCAAGCCGCGCTGCAAGCGGGATTGATCCATCGCGATATTAAACCGGGCAACATTCTATTCACCGAGGCGAACAGGGCCAAGATCGTGGACTTCGGTCTCGGCCTGCTGGCCGAGCAACACGCCGACGCGGAAGGCGAAATATGGGGTACGCCCTATTACATGGCGCCGGAACGCCTAACGAGTGAGCGGGAGGATTTCCGGAGCGATCTCTACAGTCTTGGCGCCACCCTCTTTCACGCCTTGGCGGGCCGGCCGACTTTTGAAGTCGAGACCCACTCGGCGACGGAACTCAAAGATCTGAAGGCGAACCCGCCCGGATTGAAAAAGGTCGCGCCCCATGTCTCCGGCAAAACGGCCGCGGTTATTGATCGCATGTTACGGCCGAATCCGGCGGAGCGGCAGACCTCCTATAAGGAATTGATCGACGAATTGCAGGTGGCGCGCTCCGCCGCCCTCGCCCACGAGGAAAAATTGCGCGGGAGTCGGAGCCGGCTCGTCCGGCTGCTGCTGTCGTTAGGCCGGATATTTCACCGCTGAGTTTCTCCCTCAAAATGTGTCATGCACTTTAGGTAAACAATTGGACGGCTGGACAGTCGTGCCACCACAGCGCCAGAGGAGAAGCGGCATTCCTTCTCACGCCTCGATCGTCGCCCCTCACGGAAGCTCTCTAGAGCGAAAAAGCAGCTGGCGCGTCATCTGCTCCCGAAACGGGATGCGCCTTTTTTTGCTTTGCCTCGCCGCGAGCTTCGCTCTCACCTCTGTCGGGGCGCCGCGCCCCCTCTCTCTCAAAGAAGTGTCGTTGATGCTGCGCTCCGGTTATTCGAGCGAGAGCGTATTGCGCGAGATCACCGAGCGGCGGGTCGTCGATTCGCTCGACCCAGCGATGCGGAAATCCCTCGTGGAATTCGGGGCGAGTCCCCAGCTGATCAGCGTGCTCGAAACGGGCGAACTCCGAGTCGACGAGGCCACCGCGGAAAAGGCCCGGCAAAGCGCAGCTGTGGCCGCAGCACGCCGGGAAGAGCAGGCGGAGCAAACCTTTCGCGAGGGCACCGCGGTCTCGCGCGAGCGGGCAGCCCTCGCGACCGCGAAGCCTTCGACGACCGCTCCGCTGATGAACGCGTTCAAGGGCAAACTGGTGGTCTGTCGCGATAGCGTCATCAGTCCGATCGACAACAGCGTCGAGGAAAAGAAAAAGCTCATCGCGTTCTATTTCTCCGCTCACTGGTGCCCGCCTTGCCGAAAGTTCACGCCGCAACTGGTGGATTATTACAATCGGGTCGCGCCGCAGCATCCCGAATTCGAGTTGATTTTCG
>JBBSGS010000183.1:0-5649 GCA_038253875.1 Chthoniobacterales bacterium
CTCATGCGCTCGTGCGTGGTTGTGCCGGCGCGAAATGAGGAACGGAACCTTGAGCCCCTGCTCACCGCGCTCGCCCGCCAACGCGATCTCTGCTGCGGGCGACTCGATCCACATTCCTACGAAGTCGTGTTGCTCTTGAATAATTGCACTGACCGTAGCGGCGCAGTCGCGCGAGAAATGCGGAGCAGATATCCGCGCCTCCAGCTCCACGTCGCGGAGATTTCATTCGCGATGCACGAAGCGCACGTCGGTCGCGCGCGGCAGGCGCTTTTCGACGTTGCCTTCCAACGCTTCCAATATCTGCACCGTCTCAACGGTTTGATCCTAACGACCGACGCAGACTCGCGGCCCACCTTGAATTGGATCGCGCAGAACGAAGCTGAAATCGCAGCGGGCGCTGCTGGCGTCGGAGGCAGGATTTTGCTGGAGCCGACGGAGCAGGCGGACCTTCCGCCGGATGTGAGGAAACTTTTCCTGCTCGACATTGGGTATCGGCGCGCTCTTGAAGAATTGCGCTCGCTCTACGCGCCCGACACTCACGATCCTTTTCCGCGCCATCACCAGCATTTCGGCGCCAGCCTGGCCGTGACTGCGGAGGCTTACGAGCGCGCTGGCGGCATGCCGCTCCAGCGCTCGTGCGAAGACGTCGCCCTGTTCCGCGCGATCGTCGAATCTGGCGGACGCTTCCGCCATAGTTACCGCGTCCGCGTTCATACCTCGGCGCGAGTGATTGGCCGGGCGCAAGGCGGGCTGGCAGATGCAATTGGATGGTGGCACGACCGGGCACGCAAATCCGCGCCAGTGCTGGTGGAATCTGCCCCGGCGGCTGAGGAACGCCTGGCGCAACTCGGGCTTTGGTGCGCGGACGATCCCTCGAGCATGCCGCAGGCCGCCCTCACGATGACACCCGAGCGCCCGCCGGTTGATCACGCCGCCGAGATCCACGCCACCCTTTGTGGCTTGCGCGACCTGATCGAAAAACTTCGGCCGTTGTCGCTCACCGCGCGGCTCAAGCAGGCACGAAGTCGCTTCGAGGAGCGAGCCGCACTTTCTGAGCTCGCAGCCTAACCTTCCATGGAAGCCGTGGCCTCGTTCGGATCTTTGCTCGTGGACCCCGAGCGGCACGCGTTTCTCTCGCCCGCGACCGCTGGGGCGCTTGCTTCAACGGTCGTCGTCGCGCCGCACCCGGATGACGAGTCGCTAGGCTGCGGGGGTCTGCTCGCTTTGCTCGCGGCGGCTGGCCATCCCGCTCATGTCATCGTGATGACGGATGGCTCCCGCTCGCACGCTCATTCCCCGTCCTTTCCGGCCGCGCGGCTGGCTGCTCTGCGCGAAGAGGAGACGATCGAAGCTGTGGCGGCGCTCGGCTTGCCCGCTCATGCCGTCCAGTTCCTGCGCCATCCGGATTGCGGATTGCCCGCTGCTGGCACGCCGGCATTCGACGAAGCGGTCGCGCAAGTCCGTCAGGCCCTCGTCGCACTGGCACCGGCGACACTCCTCGTCCCGTGGCGGCGCGATCCGCACTGCGATCATGCCGCGACCTGGCGAATCGTTAGGCAAGCGGTCGCGGAGAGGCCGGCGCCGCTGCGCTGGTTGGAATATCCCGTCTGGGCGTGGCAGCAGCCTGGCAGCGAGAGCGCGCCCCGACCCGAAGACGGGCGCGCCTGGCGGTTGGACATCACCCCCGTCGTGGCGCGCAAAGCGCGGGCCATCGCGCGGCATCGCTCGCAACGTGGCGTGCTGATTCGCGATGATCCCGGCGGTTTCGTGCTCCAGCCCGAAATGCTCGCGCACTTTGCGCGGCCATGGGAGCTTTTCATCGAACCCGCAGATGGCTGAGCAAACGCCAAACATCAAGCCGACGATGAGCGCGACCGGTTCGCTCGCGCCGGAATATTTTGATCGACTCTACGCGCAGACAGCCGATCCATGGGACTTCGAGACGAGCCCATACGAGGCGGGGAAATATACCGCCACGCTCGCCGCCTTGCCCCGGCGGCGCTACGCGCACGCACTCGAACTTGGCTGCTCCATCGGCGTCCTCACTCGCCAACTGGCTACGCGTTGCGAGCGATTGCTCGCGGCCGATGTTTCCGCAAGCGCGATCGCGCAAGCGCGTCTGCGTTGCGCCGACCGGCCCCAGGTCAGCTTCGCGCAGTGCGAAGTTTCCAGGCAGTTTCCCGCCGGTCGCTTCGATCTTATTCTTGTCTCCGAAGTCGGCTATTATTTCTCATTGCCTGATCTGGAAAACCTGCGCGCCAGAATCGCCGCCGCGCTTGATCCGCATGGTCATCTTTTGCTCGTCCACTATACCGGCGAGACCAATTACCCTCTCACCGCCGACGCCGTGCACGACGCGTTCCTCACTTTGGAAGGCCGGTCGTGGAACCGGCTGAGAGCGCATCGCGCCGAGGGCTATCGTCTTGACCTGTTGGAAAAGACCGACGCGGAATCGGGAGGCCGCGGCCCTTCCAACATTGCAGCTACAAACCCACCGCCGTCCGCACGCGGGACATGACCCCGTTCGCGATTTGATTCGCCCGTTCGGCGCCGCGCATCAGCACCTCATCGATATAGTCGGGTTGCTTCAAAATCTCCTCTCTCCGCGCGCGCATCGGCGCAAAGTAGTCCCATAGTTTCCCGAAGAGCTGCTTCTTGAAATCTCCGTAGCCGCGCCCGCCCTGCGCAAACGCCGCGCGCATTTCCGCCGCCCCTTCCACGGTGGCGAAGAGCGAGAAAAGTTGGAAGATTACGGAAGCGTCCGGATCCTTCGGCGCTTCCACCGGCGTCGAGTCGGTCACGATGCTCATGACCCGCTTCCGTGTCTCCTTTTCGTCGCCGAAGATATCGATAGTGTTGCCATAGCTCTTGCTCATTTTTTTCCCGTCGAGGCCGGGCACGGTCTCAGTCGCGGCGTGGATGCGCGGCTCGGGCAATTTCAAGATCGGCCCGAAGGTCTCATTCATCTTGATCGCAATGTCGCGCGTCACCTCGACATGTTGTTTTTGATCGCGCCCAACGGGGACGGCGTCGCTGTCGTAAATCAGAATATCCGCCGCCATCAAAACCGGGTAAGAGAAAAGCCCGGCCGACGCTGCCAGGCCGCGCGCGACCTTGTCCTTGTAGGAATGCGCCCGTTCGAGCAGCCCCATCGGCGTCACCGTGCTCAGAATCCAGGCCAGCTCCGTCACCTGCGGCACGTCCGATTGGCGGAAGAGCGCGGCGCGCGCGGGGTCGAGCCCGCAGGCCAGAAAATCGAGCGCGACGCGCCGGCTATTTTCGCGCAGCGCGTCCGCGTTATGCAGACTCGTTAGGGCATGATAATCGGCGATGAAATAGAAAGCCTCGCCCTGCGTCTGCAGCGCGATCGCCGGCTGCATCATGCCGAAATAATTCCCGATATGAAGAAGACCGCTCGGTTGGATGCCGGAAAGAATGCGCATGGTAGACGAGATTCGATGTTAGGCGGGAAACGATCAACCGCCAAAGCCGTTGGCGCGTTTTTAGGACGGCGAATCAGCTAACGAGATCAAGACGAGCTACCTCTCGCAGATGGAATCGGGCAAGTCATGACATAGACGGGCCGTAACGCAGGCGCAGCCGAGGCCGGGCTTTCAAGCCTGAAGGGGGAGCGAGCGCGCGGGGAAGCGAGACAGTACGCTGACCAAGGGTTCGCTGCTTTGCTGGTTAGGTGCTGGAGTATGAGAAGAGGCCGCCGGACCTGGCTACGATCCTTTTCGGAACCAGCGGAGCGCTTCCTCCACTTGGGATTCCAGCACCACGTGCCCGTACGGGAACGTCTTGTGTCGGATGTTTTCGAATCCCGCGCGCTGCATCGATTTTTCCACGCCGGTTTGCTGCTCGAGGGTGGCGACCGTGTCGCGCAGGCCGCTGCTCAAGAATTGGGAGTGCGGAGAAAGTCGCGGCCGGGTTTAAATCGCCGGTAACCTTGCGTCATCCTCTCCTCGTTGATCCCCTCGAGAAAAATTCCGGCGATCGGGTAACTGGCCGCCGCGAGGAGTGGCGCGAGGTAGCTCGCCCGTTTCGCGCCGCCTGATTGACCAGCGCACGCGATCGGCCATTGCTCGAAACCGGGGAAACTCCGGTTCAACGCATCCAGCGCCGCCAGCGTGTGACCGGCGCGCCAGCCGGAGCTGTCCTGTCGAGCTGGCTGCGGCCCATCGCCCGCGAGCAGCACCCAGCCTGCCGCGAGCGCGCTGGAGAGGTAAATGCCCTCAAGGTCATCACGATTCTGATGTTGGTGATCGCTGGGGAAAAGACCACCAGGACGGGCCAGGTTTTCTTCGGATCAAAACCTCGTGGCACCGCGAGCACGGCCACGGCGTGGAATGGAACCACGTTGCCGCCTTCCGAGACGTAGGATTTTTCCAAGTCGCTTAACGCCACGTTTGCGCGCACCGTAGCGGGAGGAGTAAGAGGCACCCCAGCGAAGCTCAGACCCATGGGGAACGCGCGCGTACAAAATCCGAGCCCCGCGAGAGCGCAGAAGATCCACGCCGCGCGCGGATTTCTAACTGCGCGAGTCACGTTAAAGTCCGACAATTCGAGCGCGGAAAAGTTCAGAGACGCGCCCTCGCGGCGAGAGAAAAGCGCGGCTAAAGGGAGCGTTCGTGGCGACGAGTGACGTGATTGTCGCCTGATGCTCTGGAATATAGACATGGTCCATAAACGGGCGTGCCCTTAAGAGCTAGCGAGAGCAAGCTCAGCCACCGCTGGCCAATGGAATCGACTGGTTAGGCACTCGGGATGTTGAGTCGCCACAAGCGATAGCCCCACCAGATCGCATACAGGAGATAAATCCAATAGCACGCCAAGAGACCAGCGCCGAAAGGATAGATCCGCGTGAGAACTGCCGTCAATGAGGCGACAAGAAGCGCATAAGGAACGAACGCAACAAAGCTGGCACCCAAAGAGCGCCAGCGGAAAAACAGGACGCTCCAGAACGCGTTCACCAGCAATACGGCCACCATCAAAGTAAGTGCGGCGAGATTTTCCGCTGTTAGCAGCGAGCTTGCGAGTACATGGCGCAAAATGACGAAGCAAATAGCATAGTAAAGGGTGCCAATAACGAGCCAGACCGCGAAAGGAGGCGAATAGCGCGGCATCCGAAGTTCGGCAAGGCGTTGACGCACGCCGCCGCCGGCTAACCCGCCCTCCAAGGCTACTGCGGCGAGGCAGATAATCAGTGCGATGACAGTCGGGCTCACGCTGTGATGGAGAACGCCTGACGAACCCAAGATCAGCCATCGCTGGCGGGCTCGGTCGTGGCTTGCAATGGACGTGTTTTTATAAAGTGAAGTGAGGCAGTACCCCGGCCAGCGGTCAGTAACTGTCTTGATGTCAAGCGGGAGTGGGCAGAGGTTTGAGGGCGCTGTTGAGGACGAGGAGGAGCTTCCGCATGACGGCGGTGAGGGCGAGTTTGGCGGGTTTGCCGGCGGCGCGCAAGCGTTGATAAAACTCGCGCAGGATCGGGTTATAACGGGCCGCGACCAGCGCTGCCATGTAAAGCCCGCTGCGCACCGCGCGCCGTCCGCCGTAGATGGCACGGCGCCCACAGAGCTTGCCACTGTCGCGGTTAAAGGGTGCGACCCCGGCCAGGGCCGCCGCCTGGCCCCGGTTGAGTTCCCC
>JBBSGS010000184.1:0-5619 GCA_038253875.1 Chthoniobacterales bacterium
CACCGAGCCAAGTTTTGAGATCGACGTGAAATCGAAGGCCCTCAAAGGCGGCGAGCAATGGATTGAAGTCTGCGGTTGCGGGATGGTGCACCCGGCAGTTTTCGAGGAGGTGAACCGCGCGCGGGACGACTCCGCTTACGACCCGGAAAAATTGACCGGATTCGCCTTCGGCCTCGGCATGGACCGGCTGGCCATGATCCTGTTCGATATTCCCGACATCCGTCTCTTCGCGCAAAACGATCTGCGGTTTTTGCGGCAATTCGCGTGATGAACCGAAGCGGGATACCTGCAGGAGAAGCTATGCCGGCAAAAGCAGCGTCGCTCGCGAAACAAGCGATGCCTGCAAAAGAAGCGTTGTCATCTCGAGTCGCCGAAGGACTGCGAGGGACCTCACGGGCAATGCCAAGTTTAGCCAGCGATCAGTGTGTCGAAACGCTCGTGAGGTCCTTCGCCGCGCTACGCGGGCTCAGGATGACAAGCGAGGAAACGCGCGTCCCATGAGATTTTCGCTTAACTGGCTCGGAGAATTCGTCGAGCTACCTAATGAACCCGCAGAGCTCGCGGAAATTCTCACTCTTGCTGGTGTCGAAACGGAAGGAACGGAGACACGTGGCGCGAACTTCGATAGCGTGGTTGTCGCGCAAATCACCGCTTCCTCGCCGCATCCGCACGCGGATCGATTGAGCGTTTGTGCAGTGGATGACGGCAGCGGGCAGCCCCGCCAGATCGTCTGTGGGGCAAAAAATTACGGGGTCGGTGACAAAGTGCCGCTCGCCTTGCCCGGCGCGGTTTTGCCTAACGATTTTAGAATCAAGGCGAGCAAACTGCGCGGGGTCGAGTCGCAGGGGATGCTCTGCAGCGCCAAAGAACTCGGGATCGCGGACGACGCGGCCGGCCTGCTCATCCTCTCTCCCGAAGCGACCGTGGGCGCGCCGATCGGCGAGCTTTTCCCTAACGACACGATTCTTGACCTGGAGATCACGCCGAATCGTGCGGACCTCCTCAGCCACTACGGCCTCGCGCGGGAGATCGCCGCGCTCACGGAGAAGCCGCTCCGGGTCTTGGAGATTGCGGAGGCGGCCACGAGCGAGACCGGCGCTGTGAGGATCAGCGCGCCTAACGAATGCCCGTTTTATTCCGCGCTGCGAATCGAAAATGTGACGGTCGGGGCGAGTCCGGAGTGGCTGCGCGCGAAACTCGAAGCGGTCGGCCTCCGTTCGATCAACAACGTGGTCGATGTGACCAATCTCGTGATGCTGGAACTCGGCCAGCCGCTGCACGCTTTCGATGCCGATAAATTGACGGGTCGGATCCACGTGCGGCTCGCCCAGCCTAACGAAAAATTTCTGGCCCTGGATGGCCGCACTTACAACCTCGACCCGCGCGTTCTCCTCATCGGCGATACCCAACGCGGCGTCGCGATCGGCGGTGTAATGGGGGGGGAAGACAGTGGCGTCATTGCCACGACGCGCAACGTCCTTCTCGAGAGCGCCTATTTCTCGCCCGCGAGTATCCGGCGAACCGCCCGCGAGCTGAATCTGCCGAGCGACGCCAGTTATCGCTTCGAGCGCGGAGTGGATCCGGCGATGATTTTGCGCGCCTCGGCCCGAGTCGCCCAGCTGCTCGTCGCAATCGCCGGCGGTACCGCAGCTCACGAGACGATTGTGGCCGGCGTCCTGCCGCCGCCGCCGCCCGGATTTTCGTTGCGCTATGCGCGGTGCAATCGGCTGCTCGGTGTCACGGTCCCGCCAGCGCGGGCAGACCAAATTTTGGAAGGCTTCGGTCTGCGAAAACTTGGCGGGACGGATGAGCAATCGATTTGGAACATCCCGAGTTATCGCTCCGATCTCAGGCGCGAAATCGACCTGATCGAAGAGATCGTGCGCGTATTTGGGATCAACCAAATCAGCGGCTCCAATCGCAGCTGCTTTACGGCGGTCTCGACGGCGGATCGCCGTTACGATTTTGAAGCGAAACTGCGCCAGTGTCTCGCGGCCCGCAGCTTTTGCGAGGCGCGCACTTCCGCGCTGGTCAGTCGCAACTCGTTAGGCGCAGGTTTCACCGAGCAGGCGGTCGCGCTGCGCAATCCGCTCAGTGAAGATCATGTCGCGCTGCGGCCGAGCCTCGTCCCGGGATTGCTCGTCGCGCTCGAGCGCAACCTACGGGCCGGGGCGAAGAGTGTGCGCTTTTTCGAACTCGGGCGCGTTTTTTTGCCGCCGGCTGGAGCGGAATCTCGGCGTCTCGTGTTGCTCCTGACGGGACCGGTGGAGAGCGAGGCGAAGTGGCGCGCTGGTCGCGCGCGTCTCCTTGATTTCTTCGATCTCAAGGGCGCGCTGGAGGCTCTCCGACTTGGGCCGTTGCGCTGGGAGCGTTGCGATAGTGCGAACTTCGCTCTGGCCGCCGGAATTTCTTCGGGCACTACTCTGCTCGGCGTCGCGGGCCAGCTTTCCGTCGCGCATGCGCAGAAGGCGGGAGCGGCCACGCCGGTTTTCATTGCGGAAATCGATGTGCCTAACGAACTGGAGATCGCGCTGGAGGCGCGTCGTTTCGAGGAACTGCAGCGCTTTCCTTCGATCACGCGCGACATCGCACTGTTCGCGCCGGAAACGCTCAGCCACGCGGAGGTGCTCGCCGCCCTAACGAGTGCGCCTGAGCCGCTTCTCGCGGAAGTGGAGCTCTTCGATCTGTTCAGCGGTCGGGAAGCGGAAAATCTCGGCGACGGCCGAAAATCGCTCGCCTACTCGTTGACATACCGGGAGAGAAATCGCACACTGACTCACGACGAAGTCAACGCGGCCCACGACCGGATTCGCGCACGATTGAAAAGCGAGCTGGAGGTGGAATTACGCGAGTAGTTCTTTGAAAAAACGGGAGGAGCCGATTGAGAGTTGAAGGTTCAAAGACCTATTTGTGTCTACTTTCAGCTCTCAATCGACACCTTTCGACACCTGGATTTGTCCCAGGAAAAAATTTACCCTGCGGTGTTCGAGATTACAGGTGTGATGCCCGGACCGATGTTTGTTAGCTCAGGGGGCTAGGTCGTTAGGGGAAGATGGCAGGCCTTAATTGGAAGTCAGACGCCCCAGCGGCGGTCACCCGCCCGTTACCATAAGGGAACGGGATATCCGCCTAAACGGCACCTGTGGGGTAATAATTCAAGCCCGAACTGCGCGAGCGGTTCGGGCTTTCTTGCAGGCACAAGTGCTGCGGCGCTGGGTCAGGTCTGACCGGGGCGTTTTTTTTCTGCGGAAGCGATCTTGTCTTGCCGAATCGCTTCCAACTCAGCAATGACTTCGTTGTCTTTCGAACGACCGGCGAAGCGCTTCAACTCAATGAGCTTGTCCAGGTCCACGGTTGGAACCAGCAGTCCATCGAGATTCTGGGCGTGCGAATGGGGAAGCAAATCTTCAAAAAAGTATCCGGCCGCTTCGCCTAACAAATCCAGTGGCCCCCAGTCGGTCAGGAAAGTAAAGTTCAATCCTTGGCGCGCAGCCCGGAAATCGAACTTGAAAGGCAGCCCGGGCGGTGCGCCTCGCAGATAAGGGTGAATGGGGACGAGGCACGCAACGAGTCGTCGCAAATTTACTGGATTGCGTGCGTAAAGAACATCCACGTCCAAGGTGAAGCGCGGTGATCCATGGAGGTTAGCCGCCGCCCCGCCGATGAGGATGAATTCAACCCGAGCGTTCAAGAGAAGCTCATATAATCTTCGGAATTTCGCGGCAGGAGTGTCGTTCATGCGTTTGCCGAAGTCGCTTGGATCCGCCGCGCCGATTCGTAAAAATCCGCCATACTTTCGAGGCATTGCAGGCGGCCGGCGGGGTCGAGCTTAAGCTGTTCGCGAATCAAGCCGCGGTCTACGTCTATCAGGTAGGCGTCAATGACGGGATCAGGAAAGAGTAATGGGACAGCCTCGGCTTCGGCAAACCAAGCCGGCTCGACGCCCATGTCGAGCTTTGGCTTCCTCGGACTAAGCGGCAGTTTCTCAAGGACTGTCAGACGCTGATCATGATCGCCCCCTTTGTTTTCCAGACTTCGCAGCCGTTCCCCCGGCGTTTTTCGCAACTGCTCGCGAATGGCCGCGCGATCGATTTTTGTCAGGTAGTACTCGATCACCGGATCCGGGAAAAGCAGCGGTACACTCGCGGGGTTGCTATCCGATTCGCTCACGATTCAACTT
Source organism: Chthoniobacterales bacterium (assembly GCA_038253875.1). Lineage (GTDB taxonomy): Bacteria > Verrucomicrobiota > Verrucomicrobiia > Chthoniobacterales > UBA10450 > Palsa-1392. The sequence goes on from JBBSGS010000184.1 coordinate 4,181, forward strand.
TAGCGGATTGAAATTCTTTGGCGAACGCACAGAGTGCGCCAACATGCGCGCGCTTCTTGCCTTGGAAGATGGCCGAATTTTCGAGGGCGAATCATTTGGCGCCGCCGGCGGCTGCGTCGGCGAGATTTGCTTCAACACCTCCATGACCGGCTACCAGGAAGTGCTGACCGATCCTTCGTATCGCGGGCAGATCGTGGCCATGACTTATCCACTCATTGGCAATTACGGAACGAACGATGCCGACGCCGAGAGTAGCTCGCCGCATGTCCGCGGATTCGTCATCGAGGAACTGAGCGAGATCGCGAGCAACTGGCGCGCGCAAAGTTCGCTCGACGAGTATTTGCGACGTTGGAACATCCCGGGCGTGCAGGATATCGACACGCGGGCGCTGACGCGGCATCTGCGCACGCGCGGAGCGATGAAGGCTTGCCTAACGACAGACGAAATCTCCCACGAAGAGGCGGTCCGGCGCGCGATTGAAGGCAAAGGTGTCATCGGGATGGATTACGTGCGCGAAGTGACGGCGCCGGCCGCCTACCAATGGGATCCGGACGACAAATCGAGCACGGCGTGGGCGACTGCAAGTCTCCGCGCAGCCAGCCTGCCACCGATCCGGCATCGCATCGTCGCTTACGATTACGGGATCAAGGAAAACATCCTGCGCCGGCTGCGGCAGAATGGATTCGGCGTGACCGTCGTGCCCGCGACCACCACCGCGGAGGAGGTGCTCGCGGTCAACCCGGACGGCGTCTTTCTTTCCAACGGTCCGGGCGATCCGGCGGCCCTCGATTATGCGCACGAGGCCGTGCGCGGTCTGATGGGGCGGACTCCGATTTTCGGTATTTGCCTCGGGCACCAAGTGCTCGGCTTCGCCTTTGGCGGCGGCACATTTAAATTGAAGTTTGGCCATCGCGGCGGCAATCAACCGGTCAAAGATCTCACCAGTGGCAAAGTCGCGATCACTTCACAGAACCACGGCTTTGCGGTCGATCCCGACTCCTTGCCTAACGACGTCGAAGTGACGCACGTCAACTTGAATGACGGGACCGTCGAAGGGATGCGTCACCGCGAGCTTCCGATCTTCAGCGTGCAATATCATCCCGAGGCCGCGCCCGGTCCGCACGATGCCGGCTATTTCTTTGCGGATTTTGCGCAACTCATCGAAGCGCAGAGCGCCCGGACAAACGATTGACCAGCGGCCGGTTCGGGCGAATTTCCGGAATGTATTCAAGCAATCCGAAAGTTCCGAAATTAATGGAGGTCGCAGTGGCGGTCGTCTTCACGGCGGCGCTCGCGACCTCGCCGCTGGCACTGGCGGCTGAACAGGGCAAAGAAAAACCCGACGCCTCCGCGACCAAAGAAGTGACCGGGGAGATCGTCGACATGATGTGTTACGTCGATCACAACGCGACGGGCGAGAAACACGCCAGTTGCGGGGA
>JBBSGS010000185.1:0-5546 GCA_038253875.1 Chthoniobacterales bacterium
GAGAGACAACGCGCGGCAGGAGTATTCCGCAAAGAGTTGGCTAATTGCACTGACTCACTTGAAACGAGACGGCTGGCCGGGCGTGCAGAGGATCATCGCGACGACAGAGCGTCGCGCTCCACTCATCCTTCCGCTAATGCCAAGCACTAAGTTTTTGACCGACGGTATTCGAAGGAAAGTTCCAGCGTCTCGCCCGTTTTGGTCGTCGCCCAGCGCCCTAGAACTTTTTTCTGTAAGGCATGCACCTTCCCAATGTCTTCGTCAGTGAGGGCGGGCATCACGACACCTTGACGCCCTGGCCGTTGCGAAGCCGCGTAAAGCTCCCCTTGCGACCGCAATTCCGCGGCGGTCCAGCCGCCGCCCATGCGGCGCTCGGTCTCAAACAGCCCGACGAGCAACTCCACCTCCCGCGCCTCCGTCGGAATCGGTCCACGGGGCCAGGGCGCGGAAAAATCGCCCAACTCCCAACCGTTCGCTAGCAGTCCGTAGAAGCCGCCCCCATATCCCAGGACGGTCTCGACGGTGTAATGGGTTAAGTCATGCGTAGGGAAAACGAGCCCGCGCTGACCCGATTGCCGTTGCCAGGTCACCGATCCGTCCGCCCGCGTGCCGGTCAGCGCCGCACATCCATCGACCATGCGTTTTAATTGAATCAATAACTTAGGCATCCCGCGATTCCCCTCAGTCTGAGTTAGCCTATCCGCCGGCTTACTCCTCGCCTTCGAAGTAGTCAGTCTCATCGCCCTTAGTGATAACTTCTTCGAAGCCTTCTTTGGCCACGGCAAATTTGCGGCTGTCGGGATAGTAACAGGAATCGCCGCGCGGATTATCGGCGATGACGTAATAGACAAAATCCTCGTCGCCCACATTGGAGAGCTGATGGGCTTCGCCCGGCGCGAAAAGGAAGGCGTCGCCCGCGCGCACTTCCGCCGAGCCAGCACGATCACGAACAAGGCCGCGGCCCGAAACCACGAGATACAGCTCAGTCTCCGCGCTGTGGGAGTGATACGGGCAATAAGTCTTACCCTTTGGAATCCGGACGGCGGCGAGGTCGAACGGATGTCGTTTCGCGAGGTCGAGCGAATCCTTCTCCCGGCCGAGGGCGACGGAGATGTCTTTGACGAATTTATGGAACTTGCCTTTGGGCGATTTGCGCTCCGCCTCGCCAATTTCGCTAAGATTAACTTTTTTCATGATGTTCCTTTAACTATATCGCCATTTCTATACGAAATCGTGCCTAACGACCATAACATGCTGCGCTCATACTGTAGACGCTTCGCTCCGCGAAGCGCGGTGCGGGCCTGGCCGTTCCAAGCGTCGCGCATAGCGCGCCTCTCAAATAATCTTTAACGTGTATCGAGGCAGCGCCGGAGGAGCGACATGTTTATAGCTCAGGCCAAAAAAAAACGGCTTAGCTCCGTTCGGAGCGGCATCTGGCGGGATGGTGCACCCACATGTCGTCGCTACGGAGCTTGGACCTAGTGGGGTCGTCGTTCTAAAAACGTGTCGCGCCTCCGGCGCTGTCGGCGAATACACGCTTAATAGATACACAGAGGGAGGCGTCTACAAATCCATCAGATCGCCGAGTCGTTGGCAATCCCCCAACCACCCTTTGGCCGGCGCTCACTTGTAATCAATCCCGGAAGTTTTGGAAGTTCGTCGTCACGCCAAAGTCTTTGCTTTTCACAAAGGCGATCACCTCCTGGAGATCGTCGCGCTTTTTGCCGGTGACGCGGATCTGCCGGTCCTGCAATTGATTCTGCACCTTGAACCCGGCGCCCTTGATCGCCTGGATGATTTCTTTTGCCTTATCGCCCTCGAGACCCTGCTGAATTTTCAACTCCTGACGCGCGTGGCCGATGGACGAGATGGCTGGCTCCTGTTGATCGACGTTGCGCAGATCGACCCCGCGTTTCGACAGTTTCCCGATCACGATCTCGCGTAATCCGCGCAGCCGCGACGCGTCTTCCGCGGTCAGGACGATCTTGTCTTTCTCCTGCTCGATCTCGGCGGCGGTGCCTTTGAAATCGAAGCGGGTGGCGAGTTCTTTGCGCGCCTGGTTGAGCGCATTGTCGATCTCCTGTTTGTCGATCTCAGAAACGATGTCGAAGGAAGGCATGCCTTAATGTTTCCGCGCCTAACGAAAGCTGTCGATGCTGATGTTGCCGCCGTCGGTGCGGAAATGGAGCGTGACCGGCGCATCCGCCGCGGTCGCCGCCTCGAGCTTTTCCCCGGGGCCACGGGTCGTTGGCTTTTTCAAACCGAATTCGTTCGAAACATGGCCATTCGCCGTTTCAGCATCGACGCGGAATTGCGCTCCTTCCGGGAAACGGGCGCGGATCGTTCCGTAACCCACCGAGAAATCATAGGTCGCGGGAAAATTTTCCCACCAGTCGCGGAACACTTCGAGCGCCCCCGTGATGGAGTGGGCGCGCATGCGAGCGACGCAATTTAAGGCAGTGATTTTTCCATTCACCAGCTCGGCGTGGGCGCTTCCGCCGCGCAATCCCTGAAGGCTGATTTCGCCGTTCACCAGTTTTAGTTCCAGGCGCGCCGTATCGGGGACGTTCACGAATAAATCGACTGTCCCGGAGCGATCCGCAAAAATCCCCCGAGCCGGCGGAATCAAAGCTTGGACAGAGATGGCGCGCGGCCGTGGGTCGGTCGCGACCTCGATTTGTTGCAGGCGTGCCGCAGTGTAGGCGTTGCGAAGCGCAGCCACCCTCACCCGCGATTCCTTCCACCCATAAATCTGAATCGAGCCATCGCCAGCTTCGATCCTGATAGAGCCATCGGGCGGAAGCGGGTAAGAGCTTTCCGTCTCTTGCTGCAGCGGCTTTTCCGCCTGAGCGGAAAGAAGCGAAAGCGTGAGCGCAGCCAGGACGAATTTCGCAGGACGGTGCAAGGTCGTCATTCGTAGCGCAGGCTGCGCCTGCGGTCTAGCGAGCGAGCGAAATCGAGCGATTGGGAATAGACACACCACAAAATTTGGCCCCGTCGAGCGATGCCGCAGCGCCGCGGCAGCTTGACGCCGCCTCGACCGAATGGTCGCGTAAAGCCAGCGCCATCATGCCAAGCGACATGCTTTCATCTACCGCCCCGCCCCCACAGTCCCGCGTCCCCTTCCGGGTCGCGGGCGGAGCGCAACCACTTCTCCTCGTGCCTGTGCGCGTGAATGACGAGGGACCCTATCAATTCATTCTCGATACTGGCGCCGGCACCACTCTCCTCAGCCCACCGCTCGCCGACTCGTTAGGCGTGCAAACGACGGGCTCGAAACGGGGACAAACCGCGGGCGGCGTGGTGGAGGCGAGAACGGGCGTTCTCGATTCGTTAGGCGTGGGAGAGGTGCGGCGCCAAAAAGTGGACGTGGCCATTCTCGACCTAAGCGCGCTCGAGCGCGCCGTCGGCGCCAGCGTCGACGGCGATCTTGGCTATAATTTCCTTAAGGATTTCCGCCTAACGATCGATTTCCGTGCCTCCGCATTACGGCTCGATGATCCAAAACGCTGCGAATATTTTGGACCGCCGCCATTGGTGGAACTGCCGATCCAACTGGCTCATCCGGCTAAGCCGCTCATTCTCGTCGAGGCATATCTCAACGAACGCGGCCCCTTCCGATTTGCCATCGACACCGGGACTTCGACGACGGCCATCGCCGCCCGGCTGGCGCATGACCTCCAACTCGAGACGCGGCCGATAGGCACCGTCACGATTGGCGGCGCTCCCATCGCGATGCAGGCCGCCCGCCTGCAATCGCTGGGGCTAGGATCGGCTACGGTGCGCGACCTCGATATCCTAGTCGGCGATTTTCTCGAGGTCTTGAGCCAGGCGACCGGGACCCGGCTGGATGGAATCGTGGGCTACAATTTTCTCCGACACTATCGGGTCGGGATTGATTACCCTAACAATGCTTTCAGCCTCTTCGCAGCGTGATCAAAGCCACTTTTTTTCCATGACAACCGCGCCGCCTGCCAAACCATCGTCGCCTGCCAAACCGCCGGCTATTCTCTCGCTTATCGGCAATACCCCGCTGGTCGAGATCACGCGAATGGATACCGGGCCGTGCCAGCTCTTCGTGAAGCTGGAAAATCAAAACCCGACCGGCTCAATCAAGGACCGCGTCGCGCTCGCCATGATCGAAGCGGCGGAACGCGAAGGGAAACTGCAGCCCGGCGGCACCGTGATCGAGGCGACCGCCGGCAATACCGGCCTCGGCCTTGCCCTCATCGCCGGCGCGAAAGGCTATCGCATCATCCTCGTCATCCCTGATAAGATGTCGCAGGAGAAGATTGCGCATGTCCGCGCCCTCGGAGCGGAAGTTTGCCTAACGAGAAGCGACGTGATGCGCGGACACCCGGAGTATTACCAGGACGTCGCCTCGCGCTTGACCGCGGAAATTCCGGGCGCGTTTTACGTTAACCAGTTTGGCAATCCAGCCAATCCCCTCGCCCATGAGCGCGGCACCGGTCCGGAAATTTGGGAGCAGATGAATCACGACGTCGACGCCGTCGTCATCGGCGTCGGCTCCGGCGGGACGTTGACCGGTCTCGGCAGGTTCTTTAAAAAGGTACAGCCGAAACTGGAGATGATCCTGGCCGATCCGACCGGCTCGATCCTCTATGAGTGGATTAAAAAAGGCGAACTAGAAAAAGCGGGAAGCTGGGCCGTCGAAGGCATCGGTGAAGACTTCATTCCCGACAACGCGGACATGTCGCTGGTGCGCGACGCCTTTGAGATCGATGACGCGGAGAGCTTCGAAGTCGCGCGCGAGCTCCTGCGCAAGGAAGGAATCCTCGGCGGCTCCTCGACCGGCACCCTTCTCGCCGGGGCGCTTCGTTATTGCCGCGAGCAGTCGGAAAAGAAACGCGTTGTCACCTTCATTTGCGACACCGGGAACAAATATCTCTCGAAGATGTTCAACGATTTTTGGATGGCCGAGCAAGGTTTCGTCCAGCGTCCGGCGCAGGGCGATTTGAATGACCTCATCTCCCATCGGCCCGAGAAAGGCGAAGTCATTTCCGCTGGGCCTAACGACACTCTCCTGACCGCTTTCAAGCGCATGCGCTCCGCCGATGTCTCGCAGTTGCCAGTGCTCAACGGCGAGGGGCGCGCCGTCGGAATCATCGATGAATCCGATCTCCTCGTGAAAGTGCACCGCGATCCGGCCCTCTTTAACGACCTCGTAAAATCGGCCATGACCGACCGGCTGGAAACTCTCTCACCCGCGGCAAACATCTCCGACTTGTTAGGCGTGTTCGATCGCGGGCGCGTCGCGATCTTGATGGACGGCGACAAGTTCCTCGGCCTGATCACCCGTACCGATCTGCTCTCCTACCTGCGGCTACACATGCAGAAATAACCGCGGATTACACGGATAAGAAAGAGATGCGGCGAGCCTCTTCTCTCTTCTTCCGATCGGTGCAATCCGCGTAATCCGCGGTTTAAAAAAATGAAAAAGAAACACCATCTTGCCACCCGCGTGATCCACGCCGGCCAATCTCCCGACCCTTCGACCGGCGCGGTCATGACGCCGATTTATCAGA
>JBBSGS010000186.1:0-5529 GCA_038253875.1 Chthoniobacterales bacterium
CGCGGCGCATGATCCGCGTGGATTGTCGTCGGCACGTCGTTTGTGCAGACAAAGAGATAATGTTCGCGTTGCGGCATCGACGTCAGATTCGTCGCCTCAAGTCAGACGGTAAAACCCGGGAGAGGTCGACTCCAAGAACTGCAATCAATAATTCCTTGTCCTCCGTGGGCTTGCGTTTTACGGAGCGATTGGACAATCTTTCGATTACTCCCCGGGGATACCCTATCGCAAAAATCCGCGGCCACGACGATCGATCCTCGGTGGTGCGGCACCGAGATGTAACAAACATATACCCTGGCGATCAGATCTTTGTTTCATGTTATCACACTGTCTTAGGATTTTATTCTGATTTCCCATTTCCCTTAACGAGTCGCTCGATGAAGCCTCGACTGAGCACGCACCCGCGCCCCATACAAGAACTGCAAGGCTCCTTGATCCTGGCCAGGTATCTAATTTTACGAAGGACGGTTGGGAATAATAGCAACCCTGGAAGTCTTCGCCTAACGAATGTGCGCTAAAGATCAATTCCATTTTCACCGTGGTCTGGACCCCAATCTAGCCAGCGCTAGTGGCGCGCTAAAAGAGCGAGTCGCAGAGTCGAAGCGGTGAATGCCGGCGTGCTCCTCCTGCAAAGCGGTCCGCAAGCGCAAAAGATGGAACGCTTGGCCGTTTCAATGTTCCTCTGATCGACGTGTTACCTTGCACCGTGTATCCTTCACCTTCGGAGTTCCGGTTCCGCGCCGCACGCGGTAACGTTGTCCCGGTTTACACGGAGTTGATCGCCGACTCCGAAACGCCAATCTCCATTTTCGACAAGTTACGGGAGAGCAACGGTTCCTTTCTTTTCGAATCCGCCGAGCACAACGAGTCGTTAGGGCGATTTTCTTTTCTTGGGTTTGATCCGCACCTCGTTCTTGAGAGCCGGGGACGCACGATCACGATTCAGGAAGGCGACGAGCGCCGAATCTTCGAAACGACCTCCGATCCCCTCGCCGAGCTGGAAAAGGTGATGGCGCGATTTCGCTTTCCCCCGAGCGAGGAGCTTGGCCACTTCGCGGGCGGCGCAATCGGATACCTCGGTTACGATGTCGTTCGCCATTTCGAGCCTACCGTTTCGCTCGCGCCTCACGACGGCCTCGATTTGCCCGAGGCGATGTTCGTCATCGCGAAAACTCTGATCGTTTTCGATCACCGGCTCCGCCGACTGCGGGTGATCGAAAATGTTTTTCTCAAAGAAGGCGACGATCCAAAGGTCGCCTACAAGGAAGCCGTTAGGCGAATCGAGCGGACTCTGGAACGGCTCGCTCGACCGACGCGCTTGCCGTTGCTCGAAAGCGAAGGTGCGTCCCCGCCAGCGGATGCGCGCAGCAACACGACGCGCACCGAGTTTGAAGCAATGGTGCGGGCGGCTAAGGAACATATCGCTGCCGGCGACATTTTTCAAGCAGTAGTGTCGCAACGTTTCGAGACGGAATTTACCGGGGACTCGCTTGATCTCTATCGCGCACTGCGCTTCATCAATCCCTCGCCGTATATGTTCTGTCTCGAGCTCGGACGCGACTTTTCGCTCGTCGGCAGCTCGCCGGAGTTACACGTCCGCGCGACAAACGGGATGCTCGAGATTCGACCGATCGCTGGCACGCGCCCGCGCGGCGCGACCGCCGCGGAGGACGACGCGAACTCGACGGAGTTGCTGGCGGATCCGAAGGAACGCGCGGAACACGTGATGTTGATTGATCTCGCGCGCAACGATCTTGGACGAGTGGCGGAATTCGGAAGCGTGCGCGTGACGGAACAAATGGTGATCGAACGTTACAGTCATGTGATGCACATCGTCTCGCACGTGGTCGGGCGTCTAAACGCGGACCGAAGCGCTTTCGACGCCATGCGAGCCACTTTCCCCGCCGGAACGGTTTCCGGCGCGCCGAAGGTGCGGGCGATGCAATTGATAGCTGAACTCGAAAAGGCGCGCCGCGGCTTTTACGCGGGCGCGGTCGGCTACTTCGGTTTCGACGGGAATCTCGATTCCTGCATCGCTCTGCGTTCGATCGTTCTGCAAAACGGAAAAGCCTATGCACAAGCCGGGGCGGGGATCGTGGCCGATTCCCAGCCGTCCGCGGAATACGAGGAGACCGTCAACAAGGCGCTGGCGATGATGAAGGCGGTCGCACGCGCCAAGAGAATCACCCGCTAATGCTCCTCATCATCGATAACTACGATTCGTTCACTTACAACCTGGTGCAGTACTTCGGCCAGCTGGGCGCAGAGCCATTCGTTAGGCGGAATGATCAGATTACGCTCGCGGAAATTAAGGCACTGCAACCGGAGCGGATTTGCATTTCGCCGGGGCCGGGCCGGCCGGAGGCGGCCGGAATCAGTTGCGAGCTTGTTCGCGAATTCGGGCCGCGCCTTCCGCTCCTCGGGGTTTGCCTCGGGCATCAATGCATCGGTGCGGTCTTCGGCGGTGAAATCGTCCGGGCGCCGCGCGCGTTGCACGGCAAGACCTCGGAGATCCAGCATAACGACGAAGGCGTTTTTCGGGGATTAGCGCAGCCGTTTTCAGCGACGCGTTATCATTCGCTTGTCGTTAGACAGGAAGGGTTGCCGGAGGCGCTCGAGATTACGGCACGATCCGAGGATGGCGAGATTATGGGGCTGCGGCATCGGAAGTTCCCGATTCACGGCGTGCAGTTTCATCCGGAGTCTATTCTCACGAGTGAAGGCGCGAAGTTGCTCGGCAATTTTCTCGCTCTCTAGTTTGTCGTATCCGTCAACTGAATGGTGGACTGAACTTGCTCGACTGGTTCGCGGTCGGTCGCTATCTCGAAGTCAACCCGTAATTCCCGCCATAGATTCGGGTGATGCTTGCACTAGCCACAGGAGGGACGTGCTTCCCCACGTCCAGTTTCTAGCGTCCGTCTTTATCAGAAATAAGTCAGTGTTTCAGGTAACACCGTCATCGACATAATAAGCGGCCCCCTCTCCCGGGATTGGGAGAGGGTTGGGGTGAGGGAGAACGGGGAGGCTCTTTACTTCCTTCAGAAACTGGACGTGTGGAAGCACGTCCCTCCGGGCTCTCATTAGGCGACGACGTCGTGGATGGCGCGCACTTCCTCGACCAGCTTCGCGTATTCCGCAATCGTGAGGGACTGCGCGCCGTCGGAAAGCGCTTCCTCCGGTTTCGCGTGGACTTCGATCATGAGTCCATCGGCGCCGACCGCAACGCCAGCACAGGCGAGTGGTGCGACCATGTAACTATGCCCGGTGCCGTGTGACGCATCGACCACGATCGGAAGGTGCGAGATGCGCCGGACTGCCGGCACGACCGCGAGATCGAGGGTGTTGCGGGTGTGCTGCGCGAAAGTGCGCATCCCGCGTTCGCAGAGAACGATCCGGTAATTTCCTTCCGCCATGACGTATTCCGCGGCGAGCAGCCACTCTTCGAGCGTCGCCGCCATTCCGCGCTTCAAAAGCACTGGCAAATGTGAGCGGCCGGCCCGGCGCAGAAGGGTGTAGTTTTGCATGTTGCGCGCTCCGATCTGGATCATGTCCGCGTATTTTTCCACCAGATCAACGCTCGGTTCATCGAGCGCTTCGCTGACGATTTTGAGCCCGAGTTCCGCACGCACTTCGGCGAGGAGTTTTAAACCTTCCTCGCCCAGACCGGCAAAAGCGTAGGGCGAAGTCCGCGGCTTAAAGGCCCCGCCGCGGAAGAAGCGCGCGCCTGATTCTTTTACTGCCGTCGCCGCGGCAAAAAGCTGCGCGCGCGTCTCGACCGCGCACGGCCCGGCAATGAGCGCGAGCGAGCCGTCGCCAATCCGTGCGCCGTCACCGAGATCGACCACGGTGCGGTCGGGCCGCAGATCGAGGCTGATTAGTTTGTAGGGCTTGCTCACCCGGATCGCCTCCGCCACGCCCGGAAGATTTTCGAAATGCCGGAGATCGACTTCGCCGCGATTGCCGGTGATGCCGATCGCAGTGCGGGTGGCACCGGGCATTGGGTGAGCGCGCAAGCCGAGCGCGTCGATTACGCGGACCACCGCTTCGACCTCGGCGGTCGAGGCATTTGCTTTCATAACAATGAGCATGGCGTTTAGGGGACTGCACCGATTTCACACGATGGCCCCATTGGCAACCGGCATCGCACCCTGCGCGCGGATGTGCTATCGAGTCGGACAACGGATGTACCTCTGGACATTTCACGCGTCAGCGGCATGGCTGGCGGCGCATGAGCACGCGCTCGAAGAAGCATCGCCTGGCAACGTGGCGGTGATCGATCGACCAGGCCGGGCGCGAAGTATCGTGCAGCTGACCTGCGCAACAAAAGCGGAAGCTTCAGATTTAGTCCGTCGCTTCGGAGGAGCAGCGGAGCGGTTGGCGCGTGATTGGCAGAAGCAATATCAGCAAGCGAAAGTGCGCGCGCCGCTTCGCATCGGCCGGCGGCTGGTGGTTGTGCCGCAAGCAAGGCCGAGCCAACAACGACAACTCGTTATTCCGGCCGCTGGTGCATTCGGAACAGACGACCACCCGACCACTGCGATGTGCCTGCGTTTGCTCGAAGCGACGACGCGGAAACTTCCGCGGTGTTGGTGCCTGCTCGACGCGGGCACAGGAACGGGAATCCTCGCGCTCGCCGCGCGGCGTTTCGGGGCGAAGGAAGTGCTCGGACTCGACAACGATCCACGCGCTATCGCACACGCGCGCGCGAACGCGCGGCTGAACAAAATCAGCGGCGCGAAGTTTCTCGCCATCGACCTGCTGCGCTGGAAACTCCCGCAGCCTTTCGAGGTCATTGCGGCAAATCTTTTCAGCGAGCTGTTGATCGCGGCCGCGCCCAGCTTTCACGGCGCACTCCGCGCTCGCGGCGTGTTGATCGTCTCCGGCATTTTGCGCGAGCAGTTTCCAACAGTCGTCCGGGCTTTTCGCCGCTCCGGTTTTCAAATCGAAATAGAACGCCGTCGCGGGAAATGGGTCGCGCTGCTTTGTAGACGCCGCCCTCTGGGCGGTGCGGAAGTCGCGGTCGTTAGGCAAAATCGACCGCGGACCCGCGCTTCGCCGAGCGAAGCGTCCAGACAGCCAGCGCCGCACGCGAAAACCTTGTTGAAGGCTCGTTAGCGGACGGCTACCTTCCGTCCCGTCCGAGCGACTTTCGAGTGCCGCCCCCCGGCAGCCGAGTCCCCGCAGCCGCTCCACCGCCATTTATGCATCCTGAAGAACTTTCGTACGTCATCGTTACGCCATACTCGATGCGCAAATCGCGCACCGGCGGCATCGTCTCTCGCCTCATCTCGCGCACCGGCCTCGACCTCATCCGCGGACGAATGTTTGCCCCCGGGAGGGAGCTCGTTAGGCGCTACGCCGAGACGATCGTGACCGAGGCCGACCCGAGCCATCGCGCGACGCAGGAATTGATCCGCGACTATGTCGTGAAAAACTTTACCGGCACTGTGAATGGCCAGCGCCCGCGGGTCATGCTGCTGGTTTTCCGAGGCGAGAACGCGATCCTAAAAATCCAGGATGCGGTCGGGC
>JBBSGS010000187.1:0-5508 GCA_038253875.1 Chthoniobacterales bacterium
ACGAACGCGCATCAATTTGCCAACGACATCATCGAGACGCTCACCGGCAACAAAGGGCTCGCCGGGAGCAAAATCACATTCATCGCCACCCGCAGCGGCAAGAAGGAAGTTTACGTCGCCGATTACGACGGCAGCCACGTCCGGCAGCTGACGCACGACAGCACGATCAGCGTCCACCCCTCGCTCAGCCCCCGCGGAGAGCGCATCGCCTACACCGGTTACCAGAGCGGCTACGCCGATGTCTACGTGATCGATCTCACGAGCGGCGCGCGCAACCGCATCGTCAATTTTCCTGGCACGAACAGCGGCGCGGCCTTTTCGCCCGACGGCGGCAGAATTGCCCTAACGATAAGCAAAGATGGCAACCCGGAGCTCTACACCGTGAGCGGGGGCGGCGGCGGGGCACGGCGTTTGACCCACTCGCGCGGCGTCGAATCCGGCCCCACCTGGTCGCCGGATGGCGATGAGATTATTTACTCCTTCGACGGCGCGGGCGGGCCGCAACTTTATCGCGTCTCATCGAGCGGCGGCGAGGGACGCCAGATCGCCACCGGCTACGGCTATTGCACCGAGCCGAGCTGGTCGCCGGATGGGAAAAGGGTGGCCTTCAATGTGCGCGCGGGCGGCGAGTTTCAAGTCGTTGTCCTCGACCTCGCGAACGGCGGCAAACGAACCGTCGGAACAGGCCAGGATCCGGCTTGGGGACCGGATTCGCGGCACCTGATTTTCACCGGAGGCGGCACCCTTTACATGATCGACACTGTGAGCAGTCGAAAAACCAAGGTGCTCGATGGCCTCGGGAAAATCACCGAGCCGAGCTGGTCGCGCTAACTCACTTGCACCTACACTTTCACCTGCACTTACACCGCAGGGAAGAGTGTAAGTTAAAGTGAAAGTGTAGGTGCAAGTGGTTAGAGCAGCGCGAGCGATTTGCCTTCGCGATGCGCGACCTGCTCGAGCTTACATTGCTTGGGCGCTTTATCTTTTCGCCACCGCACGATCTTCGTCCCGTGCCGGAAACGCTCGCCGGTGAAATGATCGTAGGTCACCTCCACGACCTCCCTCGGATCGACCGGTTCCCATTCCGCGCTTCGCTCCGTGCTCCAGCGGCTCGGCCCCCCGGGCGCGTTGCCGGTGAACCCGGGCGGCTTCTTTAACGCTTCAAATTTCTTCGTTAGGCCGACCCTCTCGCTCGCCTTGAACGCCGAGGTAAATCCGACGTGATGAAGCAATCCCGCGTCATCATAAAGTCCGAGCAGGAGCGAGCCGATGACCCGCGCTCCGCTCGCATAACGAAACCCGCCGACGACGCAATCGACCGTGCGGATTTGCTTTATCTTCACCATCGCGGTCCGCTCGCCTGAGGCGTAGGCGGCGTCGCCGCGCTTGGCAATGATGCCATCGAGATCGCCGCCGACGGTCTTGAACCATTTCTGCGCCTGCTGCAGTTCGGTCGTGGCCGGCGAGAGGCGGATTTGCTTTTCGTTAGGGAAACATTTCGTCGCGAATTTTTCGAGTAAAACGCGGCGTGCGCGCAGCGGCTCGGCGAGAAGCGACTTCCCATCGATCCCGGCAAGCAAGTCGAAGATTACGAACATCGCCGGATGCGCGGCCGCGAGTTTTTGCACGCGGCTCGCCGCCGGGTGAAGCCGCAGCTGCAACTCGTCAAAAGAGAGCGCGCCGCCAATCGGAATGACCAGCTCGCCATCGAGCACGAATTGTTTCGCCTTCAGTTGGCCGAGCGCCCTAACGACGTCGGGGAAATAGCGCGCGAGCGGCTGGCCCGCTTTCGATTGCAGGAAAATCTCGTCGCGGTCCCGAAAAGCGAGGCAGCGGAAGCCGTCCCACTTCGGTTCGTATTGCCAGCCAGCGTCGCTGGGGATTTCGTCGACGGAACGCGCTTCCATCGGCGGGAGCGGCGGCTTTAGTGAAAGTGACATCAAGAGTGGCTTGTGAGGTTCCTCGCCGCGCTTCGCCGGCTCGGGATAACAGGGTGGGGTGTTAGTTGTAGCGGCGCGGTTCCAGCTTTGGCGGCCTCTTCCCTTTTCGCACCGCGCCGTTCACCGGGATGTAGCGAAGCTCGGTGCGATCTACCGCGCAACGCAGGAGCAGCCCGCCGCGGCTCATGTCGCCGCGCCCCACGAAATCCGCTGGGAAAAGCAATCGCTCCCGCAAAAGCTCAAGGAGCACCGCCACGTACTTGCCCGTGGCGATGCTGCCGAGGAGGACGACCTCGGGCAGACCTTGCCTAACGAGTCGTCGCAGATCGCGCTCCAGCGGCTTGCGGTAGCGCGGATCGTCCGCCGCGATATCGACCTCGGCGAACTCACGCAGATCCGCGAGCGTGACTGTCGCCAGCGTCGGCATGAGACCGCGCGTCGGGGTGATCACGAGCACGCGCTCGAAGTCCGTAGCGAAGGTGTTCGCGTAAGCCAGCTTCCCGCGAAAATAGAGCCCGCTGAGAAAGGTGAAGGCTTCGCCTAACGACACTATTTCTCCTTCGCGCAAACGCCGGGCGAGCGGGAACTGCGCCCGCTCGCTCAGGAGCATCTGCGCACGGCGGCCGCCGGCATAGGCAGGCGAGAGAAGAAAAGCGCGCGTCATCATGTAGTGTCCGCTGTCCTCAGCGGAAAGCGTTCTGCGCAGGCAGTGCGTTCGGTGCTGAGACAGCGCACGCTACAATCGGTGAAGTCGGGATTCCTGGAAAAATTGATCGAACGCCTCGGCCGCGTCGGCCCGGAGGAGGTGCAGAATTACCTTCTGCGCCTCTCCCAGGAGAAAGGTTTTCTCGAGACGATTTTCAATTCCATCCAGGAAGGGATCATCGTCACCGACGCCAGCGGGCGGATCAGCTACCTGAACAACGCCGCCTGCGACATCTTCGGCCTCGACGGCGAAAAATCGATCGGCAAACCACTCGAGGAGCGGGTGCGCGGACTTGATTGGAAGGCGCTCTCGCAATCAAACAGCGTGCTTAGCCGGGACATGGAAATTTTTTATCCGGCTAATCGCTTCATCAATTTCTACGTCGTCCCGCTGATGATCGAGCGCCGGGCGGACGGCGGGAAGCCTAACGACTCCCTCGCCGAGCGGGTCGGGCACGCCATGATTCTGCGCGACATCACCGAGAGCCGCCGCAGCGCCGAAGAGACAATCGAATCGGAGCGCTTCTCGGCGCTGACTTTGCTTGCCGCCGGCGTCGCCCACGAGATCGGCAATCCGCTGAATTCGCTCCACATCCATCTGCAATTAATGGAGCGCAAAGTGCGCAAGTTGAGCGCCGCGGAAGACAAGCGCGAACTCCAGGAGTCGATCAACATCGCCCGTGCCGAGATCAACCGGCTCGACTCGATCGTCACCCAATTCCTGAGCGCGATCCGGCCTGCCAAGCCGCAGCTCCAGCCGGAGAACATCAACGCGCTGCTCGAGGAAACCGTGCGTTTTTTCGAACCGGAAATCAAGGATCGCGACATCGTCGTCGAGACCGAATTGCGCTCCGATCTTCCCCCGCTCCAGCTTGATCGCGATCAGATGAAGCAGGTCTTTTACAACGCGATCAAGAACAGCTTCGAAGCGATGAAACGCCGCGGGATTCTCCACATCCGCAGCGACCGCGACGACACCCATGTGAAGATCAGCTTCACCGACACGGGCGGCGGAATTTCGGCGGAAAACATGAGCCGCGTTTTCGAACCGTATTTTACGACGAAGAGCGGGGGCTCGGGGCTCGGTATTTTGATCGTTAGGCGAATCGTCCGTGAACACGGCGGCGAAATGGCGATAGAGAGCAGCGAGGGCAAAGGGCTGACGTTGACGATTCGGCTGCCATTTTTGGATCGCCGGGTGCGGATGCTGGCGGAGAGGGCGGAGGGATAGTAAAAGGCGAAAGGATGAAAAGCAGCCGCCGCTGGATCTGCGGACGCGCACCACTCAATATGCGCTTCGCATCGTTAGGCTTTATCAGGCGCTGTCGCGCGGCGATGGGGTGGCACGGGTTTTGGGAGGACAGTTGCGGCGCTCGGGGACTTCGGTGGCGGCGCACTACCGCGAAGCGGCTCGCGCGAAATCGAATCTCGATTTCATCAGCACGATCGAAGGGGCGCTCCAAGAGCTCGACGAAACAGATCTCTGGCTCGAACTGCTCACGGCGTCGAACGTCCTGAAACCGGAGCGTGTCGAACCACTACGAAGCGAAACAGCCGAACTCATCTCGATCTGCGTTACGATGACGAAGAAAGTGAAAGCGCGCCGCTGAGTTTTTCATCCTTCCGCCTTCATCCTTCATCCTTCTCTTCCATGCAATCCACCGTCCTCATCGTCGACGACGAAAAGCACACCCGTGATGGGTTGCGGACATTGTTAGGCGACAATTACGACACCTACGTCGCGGCCGATGTCGCGAGCGCGCTCGACGTCATGGAACGCGATCAGATTGACTTGCTCATCACCGATCTGCGGTTGGGCGGCGAGGACGGCATGACCTTGATCGAGCGCGCACTGAAGATGCCGCGTCCGCCGGTCTGCATCATGATGACGGCCTACGGCTCAGTCGATACCGCGGTCGAGGCGATGAAGCGCGGCGCCTACGATTTCGTGACCAAGCCGCTCAACCTCGACAAGGTGGAAATGCTGGTCGCCCGCGCGCTGAGCAGCCGGCAGCTGGAGCAGGAAAATCGCTCCTTGCGGAAGCAGGTGGACGAACGTTTCGCGCTCGAAAGCATTTTGGGGGAATCGGTCGCGCTGCGCGAAGTGCTCGACACCATCCGGCAGGTGGCGCCCTCGGCGGCGAATATTTTGCTCGAAGGCGAAAGCGGCACCGGCAAAGAGCTGGCGGCCCACGCGATCCATAACTTGAGCCGGCGGCACAAAGGGAAGTTCGTCACCGTGCATTGCGCCGCGCTTTCGCCGCAGTTGCTCGAGAGCGAGTTGTTCGGGCACGAGCGCGGGGCCTTCACCGGCGCGCATGAGCGCCGCATCGGCCGTTTCGAGCAGGCCAATGGCGGGACCATTTTCCTCGACGAAATCGGCGAGATCGACGCCAGCACTCAGGTAAAACTTTTGCGCGTGATCAGCGAAGAGCGCGCCTTCGAGCGGGTCGGCGGATCGCAAACGTTGCACGCCGATGTGCGCCTGATTGCGGCCACGAACAAGAACCTCGAGACGATGGTGAGCGAAGGTAAGTTTCGCGACGACCTCTATTTTCGTCTCAACGTGGTCAAGATCACAATGCCGCCCTTGCGCGCGCGGAAGGAAGATATTCCGCTTCTCGTCCGGTCTTTTTTGCGCCATTTCTCCAAGGCGAACGAGAGACCGCTGCTCGAAATAACCAGCGACGCGATGAACGCCCTGCTCACTTACGATTGGCCCGGCAACGTGCGCGAGCTGCGCACCGCGATCGAGCATGGCGTGGTCATGGCCGCGGGCGCGAAAGTGACCTTGCGCGATCTGCCGGCAGCCGTGCGCCAGGCCACAGGCGCTGCTTTGCCCGCGGGAATTTCGCGGACGAAA
>JBBSGS010000188.1:0-5498 GCA_038253875.1 Chthoniobacterales bacterium
AAAAATGTTTGCCGAGACTGTCCCAGTCGAGATAACACATGATTGCGGAGCTAAGGAAGCCGCGGTTGACACCGCATTCGACGAAATCGCCAGGCAGCCGGCTGGCGCAGGTCGCCACCCAAAGACCGACGTGAACCCGCCAATGCCATTGATAGTCTCGACCCGTGGCGCGAACCCCACGGTCGTAGGCCTCGCAAAAAAGTGGCTCGGCCATGAACTCATGGTTATGCACCGATCTCAACCCGTCCTGATCGTAAGCGGGGGCTTCTCCGCTTCCGGCTTCGCCTTTGTCACTCACGCCTTGTCAGTGAGACTCTCCATCCTCGTATTCCAGGTAAGTGGTTTTTCGCGGAACCAATTCGTATCAAACTGCGGCGCGGCGAAGAGTGCCCATGTCTGTCGCGGGTGCCGCCAATCCAGGATCTCAAAGCGCAAACCAGCTTCTGACGCCAGGCGTTCGAGACTATCAGGTCTGTAAGTGACGCAACCGGGGTAAGTCCAACCTGTCTTTGTGCTATCCTTATCACCGGAGAAAAATGTCGCAGCCAATGCACCGGTCGGTGCCAGCTTTTTTGCGATGGAGCCAAGCCAGGCTGCTATCAGGTCCAACCCACAGTGACTAAAGATTGATTGCGCGACTGCAAAATCGAAAACGGCACTCACCTCTTGCAGCCTCGCAGGAGAATCAGTGAAGAGGAATTGCGGTCGCTTGATCCGCAAGAGAGCCTCGCCAAGTTCCTTGCGGATGCCCTCCTGCACGAGCCATTCGTTAGGTTCACAACCGAAGTATTTTCCCCTGTTTAGATAAGGTATCAGGACTCTTCCGACGCGGAGCGAACCACACCCCAGGTCAAGAAGTGAGTGGTGCTGCCGGAGACCCAGCGTCGTGAGAAGATTGAAGGTCATCGCGGCAATCAAATCGTAACGGTCGGGCGGCCCCACAAATGCCCGATAGTGAGAATCACCCGGACTCAGTCCCATGCCGAGAGATTCGACCGACTCGGTAGACAGAGCCAGGTGGTAAGCCTCGCGCGGCGCGGGTGGCACAACATTTTGGGGCTTCTCAGGAAACCCGTGCACCGATCGGGATTGATCAAACTGGTAAATCCTTTTCCGAGGTCTTTCCTGGTAAGGGAATGAGCGCAAATCATCGCCTTCCAAGGCATCGCTCGCGCCAAGACCGCCGCATCGCGCGACCGCCAGGGCATAAAGACTCCTTTTGATGTCTGACCTATCAACCGCTTGATTGTTGAGTTCGTTAGGGTCGGTCTTGAGATTGAATAGCTGCTCTCGCCGGCCGTTAGCCATGAAGATGTATTTCCATTCATCCTTGACGACCATCACTTTGAAAAAGACCGAGCCAGGTGGTTCCGCCATTCCCACCAGAGACGAGCGCGGCGCGGCTTCGCCTTGCGTGATTCCTAACACATCTACTCCGTCGCGAAGTTCGCATACCCCTCCGGCACGAGTGGCGATTGCGAAAAGATCAGCCAGAGTAACTAGTTCGCCCCGCCATTCATTCACCGGCAGCCGGGCCGGCCAGCTAAGGAGAAATGGAATGCGACATGACCCCTCGAAGAAATTCTGCTTTTGCCAGCCGTGATGGTCACCCAGGAGATCGCCGTGGTCGGAGAAAAAGCAGATCAAGGTGTTCTCTGCATCGGCCATGGCTTCTACGCGATCCAGTATCCTTCCGACGCAGGAATCGATATAGGAAATCTCGCCGTAGTATCGAGCTTTCACGATCCGCGCCAAAGGGGCGTTAATCGCGTCGGCCCAAATCGCATAGCGCATGTATGGAATCTCTTCGTCCAAATGGTCCTGCTTGATCTCTCCCAGAAGCGGATCCGGCATGCGATCTGGGTCGTACATCCGGTTGAACGGGATGGGGGGCGCGAGCGGCGGGTGCGGCCCGATGAAAGAAATAAAGCCAAAGTAGGGACGGGCATCTTCACGGTTGCCGATCTGCTCGACCGCGCGATCCGCCGCCCACGATTCAACTCCGAGTTCTGCCGGCAAGGGACTTCTTTGCGGCACGTAATACATCTCCGTCCGCTCTCCTAAGACTTGCTCAAGGAAATCAAACTCCGGATGTTCCCGCCCGAGCCAGGCAGCGTAACCGTCTCCCTGGCGTGTCGCGGAGTTATAGCTTTCTTCGCTGCGGAAGAATGTTTCGTAGCCAAGGTCTTCGTCCCAGGGGGCGGTATGAAATTTTCCAATGCCGAAGGTTCTATACCCGAGGCCGGACATCACGCGGCCCAGGTACGGACCGCAGCGTTCCTCCATGAGTGCCGCCTGGCCCGGCACCGGTTTGGGCCGGGTGTTACTAAAGACACGCGTCGTCGGCGGCTCACAACCGGTTCGAAGTGTGTAGCGAGCGGCCACGCACACCGGACAACTCGCGTAGGCACGAGAAAATGTCAGACCGCGCCTCACCAGACGATCCAGATTGGGCGTGTAGATATAAGGATTCCCCAAGGCCGCGATCGTATCGAACCGCTGCTGATCGGTCATGATAAAGAGGATGTTGGGCCGGACCGCAGACATATCTTAACCGGCCAAGCTAACGGCCACCTCGCTCTCCAGCGAGTTCTTGGTTCGTTAGGCGCCGGAACGCTTCGCGATACTTGGCGGAAGTCTTCTCGATTACTTCCTTGGGCAGGGAGGGGCCGGGCGCCGTCTTGTTCCAATCAAGCGTTTCGAGATAGTCGCGCACAAATTGCTTGTCGAAACTCGGCGGGCTCTGGCCCGGCGCGTAGCTGTCGGCCGGCCAGAAGCGCGAGGAATCGGGAGTCAAACATTCGTCGATCAGGATCAGCTCGTCGTTCGTTAGGCCAAATTCGAACTTGGTGTCGGCGACAATGATGCCGCACTTCGCTGCGTGCTTTTTCCCGGCGCGATAGATTTCCAAACTCAGCTCTCGCGCCCGCTCCGCAACCTCCTGACCGAGCATCGCGCAGCATTGCGCCCAGTCGATGTTCAAATCGTGGCCCGCTTCGTTCTTGGTAGAGGGTGTGAAGATCGGTTCGGGTAGCTCCGACGCAAGGCGCAAATTGGGCGGCAGTTGATGGCCGCACACTTCGCCGCTCGTTTGGTAATCTTTCCAGCCGGAACCCGCGAGATAGCCGCGCACGACGCATTCAACCGGCAACGGTCTCGCCTTGCGCACGATCATCGAGCGCCCGGCCAGCAACTCCCGGTGCGGCTGAAGTTGCTCGGGAAATTCGGCTAAGTCGGCGGTGATGAAATGGTTTTTCACGAAGGTCGTCCGGCCAAACCAGAAAGCCGAAATCTGATTCAAGACCGCGCCCTTGTCCGGAATGGGATCCGGCAAAATGACGTCGAACGCGGAAAGGCGATCGGTCGCGACGAAGAGCAGGGTCTCACCGACGTCAAAGACTTCCCGCACTTTGCCGCTGCGTAATTTCGTTAGGCCAGGAAGGGCAAGGTCGGTCAGAGCACGGGCAGGCATGACGGCGTCACCTTATCCGAACCTCGGGCGCTCGCCAATACCCGCGCGTTTGAGGTTGCGCGGTTTCTGGTCAGAATGCGGCATGCCTCTACTTGCCCGAACTCTCAGTCCAGCTCTTATCTGCATCACGTTCGCATGCGCAATGGCGGCACCTTCACCGAATCCTCCCGCCCCGGAGGCGCTCGATTTCGACTCGCCCGCACCTACACCCTCGCCCTCACCGACCCCGCCTCTTTATTCGGCGCAAACCGTGCAGGAACTGGCGCAACTGCAGCAAGCCGCCCTCACGAGCGATTACGCCTACCGCCAGGTCGCGCATCTGGCGAATAACATCGGCCCGCGCTTGAGCGGTTCCGCGCAGGCGCAGAAGGCGGTCGAGTATGTCGCGGGCGAACTGAAAAGGCTCGGCCTCGACGCGCAGCTCGAGAATGTGATGGTGCCGCATTGGGTGCGCGGCGAGGAAACCGCGGCGCTCGTGCAATGGCCGGGACAGGCGGTAAACACGACGCAAAAAATTGTCCTGACCGCGCTCGGCGGCAGCGTGGCGACCCCTGCGACAGGCATTACTGCGGAGGTTGTGGTGGTGCGCGACTTCGATGAGTTGAAGTCGTTAGGCAAAGGGAAGGTCCAGGGCAAGATCGTCCTTTTCGATCATCCATTCGACAGGCAGATGGCGGACGAAGACCATGGCGGCGATGCATATGGCCAGGCGGTCGTCTATCGAAGCGGCGGACCTAGTGCGGCGGCCCGGCTCGGGGCGGCGGCGGCCCTCATCCGTTCGGTCGGCGGCGCCGCGTATCGCCTGCCGCACACAGGCGCGACAGACTATGCCGCGGACGCCCCGAAAATCCCCGCGGCCGCGGTGGCGGAGGAAGACGCGACCCTGCTCGCGGCACTCGCGCCGCAAGGTCCGGTGCGGATGCACCTCGTGCTCACGCCGCACCAACTTCCCGACGCCCAGAGCTATAATGTCGTCGCCGACTTGAAAGGAAGCGAGCACCCGGAGCAGGTCGTGATCGTTTCCGGCCATCTTGATTCCTGGGACTTGGGCACGGGTGCGATCGACGACGGCGCCGGGGTCGCGGTCGCGATGCAGACGGTCAATCTCGTTAGGCAGCTCAGCCTTCGTCCGCGACGCACGATTCGCGTCATCGCCTGGATGAACGAAGAGAACGGCACCCACGGCGGCAAGACCTACGCTCACGACCACGCAGGCGATGTGGCGAACCAGTACGCCGCGATCGAAACCGATGGCGGCGCCGATCATCCGCTTGGGATTAATTACGTAGGCAAACCGGAGCTGAAAGAGTTCCTCCGACCGGTCGCGAAAGTGCTCGAGAAATCCGGCGCAGGTTTGCTGGCGCTGAAACAGGAAGCCGGTACCGACATCGATCCGCTGCGCAAGCTAGGCGTCCCAAACTTCAGCCCGATCCAGGATAGCCGCTACTATTTCAACTATCACCACACGGCCGCAGACACGCTCGACAAGATCGATCCGCGGCAACTGGCGGAAACGGCGGCGATCAACGCCGTCCTCGCCTACGCGCTCGCGAATACGGAGCAACCGCTGCCGCGGTGAAGCGTGGAGCGCGATGCTCTGTCATCGCGCGTTTCAAACTCGCTCCGACAGAGCGGAGCGCTCCAGCGCCTAACGAGACACCGCCGCAACGGCAAGTCGTTAGGCGATTGACAGAAGCGGCGGTCAGGACTTTGCTCGCGTCGTCCCGCTCACCAACCTATGACCACACCTCGCGCCGCGCTCATATTTTTCTTTTTCGCTTTTGCCGGTCTCGTCTCGACAGCTCGCGCTGAATTCGATTTTTCCATCTTCACCGGGGTCGCGCTCTCGCAGGACAGCGACATCGATCTGCACCAAACCGGCGGGACCGATCTTACCTTCCACGACGTCTCCTTCGAGGGACGCGACTTCGAGACGCCGCCCTTTTATGGCGCGCGACTGCTCTGGTTCCCCTCGGACGAAGCGCATTGGGGGTTCGGCGCAGAATTTTTTCACCTCAAACTTTAC
>JBBSGS010000189.1:0-5459 GCA_038253875.1 Chthoniobacterales bacterium
CCGTCCTCTCAGGCAGCAGCATCCCGCTTCACTGCTCCTAGTGCATGTAAGTCAAGTATCAGACGAGAGGCGCTGTGTGATCCTGGACATGCGAAAGCATGTCCTCCGGAGGGACGCGCTTCCTCGCGTCCAGTTCCATATGATACAGCGCACGAGCGGATGTTTCGTGAGCTTCACTCCCCGTTCCGGTAATACAAGGCATTAGCCCAGAAGAACAGCCACTAGGATTCCGGCATACGTCCCGATGGCATTGCCTAACGAACCCGCGAGAATCCCCGGCAACCGCAAATCGTCTCGCCCGATGGCGGTGGCGAGGACGCCCGCCGAGGTGGCGCCTCCGATGTTCGCATTCGAGGCGATGGAAATGATGGCCCAATCCTGTCGGAACAATCCGCCAAGCCCAAAGGTCACGAGCGCGTGAATAGCGACAATGACTGTAACCCAGGCGAGCAGTATCCCGGCAACCGCGCCGTTCGCGATCAGAGCCGCCAGATCGCAGTAGGCTCCGACCACGGCAAGAAAAAGAAGTACCGTGAAATAACCGAGCAGCCTGCCGCCGCGCAATCGCTGGATCGCGGGAACCTGCGCCAGGAGAAGTGCTACCGTCGTTAGGGTGAGCACATAGGGAATGGCGGGCAGACAGAGACTTAGCTGCTGCGACAGGAAGAGGCTTCCGATTCCCAGAGCCAGGAGCAATGAAAGATCAGTGACGCGTACAGCTTCTTTCGTCTCGAGTTCGGCGACGTTCGCCGCCGCGAGATGCTCGCTGGCACCGCGGTGAGCGACCGCGCGGGGCCAGAGACGCTGTAAAAACCGGGGCAGCAGCAATGTCGCCACGATCCAAAGGGTCATGATGATATTATCCGCGGCATTGATCGCGGCGAACAAGGTCCCGCTCTTGGCCACGCCGTATTGTAGCGCGACAGCGTTGAGATTTACGCTCCCGCCGATGTAGGTGCCAGTGAACATTCCAGCCACGGCAAAAGCCTTATCCACTCCATGATGCTGCGGGGCGAGCAAACAGTACCCGGCGATGACTCCCGCCATCGTGCCAAGCGCGCCAATGCCAAAAAGAGTCAGCATCGGCGGACCCGCCTGGCGCAAGTCTTTCAGCTTCACATCGAGCAGGAGGAAGAAAATGGCGAGCGGCGCGATGTAATTGAAAATGCCGTCGTAAAGCGCGGGAGCGTTCTGCGACGACGGCAGAACGCGCAGATTCGCCAGCAGGGCCGCGGCGAGAATAACGATTAAAGCCGAGCCGAGATGACGGAAGTGCTTTCGACAGGCGAGCCACTCGGAGAAAGTGATCAACAGGCAAAGGACCGCGGCAACGTAAAGAGGCTCGACGACAAACGACATAAGGTGATCCGCGGGAAAATGCTCGCGTCTTGATCTCTGATTCGTCGCCCCTTGGCAAATCAAACCGTCGAATCTGCTTGTGCTTGTTAATCTCTCTCCCTAGACGGGACGCGTGCTTTTCAACTCCCTCACCTTCGTCGTCTTCTTCGTCGTGGTGGTGAGCGCGCATTGGTCGATCCGTTCCTGGCCGGCGCGGAAAAATCTCCTCGTGATCGCGAGCTACATTTTTTACGGCGCGTGGAATCCGCCTTTCGCCGCGCTCCTCTTCGGAACCACGGCGATGGACTTCTATCTCGGGCGGATCATGGGCAAGCAAACCCAGCCCGAAGCGCGCCGGGTCTGGCTGATCATTAGCATCGCTGTCAATCTCAGCATGCTTGGCTTCTTTAAGTACGGGAATTTCCTACTCGAAAACTTCCAGTGGGTACTGGCGCGCGGCGGGATCGCCTACCACCCGCCGCGTCTCGATCTCTTTCTACCGATCGGCATCTCCTTCTACACCTTCCATTCGCTCTCCTACACGCTCGATATCTATCGCGGCATTTTGAAACCGACGCGGTCCCTGCGCGACTTCGTCCTCGCGGTCTCCTTCTTCCCGCAACTCGTCGCCGGCCCGATTGTGCGCGCGGGTGATTTTCTCCCGCAACTCGTCGCGCCACCCCAGCCCCAGCAAGGCCGCTTTTTCTGGGGGTTGCTCCTAATGACGTTAGGGCTTTTTGAAAAAGTCGTGCTCGCCGACACCCTCCTCGCAGTATCCGCGGATACCGTCTTCGGCTATGGCGGCCCGCTCATCGCATTAGATTCATGGGCCGGGGTAGTGGCTTTCGCGGGCCAGATTTTTTTCGATTTCGCGGGGTACTCCATTTGCGCGATCGGCGCGGCTTTATGTCTCGGGTTTCACCTCAAAGATAATTTCCGATTCCCCTATGCCGCGATCGGCTTCTCGGATTTCTGGCGCCGCTGGCACATCTCGCTCTCCACCTTCCTGCGCGACTACCTCTACATCCCCATCGGCGGCAACCGCGCCGGCGCCGCGCGCGCCATGATCAATCTTATGATCGTGATGTTCATCGGCGGGCTCTGGCACGGCGCGGCCTGGACCTTTGTTGTCTGGGGACTGCTTCATGGCTCCTATCTCGCGCTCGAACGCCTAACGAAAGTAGTAGTGGACGCTCCGGCCTGGGCGGACCATCTATCCGTGAAACTGCTCCTCGGCCTCGGCACTTACTTTGCCGTTTGTGTCGCCTGGGTTTTCTTTCGCGCCTCCGATTTCACCGTCGCCGCGCGCATGCTCAGCGGGATGTTCGGCGGCCATCCGCGAGGCGACGCGCTGCTTAGCACGCGCGAGCTTTTGCAGATCGGGATCGTGACTCTTTGCATGTTTGTCGTCCACTGGTCGCTGCGCGACACGACGATCGAAGCCGCGGTCAACCGCATGCCGATCTGGGCGATCGCCGGTGTCTGGTCGTTCATGGCGGGCGCAATCCTTCTCACCCAGGGAAACAGCAATGCCTTCATCTACTTCCAATTTTGAACGAGTGATCCCCGCGCAACCGTGGCGCGGAATCACGGTGACTGTGGTGATGACTCTGGTCGCCGCGACGGCGGTCTGGGAACTCTATTGCCGCTCGCTCGGTTACGCTCCCACGCTTAACGACACCGGGGATCTCTGGACCGAAGCGCGCCGCCGGGTTGAGCCGGAGTCGCTCGTTATCGTCGGTGATTCGCGCGCGCTTTTCGACTGCGATCTGGACGAGCTCGAGAGAGGACTGGGTAAGCGCCCCATTCAACTCGCTCAACCCGGGAGCACCGCTTTGCCTGTCCTCGCCGACCTGGTCAATGACCAACGCTTTCACGGCACCATTCTCTGCAGCGTAGTCCCGAGACTCTTCTTCGCTCCGCCGGGGTCGCCTCCGATGAACCGTTCCGAGAAATCGGTGCGCCGGGCCCACACTCAAACGTTGGCGCAACGCGCGAGTCACGACCTCGGCATCTACCTTGAGGAATGGCTCGCGTGTATGAAGCAGGAAGACCTGACACTCGGCGCGCTCCTTGAGGAGTTGCCAATTCCGAATCGCCCTAACGTTCCCGCGCTACGCAAACTGCCACCTTACTTCGCCTCGCTGACGCGCGAACGCCGCGCCCGCATGATCGAGGCATGTGCGCAGCCCGGGAAACTACAGGAACGAATCAAGCACCGCTGGATTCCGCTTTGGACTCCCCCGCAGCCTCCGAGCTTTATCCCGAAGAATGTCTTCGCGAAAAAGATGCACGCCGCCTTCGAAGCTCGCTTCGCTGACACGAAAACACTGGTCGAGAAACTGCGGGCGCGAGGTGGAAAAATTGTCTTCGTGCGCTTTCCACTGAGCGGCGACCTTAAGGCAGAGGAAGAGCGGACCACGCCGCGCGTCAGGACTTGGGATCGCCTACTCAAGGAAACCACCGCGCCGGGCATCCACTTCGAGGATTTTCCGGAGCTGGCGAACTTCAGCTGTCCCGAGTGGTCACATCTCTCCGCCGGCGACTCGGTCGAGTTCACGAAACGTCTCGTGCCTCACCTCAAGGCCGCACTCGGAAGGTAATAGCGGCTCGTGAGCCGCTTAATTGGGCTTCATAAGAAGCTCGCTAAGATGGAGCGGTCTGTCGCAGCTTTCGGACACAAGATTGACACTCGCAGAAAACCTGGACAGTATGCTGTCCAATATGAAGTCAATTACCTATACAGCCGCGCGAGAAAATCTCGCCTCCACAATCAATCGGGTCTGTGAAGATCACGCTCCGATTGTGATCACCCGCAATCGTGATCAGGCGGTTGTGATGCTCTCTCTCTCCGAATATGAGTCGCTGCAAGAAACCGCCCATCTACTGCGTTCTCCGGCTAATGCCAAGCGACTGCTCGATTCCCTTGAGGCCGTCAAGCGAGGCAAGCTGATCCGAAAGAAGATAAATTGGGACGAGTGAACGTCGCGTTTACGCCGCAGGGATGGGACGACTACTCGTACTGGCAGGAAGCTGACCCGCGGATCAGTGCACGCATCCGGCAGCTGATCAAAGACGCGCTACGTGATCCACATCGTGGAATCGGCAAACCCGAGCCACTCAGGCACACGCTCCAAGGCTGTTGGTCGCGGCGGATCACGAGCGAGCACCGAATGGTTTATCAGGTCGCGAAGGGCGAGCTTCTCGTCATGCAGTTGCGCTATCACTACTGAGTTTCAGAGCGCCAGGCTTTCCTGCTCCGGCGCTTTCGCCTCCGCGGTCACGCCTCTAAACTTTTTCACCAGCTCGTCGAGCTTCGCGACGTAGTAGTCGATGTTCTCGTCGCGCGCCGTCGGATCCCAATTGGTCGCCAGCTTAGAATTCTCGTAGGCGGCGACATTTTTTTTTGTGCCCGTGATGTAGTAGCTGATCTGGTCGCCGGGACGATAGCTGCGGCCACTCGTTAGGGCGAGCTCGTAGGCGGCTGCGCGGTTCCGGGCGGAGCCGGCGATTTTTTGCCGATACTTTTCGAGCGAATCTTGGAGCGTGTCGGTTTTCATCAGCATCTCGATCGGCCACTCGCGCCTGCGAATCTTTCCTTCAAACTCGTCGCGCAATCCGCTAATCGCTTCCGGCTTTTCCTTCATCAAGAGCTTGATCATTTGCTCGAGGAAGACGCGTTGGAATTTCTCCAGTCCACGAGATTTCAGCGCGCCACCCTTCAGTGTGACTTCGCCTTCCTTGTCGAGTAGTGCGTAGTTCTTCGCCTTATAACTGAACATGGCTTCGAATCGTTCGTCGAACTCCACCTCGATTCCGGGCGGCAGTTCTTGCGCGAGACCGGCGCGCAACGCGCCGATGGTAGAACCTGCATCCTGCTGGTTTTCGTAAGGCTGCAAGCTGGAGGCTTGCGCTACCTTGGGCGGGACGAAGTAGATACCGTCGGTGTCGACTTCGATGACTTGCGCGCCCTCTGCCTGCAGCCAGGCGATCATTTTCTTCAATAGGTCGCGACCGATCTGGGTGACACGCGCGGCGGCTTCGAAGTCAGCAAAGTTTCCCTGCGCAAAGCCGAGGTAGCCGTAGAAGCTGTTGATCAGAATCTTGAAGGTGTTCTGCAG
>JBBSGS010000190.1:0-5398 GCA_038253875.1 Chthoniobacterales bacterium
AGGCGGCGGCGTATGCGGCCCGCGTTGGGACGGAGCGTCGGTTTTTTCCCACGCGACGTGGTAGACCAGGTCGCGGCCTTTCCCGGTCCTGCCGGAGCGGCGCGCGCCCTCCACACTGATGGCCCGGAAGCCATCAATCCGAAGACAGGGTTTGCCCGCCTCGTCATACAAGTCGATGCCGCCCTCGAAGAATTCGTCGTTCGCCTGGGTCACGCCGGCTCGCACAAAACCCGAGGCTCCGGGAGAACGCAGGAACAAAATTCGTGCGAAGCGCACGGGGAGCCTCAGCCCTGCGGTGCGCCCTTCCATCGTCGCTGCTCCCGCGGAAAAAATTTGCAGCGCGCCATCGAAGAGGACCGGGTGCAGGGAATACTCTCCCGCCCGCCGCGAGATCGAATCGGTCAACGAAACCCGGCCCGTCGACTGGCCCGCGCCGGCCGACAATTCGCGGATGGGCCGGAATTCCTCGCCGTAGTGAAGACCGAGGTCGCTCATGTGGCCGTAGAAAGTGTCGAGCTCCACCGTTTCCAAGCCGGGTGCCGGAGCGGTTTGCCACTCCGAGGCCGCAAAAGCCGATTCGGTCCGTTCGCCGCGCATCGATCCGACGACGTGGACCGACCAGGAGGCGGCATTTTCAAACCGGCTCTGGATGGAAAACGTGCGCTCGTTAGGCTCGTAGGAGAGTTCGAGGAGAAGCCCGGAAGGCGGGTCCGGCAGGATGAGCGGTTTGCGGATTTCGAAATCCTCGACGACGAACGGCTTTCCCTCGAACAATTGCGTTCCCGCTTCGAGCACCATCTCGACGAAGCCCGCGGCCGGAAAAACCACGAGATTCTCGACCCGGTGGTCCTTGAGGAAAGCCATGTGGCGACTATCAAGCCGGGCGCTCCACGTCGGGGTTGCGCGCGGCAACTTGAAATCGAGCAACCCGCGCCCACCGGGCGCCAGTCGAGCTTCGCGCAGGTCGCTGGCTTCGTGCCACTGGCGGCTTTTGTCCCAGGAGTAGGCCGGCAGCGAGAGCAACCTCCGCGAAGGCGTGATGGCCGCAAAGTCGAGCGCCACCCCTGCGAGATGGAGGTCGAGCGCCGTCTCCAGCAACGACTCGTGTTCCCGCTCGCGGCGGATCGAGGCCAGGACGGTACCCTTGTCGCCCTTGTCCGTTAGGCAATCCTGCATCGAACGGACCAAAGCCGGGTGCGCGCCGATTTCCAACCAGACGTCCGCGCCGAATTCCGAGAGCGAGGTGATTGCCGCGGCAAATTCCACCGGCTCGCGCACGCCCTGCGCCCAGTGCGCTGCATCGCACCATTCCCCAGCCACCCGCTCGCCGTTGACCGTGCTGAAGAACGGCACGCTCCCAGCCTGCGGCGACAAATCGGACAGCGCTTCGCGGAGCGCGTCAGCCGCGGGTTGCATGAGCGCGTGATGGAAGGGCAGACTCGTTTGCAGGAACCGGGCGAAAATTCCTCCCGCCTCCAACTCAGCGGCGATGGCCTCGAGCGAGGTCCGCAGCCCGGAAAGCGTGACGGAACGCGGGGCGTTAAACGCGGCGATGCTGACGTTCCGATCATGCCGCGCAATCACTGCGCGCGCTTCGTCGCCGGTCATGCCGACGGCGAGCATGCCACCACCCGACGGTGCGTAATCATGCATGCAGCGTCCGCGATGCACGATCACCTCGGCTCCCTGCTCCAGGCTGAGAATTCCCGCCACGCAAGCCGCGGCATCCTCGCCCACACTGTGGCCAACGATGGCGGCAGGCTGCACGCCCCATGATTTCCAAAGTTCCGCCAACGCCATCTGCATCGCGAAAATGGCCGGCTGCGAAATCTCCGGATGTTGGATGCGCGACTCAGCTTCCGGACGCGCCAGCTCTTCCAGTAACGAAAATCGCGCCCACGGACGCATCGCCTCGGCACAAGCCTCAATCGTCCGGCGGAAAACCGGTTCGTGCCGCATCAGCTCGCGTCCCATGCCCCACCATTGCGGACCCTGACCGCTCATGACGAAGACGACGCGCGCTGCCTTCTCCAGTCGCGGGGTGAAGGCCGTACGCAGTTTGGGGCTGGATTGGCCGGTGGAGAAAGCGCCGAGTTCCTGCGCCAGATCCGAAACCGAGCGCGCCGTCAGCGTGAGACGGTGAGAGTGATGATTGCGCCGCGCGCCGAGCGTGTAGGTGAGGTCTGGGAGTTGCGGTGAGACGGACTTGCCATTCAAACTCACCTGGTCCTCGAGCCATGCGCCCAACTCGAGCGCGGACGCACGTAACGCTTCCTCGGAACGGGCGGAAAGCATCACCGGCCAGGCGCGGTCGACCGCCGCCTCAAAACGCGCCGGCTGCGGACGGGCCGGCGCTTCCGCCAGGATCACATGCGCGTTCGCTCCGCCGAACCCGAAGGAATTGATGCCGGCCATGCGAACCCCGTCCGTCGCTGGGAACGGTTCGCAGACCACGGGCACGCGGAGTTTCAAGGAAGCGAAGTCAATGTTGGGATTGGGCGTGGCGAAATGAAGGTTCGGAGGGATGAGGCGGTGCTTCAGCACCAGAGCCGCCTTGACCAGACCCGCGACGCCGGCCGCGGTTTCCAGATGGCCGAGGTTCGTTTTCGCCGAACCGACGACGAGGGCGTTTTCTTCCGTTCGTCCTTCGCAGAGTGCTTCCGCGAGGGCATGCGCTTCAATCGGGTCGCCCACGGCGGTTCCGGTCCCGTGCGCTTCGACGTAACCGATCTGCGCCGGATCAATCCGCGCGTTGGCGCACGCGTCGCGCACGAGCCGCGTCTGCGCCTCGGTACTGGGAAGCGAAATGCCGTTGGTGTGGCCGTCCTGATTCACCGCCGAGCCGACGATCACCGCGTGGATCGGATCGCCATCCGCGACCGCGTCGGACAGCCGCTTCAGCAGCAACATGCCCGCGCCCTCGCTGCGTACGAAGCCGTTGGCCGAGGCGTCGAAGGCCCTGCATTTGCCGTCGGGTGAAAGCATCCCAGCCTGGGAAAATCCAATGAACCCGTCCGGTGAAATCAACACCGTCACGCCACCGGCTACCGCCGCTTGGCAACGTCCAGCCAAAATGTGTTCGCAAGCCAAATGCACCGCCGTGAGCGCCGAGGAACAGGCGGTGTCCAGCGCGAGGCTGGGGCCGCGCAGGTTCAGGCAATAGGAAATGCGGTTCGCCGCGATGCTGTGCGCAGTGCCGGTGGAAGTGTGTGCGCCGATGCCGTTGCGATCCTGGAGTCCCTGGTAATCACTGTGGGAAAGCCCGACGAACACGCCGATATCCGAGCCATTCTCCAGATCCAGGACGAGGCCGGCATCTTCGATCGCCTCCCAGGTTGTCTCCAGGAGGAGCCGATGCAGTGGATCCACGAAAGGCGCTTCCCGCAGCGAGATCCCAAAAAATTGCGGATCAAACCGGTCGATGCCAGCGACAAATCCTCCGCGTCGCGCGATCGATTTTCCGGCCACGCCCGGCTCGGGGTCGTAAAACCGATCGATGTTCCAGCGATCGGGCGGCACGTCGGAGACCGCGTCCCGGCCTTCCACCAGCAGCTTCCAGAATGCTGCCGGGTCGTCCACCCCGCCGGGGAAGCGGCAACCGATTCCGATGATGGCAATTCCCTCTTCTGTCATGGCTCGTACTGAGAGAGCGCGCAACGAAAGGAGGAATGCGAGGCTGTAATGAGGCTATGGAAAAATGAACTCACGGTTCGATGCCTGGGGGAGGTATCCCATGCGAATTGGGAGCATTCGGCAGCGCTAAAATTACATGAGGCCAATGCCCATGGCAATGAAGTGAAACTTTTCCTGCGTGTCGGGTGCATATTTCAAATCCTGGGAGCGGGATTCAATCCTATCTACGGGACGCGAGCTGCTTTGGACGGGACCCCTGCTCTTCTATTCGTCTTAGCTGCTTTTGGACCAATTGGGTACCTTTTACGGAAATCGAGTTGGCTCTTGCGGGCGGTCTGAATTAAATAAGGCGATTAATGTGTGGAATTGCGGGTGTCCTCGATCTGGCCGGGCGGCGAATTGTGCCCGAGGACATCATCCGCCGAATGGCCGGGGCGATCGTGCATCGCGGGCCGGACGAGGACGGTTTTCTTCAACGGCCGGGAGTCGCGCTCGCGTCGCGCCGGCTGAGCATTGTCGGGTTGGCGGATGGGAAACAGCCGATCGCGAATGAAGACCAGAGCGTGCAAGTGGTGTTCAACGGCGAGCTCTTCGATTACGTCGAACGGCGCGCTGACCTGCAAGCGCGCGGCCATCGTTTCGTCACCCATTGCGACACCGAAATCATCCCGCACATGTGGGAAGAGCATCAGGAAGGGATGTTCGAGCGGCTGCGCGGACAGTTTGCCATCGCCTTATGGGATGCACGCCGGCAGCAACTGACTCTCGGCCGCGACCGCTTCGGCATCGCTCCTCTCTACTGGTCGCGGCAAGGCGACTGGCTCTTGTTCGGGTCAGAAATCAAAGCTCTACTCGCCTCCGGCATGGTGCCGGTCCGCCCCGATCGGCGTGGCATCGATCACATCTTTACCTTCACCGCGATGCCGGGGCCGATCACCTGTTTTGAAGAGGTCCAGCTCCTGCGGCCCGGCCATTACTTGCAGATCACTCCCGGCCACGAAAACGGCGCCGACCACGTGATCGAGGAACGCGCCTATTGGGAGATGGATTTCCCGGATGAGGGCGATGAAGTCTCGGGCGATCCGGAGCGGCTGGTCGATGAGTTCGAGCAGCTATTACTCCAGGCCGTGGAGAAACGGCTCCGGGCCGATGTGCCGGTCGGCGCCTATCTCTCGGGCGGTCTGGATTCAAGCATGATCGTGGCCATGGCCTGCAAGCTCAAGGGTCCGGCGATCAACACTTATACCATTCGCGTTGACGATCCTTCTCTCGATGAACTGAGCGCGGCCAGCCTTTCCGCCCGGCATATCGGGACCAAGCCCCCGATCGTGCAGGAGTTCCGCGCCAGCGATGCGCTTGCCACTTATCCGGAGCTGATCGAGGCCGCGGAGTCGCCGGTGATCGATACCTCGTGCGCGGCTTTGCTCCAGTTGGCACGGAAGGTTCATGCCTGCGGGCAGAAGGTGGTTCTGACCGGAGAAGGGGCGGACGAGTGGCTGGCCGGTTATCCGTGGTATAAGGCAGCAAAGCTTCTCGGTTACCTCGACGTCATACCAGGACTAAGGCTGAGTGACCTAGCCGTTCGCGGCTATCTCGGTCTAAGTCATATCCCTCAATATCCGCCCGAGTTTCGGCGCAACGTGGAGGCTTCCGTCGGCGGCCCCAACGCCTGGGTTGAAGCTTATGGGATGCTTGGACTTTCCAAGCTTCTTTTCTACGCACCGCCGATGCGGGAAGTGCTAGAGCAGAACCAGCCTTGGGCAAC
>JBBSGS010000191.1:0-5386 GCA_038253875.1 Chthoniobacterales bacterium
CCCCAGGCAGATCGCAACCGTGGCCAGGGCGGTCGCGGTGAACGCCGGAGCCTTACGCAGTTGGCGGAGGGCGAAGCGGAGATTGTTCATCATATCGTTAGGCGGGCATTTCTATCCCGGTAGCGCACACGACTCGTGTGCTGGCGACGGCGTTCCGCCGTCGCGAACTTTCCTGGAAGGGTGATGTCTCCGATGCGTGGAGTCGGGAAAAAGTTCGTCGCGCTGCCGTAACGGATGCGAAGCAACGGCCGGGCTTTCCAACAGCGCGACCAGCACTCGGGACGAGTGCGCTACCCGGCGAGTCTGGCAAAGCGGCCGGTTACTCATAACGAAGCGCAACAATCGGATCGACCCGGGTGGCGCGGCGCGCCGGGAACCAACACGCGAGGAGGGTAACGAAGGCGAGCGCGATCAACGCCGTGAGCAGCGGCACCGGATCCAGCCCGCCCACGTCGTAGAGCAAATTCGTGAGCGCCCGTCCCGCCGCGAGCGCGCCGATCAAGCCCACGGCCATGCCCACCCCGACAAGCAACAACCCGCGCCCGAGGGCGAGCCGGAAAACGTCCCGGCGCGGCGCGCCCAGGGCAAGGCGAATGCCGAACTCGCGCGTCCGCTGACTTACACTCAAGGCCATTACGCCATAGAGCCCCACGCTCGCGAGGAGGAGCGCGAGAGCGGCGAAGGCACCGAGCAGTGTCATTGTTAGGCGAGGCGTCGCCAGGCTTTCCGAAATGTTTTTTTCCATCGTCGCGATGGCAGCGACCGGTTGATCGGGATCGATGCTCTGGATCGCCCGCACGACCGCGGGAGCG
Organism: Chthoniobacterales bacterium; assembly: GCA_038253875.1. Taxonomy (GTDB): domain Bacteria; phylum Verrucomicrobiota; class Verrucomicrobiia; order Chthoniobacterales; family UBA10450; genus Palsa-1392. Next base: position 813 of record JBBSGS010000191.1, read on the forward strand.
AGGGTCAGCGGGTCCGGGACCGTGGTGCGGACGAGGAGCGTGTTCTCGGTAGTGACCAACTGGGTCGCGCAAAAGTATTCCTGGGGCAGCGCGAGACGGTCAAACTCGTCGCCGGGCCGATCGGTCCGGACGCGCGGGACCACGCCCACAATGGTGAGCGGAGGCGCGTGCTCATCGTTCGTCTGATTGTCGTCGAGGTGCTGCCCGACCGGATTTTTCCCCGGGAAAAAGCGCCGGGCAAAGCTCTCGTCGATGAGAATGGCGCGCGGCTGCTTCGGACCGTCCTCGGGGCCGAAACTGCGCCCGTTGAGCAGCGGCATTTGCAGCGCTTTGAAGTAGTCGGGCGAAACCACATTCACCTCCGCGGAAGGCTCCTGCCCGCGGACGTTGGGGGGTGTGCCGGTGATGTGGAACGAGCTGTCCCATTCCGTTTCGTCGAAGGGCACGTTCTCACCGATCGCCGCCGCGTCGACGCCGGGGAGAGCTTCGACGCGCTCGATTAATTGTGCGTAGAAGGCCCGTTGTTTCTCCTTCGAATCGTAGCGCGCTTCGGGCAGTGAAAGCGTCATCGTGAGGATACCGCGGGGCTCGAATCCGAGCGGCGCGCTCTGCGAACGCCAGAAACTTTTCAAGGTTAGGCCGGCGCCTGCGAGGAGGACGAGGGCGAGCGCCACTTGCGTGACCACGAGGACACTGCGAGCGCGTTGCCTTCCGGCGCTGTCGCTTCCGCCGCGCGAACCCGCTTCGTGCAAAACTCCGCTGAGCGATGCGAGCCGCGAGACCCGCCAGGCCGGCCAGACCCCGACCAGAATTCCACAGAGGAGCGCGACCGCAGTGGCGAACCCGAGGGTGAAATAATCGAGCCGCGTCTCCTGAAAACGGAGCGCATTGGGCGGGCTGAGCGCCTGGATCGCGTCGAGACTCCAGACCGCGATAAACAACCCGGCTGCTCCCCCAGCTACGCTCAGGACCGTGCTTTCGATCAGGAGCAGCCGCATCAAACGCCAGCGGCTCGCGCCCATCGCGGCGCGGACCGCGAGTTCTTTCCCCCGGGCGAGGGCGCGTGCCAATTGCAGGTTGGCAACATTGGCGCAGGCGATGAGGAGCACACAGCCGACGGCGGCAAGGAGGAGGCGCAGATTCTGCCGGTAATCGCCAACCGTCGCGTCGAGCAGGTTGCGCGGGTTGATCGTGCGGCCGGTGTTGGAATCGGGATAGCGCCTCGTCAGATCGCGCGCGATATGGTCGAGATCGGTCCGCGCTTTCTCCAAGGTTAGGCCTTTTTTCAGACGGCCAAGGGCGGAAAATCCCGGATGGTTATCGCGCTGCAGGATGTTCTTCTCCGCCCGGAGATCGCCTAACGGAAGGAAAACCTCCGCCTTCCGGATCAACTGCATTTCGTTAGGCAAAATGCTCGGATAACTGACCGGAGCCTTCGCTGAAATCTGCATCCGCTCGCGCAGCCGCACGAGCTCATCCGAGTGCGGGTAAGGCAGCGGCCGCAGAAGGACGGCGTCGACCACGCTGAAGATGGCGGTGTTGGCGCCGATCCCGAGGGCGAGGGCGGCGACCGCGATGACGGTAAAGACCGGTGCCTTCAGGAGCATGCGAACGGCGTAACGGATGTCAGTGAGCATGGGTCAGGAGCGTAAGCTTCCTCAGTGGCGCGAGCTTCCAGCGTGCGAGGTCGATGCCAGTCGTTAGGCGAAAGAACGTGGAGGCCCACCCGATCAAACGCGCAAGCTGGAAGCTCGCGCCACGGTTGCCTTGATTTTTCATTCGGCGCGGAGGGTGATCATCGGATCGGTCTGGGCGGCGCGGCGCGCGGGGAGCGAGCAGGCGAGAAGCGCGGCGAACGCGAGCAACAGGCTCACGCCGGCGTAGATCGCGGGATCGATGGCGTTTACTTCGAAGAGAACACTGCGCAGCAGCCGCGCGGAAACGACCGCACCGAGCAGGCCGATCGTTAGGCCGATAACGAGGAGGCGCGCGCCCTGGCCGACGATGAGGCGGCCGATGTCGCTACGCTGCGCGCCGACCGCAAGACGAACGCCGATCTCGCGCCGCCGGCGCAGGACGTTGTAGGAGATGACGCCGTAGAGTCCGATGGTCGCGAGAACCAGCGCGAGCCCGGCGAAGATCGCGAGCAGGAAAGTGAGCAACCGCGGCGCCGCCCAGGTTTCGCCGACGCGATCCATCATTGTGCGCACGTCGAAAACCGGCTGGGTCGGATCGATCGAGGCGACGATCTCGCGAATCGATTTTTCCAGCGCCGCCTGACCGACAGAAGAGCGCACGAGCAGGACCTGGCCGGTCCGCTCCACCTGCGCCTGCGAGAAATAAAGCGCTGGCATCACCGTCGGGTCATCGAAGCCGCGGAAGCGCACGCGGCCCGCCATGCCGACGATTTCAAACCAGCGGTTTTCCTCGTCGTTTCCGCCGGGGCCGCAGGAGATTCTTTTGCCTAACGGATCCTCGCCCGGGAAGATCTGTTCGGCCGCCGTCTGGTCGATGACGACCGCGAGCGGGGCCTTCTCCGTGTCGCGCCGATCGAGCGCGCGACCGCGGATGATCGGCATTTTCAAGGTCGCGAAATAATCCGGCGCGACTACTTCGCTGTCGGCGTTTGGCTGATCGGAGACCGCCGGCGTGCCGATGCCTTCCTTGTAGAAGTTATTCTGCCAACCGCCGAGCTGCGGCGGATTCGTCCCGATTGAAGCTCTCGTCACGCCCGGGAGCGCGCGCACTTTGCTCAGCACCGCCTCGGAAAAAGTCCACACCTTTTCCGCGCTGTTGTAGTGCGTGTAAGCGAGGTCCATCCGCGCAGTCAGGAGGTTGCGCGGATCGTAGCCTAACGACAGCGCCTGCGTGCGGGCGAAGCTTTTCATCACCAGCGCGGCGCTGCTTAGGAGAATGAGGGTGAGGGTGATCTCGCCGATGACGAGCCAGTCGCGCGAGCGCCGGGCCGTGCGGGAATCCGAGGCTTGGACCGAGCCCGATTTCAGCGCCAGCTGCACGTTCGTGCGCGACGCGCCCCACGCCGGCCACAAGCCAAAAAGCACCGTCGTTAGGCAAGCGAGCGCGAAAGTGAACCCGAGCACACGCCCGTCAAAAGCAATCTCGTGAAACCGCGCCACGTCCGCCGGCCCGAGCGCGACGAGCGCGTCCCGGCTCCAGAGCGCGAGGAGAAACCCGCACCCGCCACCGAGCGCGGCGACGATCGCGCTTTCAATCAGCAGTTGCCTAACGATGCGGGCGCGCGAAGCGCCGACCGCGGCACGGATGGCAAACTCCCGCGCCCGCGCAGCCCCGCGCGCGGCGAAGAGATTGGCGAGGTTCGCGCAGGCAATGAGCAGGACGAGCCCGACCGCGCCTAACAAAAGCGTTAGATTTTTTCGATAACCGCCGACCAGATTTTCGAGCAGCGGCTTCATCACCGAGGCCACACCGGAGTTGGTTTCGGCGTACTGCTTTTCGAGCCGTGCGCTGATCGTTTTGATCTCAGCGCGCGCTTGTTCGACGGTCACGCCCGGCTTCAAGCGCCCCCAGCCAAACATCATCGGATGGTTGGCGCGGGTCATCCAACCGGGGTTGTCGCTCCGGCGCATGATCGGGAACCACGCGTCCGTCCCTTGCGGCGAAGACAGGGCCGGCGGCATCACCCCGATGACCGTGCAGGGCTTCGCGTCAAACGTGAGCGCGCGCCCGAGCACGGCGGGATCGCGCTGGAAAGCGCGCTGCCAAAGCCGGTCGCTGATGACGATGAGCTGCGGCCCGCCGACGCGATCTTCTTCTTCGGTGAAGGTGCGCCCGATCTCCGCGGAGAGGCCGATGACTTTAAAAAAGTTCGCGGTCACATAGGCGGCGCCGATTCGCTCCGGCTCCCGGCCCGGGATGCCGCTGAGATTGCGTGAGTCGAGCCGCGAGATCGCGAGGTTTTCGAAGACAGTGTTATCGCGCCGCCAATCGAGATAATCCGGAAACGCGAGCGAGAATTCCTGGGTGCCATTGCTTTCGTGCAACGACATGATGCGCTCCGGCTGCGGGTAAGGCAGGGGTCGCAAGAGGACCGCGTGAATAATGCTGAAGATGGCGGTGTTCGCGCCGATCCCGAGGGCGAGCGTGAGGACGGCGACGAAAGTGAAGCCGGGTGATTTGCGGAGCTGGCGCAGGGCGAAGCGAAGATCGTTCATAAAGAAAAATGACGAATGACGAAGCCCGAAGCCCGAAGCCCGAAGCAATGAGGAATGACGAATGACGATGGGCCATGCGCGGTTTCGGACTTTGGGCTTCGTCATTGTTTCGGATTTCGGATTTCGGGTTTCATCATTCCGCGAAGCGCCTACTCATAACGAAGCGCCACCATTGGATCGACTTTCATCGCGCGTCTCGCCGGAATGAAACTGGCAAGCAAGACCGCCCCGCCTAACAAACAAAGGACGATCGCGTAGGTGAAGAAATCAGTCGCCCCCACTCCGAAAAGAAAACTGCCGAGCAGACGCGTCGCGCCTAACGACAAAAGAATTCCAGCTGTCATACCCGCGCCGGCCAGGAACAGACTTTGCCGGAGAATC
>JBBSGS010000192.1:0-5324 GCA_038253875.1 Chthoniobacterales bacterium
CGTTTTCCCTCGCCGCCGCACCGAAGCGAAAAGCACGATCATGTCATGCACCCCTCCGCCTAACGTTGCCCCGATGAGAATCCAGAGCGTCCCGGGGAGGTAACCAAATTGCGCCGCGAGCACCGGACCCACCAGCGGTCCAGGACCGGCGATCGCGGCGAAGTGATGGCCGAAGGCCATCCAGCGATTGGTCGGCACGAAGTCTTTTCCATCGTCGACGACAAGGGCTGGCGTGGCGCGATTGTCGTCGAGCGCGAGAACTTTGACGGCGAGCCATTTGCTATAGAAGCGGTAACTGATGGCTGTCGCGCAAAAGCCGGCGGTAACGATCCAAAGCGCGTTGACGGGTTCGCCGCGCGCCAGCGCGAGCACGGCGACAGCGATCGCGCCGAGCAGGCCGATGCAGAGCCAAAGCAGGAGTCTGAGCAAGCGAACCATTGGCGCAAAGGATTATAGCGCACCCTGCGATTCCGCGGCAACCGGAGGGACGCGCTGCGCACGTCCAGTCTCTATTCTTGCACCTACACTTTCACCGAAGCCGGGGAGTGCAAGTGCAAGTCAAAGTGCAGGTGCAAGTCGGGGTCTGAATGCGCGGAAGCGATCGCTTTAGCCTAACGACGCGCGCATCTGTTGCAGTTGTCCGAGCCGCTCGGCGAAATCAGTTTCGCGCTGCCGATGTTCCGTTACAACAGCCGGCGGCGCGTTTAAGACGAAGTTTTCGTTCGCGAGCTTTTTTCGCACTATCACCAACTCGACTTCGATTTTGGCAATTTCCTTTCCCAGTCGCTGCCGTTCGGCGTCGAGGTCAATCAAACCTTCCAACGGCAGATAGAGCGTGCCCAGCGGAGTAAGTGCAGTCGGCGTTCCTTTTACCGGCTCGTAGTTCCGCGGCAAATCCAGCCGCTCCGCATTGAGCAAAATGCGCAGGACTGCCGCCTCTTCCTCGGGCAGCGGATTTGCCGGCACGAGAACGAAAGCAACCCGCTTGTTCGAGGCGATGTTGAAATCGCGCCGCAGGCCACGACCGGCAGTGACCGTTTCGTATTTCGCGTTTGCCCGCTGCTCATCGTTAGGCGCGAGGGCGTAGTGGTTTTTGAAATCGTCATCCAGCGCCTCGGGCCAATGCGCGAACTGAATCGTCTTCCCGCCCTGATTTTCTGGCAGATCAGCGTTGAATCCGAGGCCGTGCCAAAGCTCTTCCGTAATGAAAGGCATGAAGGGATGAAACAAACGCAAGGTGTGTCCGAGAATGAAATCGATGACCGCAAGCGTGTTTGTTTTGCGCGGGCTCGGCTCACCCCCTCCCGCAAAACCGAGCGCCGCTTTGCTCGCCTCGAGATACCAGTCGCAATACTCGCTCCAGAAAAAGCGATAAAGCGCCTGCGCGGCTTCGCTGAAATTGTATTCCTCGAGCGCCTGCGTGACCGCGCGAATAGCCACGTCGAGGCGGAGCAGGATCCATTTGTCGTCGCTCGTCAGCAGCGCGGGATTGATTTCCTCTTCGGTTTCGCCGCCATGCATTTGCCGGAAGCGAGTGGCGTTCCAAAGCTTGTTCGCAAAATTGCGGCCTTCCTCGATTTGTTTTTCGTCGAAGCGAATATCCTGGCCAGTCGGTGCGATCCGCATGAGACCGAAGCGCACACCATCGGCTCCGTATTGGCCGATGAGATCGAGGGGATCGGGGGAGTTGCCTAACGACTTGCTCATCTTTCGCCCCTGACCATCACGGATCAAACCGGTAAAAAAAACGTCATGAAAAGGAGGCCGCCCGGTATACTCAAGCCCGGCCATGATCATGCGCGCGACCCAGAAAAAGATGATGTCGGGCGCGGTCACGAGGTCGCTCGTTGGATAAAACTTTGCCCGCGTCGCGGCATCCATCGTTCCAAACGGCCAGAGCCAGCTTGAGAACCAGGTATCGAGAACGTCGGCGTCTTGGATCCAGTTTTCAGAATCTTCCGGCGGTTCGACGTCCACATGCAGATGCTCCGGATCAAAAGCCGCGATCGCGTTCGGCTCCGGAAGGAATCTTGCTTCATCCTCCAGGCGGCGGTACCAAACCGGAATCCGATGGCCCCACCAAAGCTGCCGGCTGATGCACCAGTCCTGGATATTTTCGAGCCAGTGTTGGTAAACGGCTTCCCAACGCTCCGGGCGAAAACGGATCGCCTTCCCCTCGCCTACCGCGGCACGCGCTTCCGGCACTTTCGGATATTTCAGGAACCATTGTTCGCTTAGGCGCGGTTCGATCGGGACCCCGGCCCGCTCACTGAAGCCAACTGTGCTCTCGTGGGGTTCTTCCCTAACGAGAAGTCCGCGCTCGGCCAGCAGTTCCGCAGCTTTCTTGCGCGCGGCGAAACGATCGAGGCCGTCCAGTTCCGGGACCGCGGGGCAATTGATTTTTCCATTGGGATGGAGGACGTCGATCACCGGCAGGTTGTGGCGCTGGCCGATCTCGAAATCGACTTTGTCGTGGGCGGGCGTCACTTTGAGCACGCCGGTGCCGAACTCGGGATCGATAGCGGCGTCACCCACGATCGGCAGCGGCGCGCGGTCGAGCGGCCGCCAGGAATTTTTGCCTAACAATGAGCGATAGCGCTCGTCGTTCGGATGCACCGCGAGCGCGACATCGGCCATAATCGTTTCCGGCCGTGTCGTCGCGACCTCGAGAAAATGGCCCGGCTCTTCGACGAGTTCGTAGCGCACGTAATAGAGCGAAGATTTTTGCGGCGTGGGGATGACTTCTTCGTCGGAGAGCGCGGTGAGCGCGACCGGATCCCAATTCACCATGCGGCGTCCGCGGTAGATCAATCCTTTGCGATAAAGATCGACGAAGACCTGCTGCACAGCCCGCGAATAATCGGCGTCCATGGTAAAGCGTTCGCGCGACCAATCGCAGGAACAGCCGAGCCGCTTGAGCTGCTCGATGATGATGCCCCCGTGCCGCTCCTTCCATTCCCAGATGCGCCTAACGAACTCTTCACGGCCGAAATCGTGGCGTGTTTTGCCTTCCTCTTTGCGCAGTTTTTTCTCCACCACCGTCTGCGTCGCAATCCCGGCGTGATCGAGCCCCGGGAGCCAGAGAACTTCCTTGCCTAACATCCGCGCGCGACGCGCGAGGATGTCCTGGATGGTGTTGTTGAGGACGTGGCCCAACGTGAGCACGCCGGTGACGTTAGGCGGCGGCATGACGATGGAATAGGCCGGTTTCGCCGACGCGGGATCGGCGTGAAAACAGCCGTCGGCCAGCCAGCGATCATACCATTTCGCCTCGACTGCCTGCGGCTCATACGCCTTGGAAAGTTCCGCCATGGGGAGCAATCATCGAAGAGCGCCCGCCGATTGCAAAACGAAAACGCCCAGCGCGGCTGTGCTACTTTTCAGGCCATGGAAAAGGTGAACCTCGCGGAAAAATTTGCCGCCTTCGCGGAGCATTGGCGGCCCAAGATCGTCGGCGAACTGAATGGCCAGGAAGTAAAGTTGGTGAAATTCCAAGGGGTATTCCCGTGGCATCGGCACGAGCGCGAGGATGAGTTATTTCTCGTTTGGCGCGGGAGCATGCGGATTGAGTTTCGCGAGCGCACAGTCGAGCTGAACGCCGGTGAATTTCTCGTCGTGCCGCACGGCGTCGAACACCGCACGGCGGCCGATGCCGAAGCGGAGGTCGTCCTTTTCGAGCCTGCGGCAACGCGCAACACCGGCGGCGCGGAAGAGTCGAAGTTTACCGCGCCGGACGGGGCGCGGATTTAACCGCAGAGGGCGCGGAGTTGCAGAGGAAGGAAAAATTACCTGTTCTTCTCTGCGGCCTCCGCGTTCTCTGCGGTTAAGCCGCCTTTGATTCCGGCAGTTTGAAGCCGACGTCGGTGCCGGCGCTAATGCCAAGCAAGCCGAGGAGCGTGGCACTGAACTGCGGCATGGCCAGTTCATTATAAACATTGGCGACGAACATGATTCCAAGAATCAGCGTCCAGACAAAGATCTGGAACCGGTGGAAACTGATCACGTTATTCTCCGCCAATAAGTCATACATCACGCCTTTCCAGGTCGGCCCCGCGAAGTAGACGCTTTGCCAGCGATAATTGGCCAGCCGTTCGCGGACTTCATTCTGCTGGCGCTCATTTTCCTCCAGCCCGTGTTTATCGGACGACGACATGGCGGCGCGCGCTTTCTGCAGCGTCTCCAGTTTCTTTTGCGTCCGCGCCTGCAGATCCTTCAACTCCGCCAGCACTTCGAGGTGCGGTTTGGTCACATCGACCGTCGGCTCGTTGCCGGAGGAAACGACGGGCCGGCAGACGTCGACAAAGGCGGAACCGAGCGCCGTGCCCGCACTATCCCAATCAAGCGCAGGACCGAGGTGTTGAGCGTGTCCATGTCGCCAGTCACGATCCAGAGGAAAAAATAGGAAGCGATGACGAGGAAAAACCAAAACGCCATCTGGCCGCGCGCCAAGCTGTAGGGTCGCAATCCATCCGGGCGGCGCGGCGCCGCCCCGTCTCGAATGATATGCGTGCGCCGCGCGAGGACGAGGAAGGCGATGAGCGCCGTGAGGATGACAAGCAAACCGAAGGCGGTCCGATAATGTGGAATGACAGTCAGAAAAAGCTGCTGGTCTCGCGCGCCCGGGTCCTTCCCCTCCGGCGTAATCTCCGTATCGATCTCCTCTCCGTTACTAAAGCCGACCGATACGAGTACTTTGCGCTTGAAGACCGGTTGATTGAGGAGGTGCGACCAGCCGGGCTTTGAGGTGTCGTTCCGCACCAGGGAAAAGCCGACGGTCGTGACGGTGTATGGTTGCTATGGCCGCCTGCCGTCCGTGCTCGTCGGGGTCCCATCCTTATGTTCGTGCCAGTAGCTGGGTGACACTCCGAGGAGCGGAAAATGATCCAGGTAAAGAATCAGATCCTTAACCTCGTGATTCTTCGGGAGCTTCTCGCCTAACGAGTCCAGCCAGCCCTGGAAATTGTGCACATCGACCCAGATCTCGTCGCCCGCGTTGCACGTCCACGGCATGGCTACTGCGCTGTTCGCCTTTCTACCCGTGGAGCCCGACGGCGCGCACGGCGGGGTGCAATTCGGGCGGAGTGGAAAGTCCTCCGGCGGCGGCCGCAGCCGGCGTGGCGGAAGGCGCTGGCGTCTGCCCGTCCGAGCGCGCCGCTGTCGAAATGCTGAGAGCAAGAATGGAGCTAAGGAACAACCGGCCCGGCTTCCCGGGGAGAGCTTTCATCGTTAGGGGCCTTTCTCCAATTCATGGTTGGAGTGCAGAAGTGAGTCAGCGCAGCAAGAATGCGCCCCGTGATCGTGCGATGACAAGCTGATTTTCCGAA
>JBBSGS010000193.1:0-5280 GCA_038253875.1 Chthoniobacterales bacterium
ACGCCTGCACTCTCAGGGCAGCTCATCTGGGATGATAACTACCTCGCGCGTGACAATCCTCTCATCAAAAGCCCGCTCTTCGTTTTCGAAGCCTTTCGGCACCACCTCTTCCTCGATTCGCTCTCCGCGCATTATCGGCCGGTCCAGAACCTATCCTTCATCGCGGATTACTATTTCTGGAATGACGACACCTATGGCTTTCACCTAACGAATGTAGTTCTGCATGCTGGAAGCGGAGTGCTGCTCTACTTCCTTTCGCGACGGCTGCTTCATTCTCTCTTCTCTGGGAAACTGACTGAAGGTGTTCGAGCAGGCAGCGCATTCCTTGTCGCCTTACTCTGGGCTGTTCACCCGGTGCATAGCGCAGCAGTTGATTACATTTCTGGTCGGGCGGACAGCCTGGCCTTTTTTTTCGCCTGCGGCGGATGGCTCCTCTATCTCCGGGCCATCGAAACGAATAAGCCCTGGCTGAGGCGCACCTTGTACGTCTGCGCCGCCGGAGTCGCGCTCCTCGCGTTATGTTCGCGCGAGACGGCTGGACTTTGGCTCATCATTTTCCTGTTTCATACCCTGCTATTTTCCCGCACGACCAGCAGGCCTTGGAAAGGGATGGTTGCAGTCAGCTGTGTCGCAGTTTTCGCGATCTACTGCGGGCTTCGTCAATTGCCGGAACGACGGTTGGGTGAGGGCCCTAAGCCTGGTTGGAGCAACTCGGTGCGAACGGTCCTGATGCTGCGCGCTCTCGGCGATTACGGTCGGCTCATGATCTTCCCCGCCAATCTGCACATGGAACGCACCGTCGTGAATACGGATAACTATGAGTCTCACAAGAGCTGGCAGGAATCGGTCGACACGGAGTATCTCTCGATCGGCGGATTACTTCTCAGCGGGGTCCTTGCGTTTGGTTGCATGCGCAAGGGAGCGGGTCAAAAGGCTAGAATCTTCGGGACCTGCTGGTTCACCATCGGTTTCCTGCCGATCTCCAACCTCTTCGATCTCAATGCCACCGTGGCGGAACATTGGCTCTATCTGCCTAGTGTCGGTCTGCTCATTTTCGCGGCCGGAGTGGGGCTTGATCTGCCGCTGCGCTTTCACCGCGTTCTCGCCTTGGGCGCGTGTGTGGCGGCGCTCGTGCTGAGCCTGCGCAGCGCCGAGAGAAGCAGCGATTGGACGACCGCTGAACATTTTTACCAACAAACGATTGCCGCCGGCGGCACCAGTTTGCGCGTGAGCCTGAATCTCGGGCAACTCTACGCCACGCGCGGAGAATACGCCCGCGCCGAAGCGTACTTTCGCGAAATATTAAATGTCTGCCCCGGTTACCCTGTCGCGCAGACGAATCTCGCCAGCGCGCTCTTCCATCAGGGCAAACGAAGAGAAGCGGAGGCGCTTTTTGCGGCAGCCACCCAGGCTGCTCCCAGTGAGCGCAAAGAATATCCGCGCACTTGGATCGCAGCGCTTAATCTCGCGGGCATGCAGCAACTGCAAAACGATCTGCCGGGCGCACTCGCGATCCTGGAACAAGCGCGAGTCGATTATCCCCGCGTCTGGGAGATCGTTAGCTTCGAATCGGAGCTTTTGCGCAGCAATGCGGGAGCGGGTGCAGCCATTCCATTGGTCGAAAATTTCAAGCGCGACAACTGGTGGAACTATCAGGCATCGCTCGCGCTCGGCCGTCTGCGCGCGCAGAATGGGGACATCGCAGAGGCGGAAGCCGCCTTACGCAACGCCAGCCGGCTCGATGTCCACGAAGTCGAAGCCCTCAATCTCCTTGCGGAAATGGGGGTGCGCCAGAATCGGCTGGCCGACGCGTATGCCGCGCAACGCCGCGCTGTCGCCCGCCAACCAAATTTGCCGCGCGAATATGTCTATCTCTCGCGCATTCTCGAAAAAATGGGACGCACCGCGGAAGCGCGGGAGGCCGTCGCCACAGTCACGCGGCTGGAGACCTCAGCTCGCGATTTCGGCCCGGTCGCCGTGAATTGACAGGCAGCCCAGAAGCCGCGCGGAATTCCTATTCCTCCCAGAGAAAATGTTCGAGCCGCAACTGCGTCAGGCGCGTCTTCGCCTCTTCGCTGCGCGTGCCGCCGACCGCCGCAAGTTTGCGATAAACCGCCACCGCCGATTTCCAGTCGCTCGCTTCCTCGAGCAGATGCGCCGCGCTGAAACCGGCTTTGTAGAACCAGAAAAATTCGTGTTGCCGCTCCGGTTGCGCTCCTTCCTCCAGGACTGCGTAGTAAGTCGTTAGGGCGGCTGGGTTATCGTTCAATCTTTCCAACGCTTTCCCTTTTTTGAATTCCGCCTGGTTTCGCCAATGCGCCGGTACCCCGGGGTCGCCGGCCAGTTGCTCAAAGAGATCGATCGCGCGCCGATAATTCTGAGGATCCGCCGCACCCATCTCGTAAAGCACGTCGCCCTTGCCGCAGAGCCCTTCGCGCCGTTCCGGCGGTTTCGCCTCATTCTTCAAGACCTCGTCATAGATCGCGAGCGCGTCGCCGTTCTTCCCCAGCCGCCGCTCGATCGCGGCTTCTTCGTTCCGCGCCGCCCATTTTAGATCGCCGTTCATCTTTACGACCTGGTCGAGAAGCGCGAGCGCGTGGTCGAGTGACTCCGCGCCCATGCTCGACATCGCAGAGCGCGCCGCGAAAAAAAGCGCCTTCTCCGTCAAGGCCGCGTCGGAATTCTGTTGCGCGAGCAGCTCGAACTGCGTTTGCGCGTTGGCGAAATCCTGTCGGCGAAAATACGCCTCCGCCAATTTCATTCGCACTTCCGCGGTGAATGGCGAGCCCGGATGCCGCTGCAAGAAAGCCGTCGCCGCCGCGATCACTTGCGATTCGTCTTTGGCTGGGGCCGCGTCGTTCAGCCAGATCTCAAGATAATCCGCGCGCTCGATCGCTGCGGGAGTGGGAGTGCCTTGTCGCGCCCGCGCCAAATCCTGGCGGGCCATTTCAAGATCCGGTTTGGGCGCATGAAAAGCGAGCTCGGCCAGCGCCACCCACGCCTCCGAAACGCGCGCACTTTTCGGAAAATCACGAATGAAATATTGAAACGAAGACGCCGCCGCCGCTTTGCCTTGCGCTGCCTGCACCGACCCTTCTTCGAGCAGCAGATCGCCCTGCACAGTCTGCTTTGCGGGGTCGTTGCTGATCTGCCGGTAGTCGTTGGAAAATTTATCCGCATGATCGAGGCGCAACCAGCAGAGCGCGGCATTGAAAAGCGCTTCGCTCGCGGCCGCCGGGGCGTCGTGCGCGATTCGCTCAAAGAGCGGCGCCGCAGTTTCCAGACGTCCGGCGCGATAGTACGCTTCCGCGATCAGCCAATCCGCCCGCGCTGCGAAGGCTGGCGCGGAATTTAGCCGCCGGGCCGCTGCGGCCGCCTGAATCGCCGCGTCCCACTGCCGATCGGCAAAGAGGAGGCCGGCCAGTTCGAGCTGCGCTTCGCCTAACGACGGCAACTGCACCGGGCTCGCGCGCAAGCGCGTGAGCGTGGCGATCGCCTTGTCGCGATCGCGGGCCCGCAGTTGGCTGCGCGCCAGATACCATTGCGCGAGCGCGCCCCGCGGTTCGGTCCGATCCCGGCTCCATCGTTCCAATTCGTTAGGCGAAGGTTTCGGCTCCGCTTGATAGAGTTCATCCAGTTTCGCGAAAACCGCCGACAGGGCGGAATCGGTCGGGTGATGCTCGATGAAATCTTCCAGGACATCGTCGCCGTGCTCCGCGGTTTTGCCGTGCAGATGGGCGTCGGCGATGGCGAAGAGCGTCGCCACGAGAAGCGAGTGCGGGACGTCGTCGGGCCTTTGCAAAATGACCGACAAGACTTCCACCGCTCGTTCGTAATGACCTTCTCCTGATTGAATGCGCCCAAAAAGATAACGCCGCTCATTGCGGTCGCCGCTTTGCTCCGGCTTGAGGGAGCGCAGGAGATGATCGGCCTCGACCAGCTCGCCCCGGTCGACCAGCAACGTTGCTGTGCCTAACGTTGCCCGGATGTGCCAGCGCGAGTCCTGCTGGAGCGACCTCAGAACGCGCAGCGCCTCCTCCTCGCGACCGAGGGCGCGAAAACATTGCGCCTCCCCGAAAGCTGCGTCCGCGCGCAGCGTTCCCTGCGCTTGAGCGCTCACCTGCGCGTAGAGCGCGACTGCCTCCCCCCAGCGGTAGAGAGCCGCCAACGCCTGAGCTCTCCAGAAAAGAGCTGGCAAGTCTTTCGTTAGGCTGGAGTCCGTCGCGACCTTCAGAGCCTCGTCCGGACGGTTGGACCGCACGAGCGCTTCGGTCAGCTTTGTTTTCGCGATCATTTGCTCCGCGGGGGACAACTTGTGCGCGAGCAGGTTTTGCAGGCGCTCGACTGACACTTCCGGCACGCCTTCGGCGAGCGGCCGAATCGCGTCGTCAAGGGTCTGTGCGGGCGCCGTGCCTAACGACCCCACGAACAAAAGCAGAATGAGCGTTCGCTTCATTTGCCTAACAATGGCCGGAGATGCTCCCCGGTATAGCTCCCTTTGGCCTGGGCGATCTCCTCCGGCGTGCCTTGGGCGACGATCTTGCCTCCGCCCGCGCCACCTTCCGGTCCGAGATCGAGGACCCAGTCGGCGCATTTGATCATCTCCAGGTTGTGCTCGATCACGACGAGGGTGTTGCCCGCGTCGCGCAATTTCATGAGGACCTGGAGGAGCTTCTCGATGTCGGCAAAGTGCAGCCCGGTCGTCGGTTCGTCGAAAATGTAGAGCGTGCGCCCGGTCGCTTTTTTAGCCAGCTCGGTGGCGAGTTTCACACGTTGCGCTTCGCCGCCGGAGAGGGTCGTCGCCGCCTGCCCCAGCCGAAGATAACCGAGGCCGACATCCTGCAGGGCGGTAAGTTTGTCCGCGACGGTCGGGACATTGCGGAAAAAACGCGACGCTTCGTCCACCGCCATCGCGAGCACGTCGGCGATGTTTTTCCCTTTGAAGGTGATCTCCAGCGTTTCGCGATTGTAGCGTTTGCCCTGGCAGACTTCGCAGACGGCATAGGCATCGGCGAGAAAGTGCATCTCGATTTTGATGAGCCCGTCGCCCTGGCAATTTTCGCAACGGCCGCCTTTGACATTGAAACTGAAACGCCCCGCGCTGTAGCCGCGAATGCGCGATGCCGGCAACTGGCTGAAGAGCTCGCGGATCGGCGAGAACGCGCCCGTGTAAGTGACCGGATTGGAGCGCGGCGTCCGCCCGATTGCGCTTTGATCGATGATGATCGCCTTGTCGATCTGGTCCAGACCGTGGATGGCGCGATGCTCGCCGGGCTTGTC
>JBBSGS010000194.1:0-5164 GCA_038253875.1 Chthoniobacterales bacterium
GCTCACCGACTACGCGCCCTACATCCCGGGGTTCACGGTCAATTCGCTGGGAACGCCCGGGCAGGGGAGCATTGCCTTGCGTGGCCTCGCTCCGATTTCCGGCGGCTCAACCGTTGGGACCTACATTAATGAGGTGCCGACGGGGTCGAGTGGTATTTACGAGCGAGCCAGCGCTTTCCAACTGGACTTGTTGCCCTACGACATCCGGCGAGTGGAAGTGCTGCGCGGCCCGCAAGGCACGCTCTATGGCGCTAATTCTATCGGCGGTTTGCTCAAATATGTGACGCTCGATCCAACTTTGAGCACGCCGGAGTTTCGTCTCGGCGGAGGTCTCTCCGGGGTCGCGGGCTCGGACGATGTCGGTTACGACGCTCACCTCAGCGCCGATGTCCCCTTGATCACTGACTACCTCGGAGTCCGCGTCAGCTACGCCCATAATGAGCTCCCGGGTTTTATCGACAATACGCTGAACGGCGCCAAAGACATCAACGGTGTCACGCAGCAGAGCGCGCTGGTCGCGTTGTTGTGGCGGCCTAACGACATCGTCAGCGTCAAATTCACCGCGCTTGGGCAGAGGATCGAGAGTGATAACAATGCCAGCGTTTGGCTCGATCCGCGAACGCAGCAGCCGGTCTTTGGCGATCTCAAGAACCAGATCTTCGTAGACGAACCGTTTAAGAAAACGGTTGGGTTGCTCGCCTTGACGGTGGACATCGATTTGGGGTGGGCCGACTTCACCTCGGCGACAGGTTATTCCAACGCCAAGACGGACCAACGGATTGACGCGACCCGTCCTTTTGGTCAAGCCACGTTGCTTTTTGGTCTGGCGGACACGGGGATATCGGGCTTCGACCTGAGTCTGAACCTGGACAAGTTCAGCCAGGAACTGCGCCTGACCTCCAAACCGGGCGGGCCTTCTTGTGGCAGTTAGGCGCCTTCTATACCTATGAGCGCGCGGTTAACGACCAATTCGTCTTTCTGCGCCAGCTCGACGGAAGCCCTTTTACCGGTGACCTCGCAGTTCTCAATACTCTGGCCGCACTGGGAACACCCAGCACCTACGTGGAATACGCCGGATTCGCCAACGCCTCATATCATTTCACCGATCAGCTAAGTTTGGGTGCGGGGCTGCGTTATTCGCGTAACGAGCAGGACTTCTCCCAGGATGTTACCCAGGGCATACTCCTTCCGCTTGGCCATTCTCCCGGTAGTTCGTCGGAAGACGTTCTTGACTTCATGGTCACGCCGCAATTTCAGTTCGATAAGGACAAGCAGCTGTATGTCCGCATCGCCAGCGGCTATCAACCAGGTGGCCCGAACGCCGCCCTGGCCGGAGTGCCGCCGCAGGTCGATGCCACGACCGCGGTCAGCTATGAAGCAGGAATAAAGACGGAATTTGCCGATCACCGCTTCCTCTTCAACCTCGCCGGGTTCCATATCGACTTGTCAGATATCCAGGTCGGAACCGTGCTGAACAATGTTAGTGCTCTGGTCAACGGTGGAGCAGCGACCAGCGATGGCGTCGAGTTTACGGCCGAATTCCAACCCATCGCCGGACTCCGCTTTGGCGTGAATGGCGCCTACACCAATGCGACCCTGAGTAACGACGCGCCCAGCCTCAATGGACTGAGCGGCGATCGTCTCCCATTCATCCCGCTATTTTCCGGCTCGCTGACGGCGGATTATTTCTTTCCCTTGTGGGGAGCGCACAGCGAAGGTGCAGCCGTCGCCGGCGGCAAAGACGAGAAGGCGACCGTCCCAGTCGCAAGCCGAAGCGGAGGATGGACTGGCCACCTCGGCGCCGGCGTGCGCTATGTCGGGGAAAGTTTCTCAGCCGTCGAGAGCAGCCCCACAGCTTACCGTCTGGATAGTTATGGCGCGCTCGATTTGAACGCCGATATCTCCAATCAAAATTGGACCTTCCGCGTCTTCGCGAGAAACGTCACGGACGAGCGCGTCTACCAAAACATCACTGCGGTTAACGACCTATTTGGAAATGTTGATCATCTTCAGGGCGTGCCCATTCAACCGCGCACTGTGGGCGTCGAGATCGATTACCGGTTTTAAATCCATTGTCGTTCTCGCAGTTGTTTTCCTCAACGGAACGAGTGGATGTTTCAGCCTGTGTCCTCAATTCCGGCCATCGTAAACCTGCCGCAGCCCTATCTGTTGTTTCTCGGCGACACCACCGAAGCCAGCTTTGCCAAAACCGCGTTTGGCCTCCGCGACTGGGCGCCCAAGCGCTGCCTCGGTGAGTATGCCTGCGAGGGCGCGACCGTAACGACAGGATTGCCGCGTCTCACTCCAGCGCAGGCCCGGGCCAAAGGAGCGCGCGCGCTCGTCATCGGAGTGGCAAATTCGGGCGGCTTCATTCCGGACTCGTGGATTCCCGCGCTGATCGAGGCGTTGGAAGCCGGCCTCGACCTCATCAGTGGCATGCACACGCGTCTCGCCAGCGTGCCGGCCCTCAGGTCCGCGGCCGAGCGCCATGGGCTGGAGCTGATCGACATTCGGGAGCCGCCGCCCAACATCCCGATCGCGACCGGACGAAAGCGCAGCGGGAAGCGCTTGTTGACCGTCGGAACGGATTGCGCGCTCGGCAAGAAGTACACCGCGCTGGCACTGACGCGGGCCTTCCTTGCGCGCGGCATCGCGACTGACTTCCGCGCCACTGGGCAGACCGGCATCTTGATCGCCGGACAAGGCATCCCGATCGACGCCGTGGTCGCAGATTTCGCCGCAGGCGCGGCGGAAATGCTCAGCCCGGATGCGGCGGCGAACCATTGGGATGTGATCGAAGGTCAGGGCTCGCTCTCGCATCCGGCCTATGCCGGAGTATCGCTGGCCCTCTTGCACGGGAGCCAGCCCGACGTCGTCGTGGTCTGCCATGAACCCGGTCGTGAGTCCGTCGTCGGCTACTCCACTTATAAGTTGCCAGGCATCGATGAAACCATCGACCTGGCATTACGCCTCGGCCGCCGGACCAATCCCGCGATCCGTTGCGCCGGCGTTAGTCTTAACACCTCACACCTGGACGCCGCCTCGGCCGAGCGTTTGCTCGCGGAGGAGGGCGCCCGGCTAGGTCTCGCCGTCTCCGATCCGATCCGGGGTGGCGACGCCTTCGAGCAACTCATCGATAGGTGCCTTGCCTAATCCAACGATCTCATGAGACACCTTGTTCTAACTCTTTCAGTTGCCATCTGTGCCTCCTCCTTCGCCGCCTCACCCGAGGGCTTCGACAATCGCGTGGAAGCGTTACGCAAACAGATTGGTGTGCCGGGGATGGCGATCACCATCGTGGAGAACGGCCAGGTAACTCTCGCCCAAGGTTACGGCGTAAAGGAACTCGGAACTCCAGCACCGGTCGACGCCGATACCATTTTTCCCACCGGGTCGACCGGAAAAGCATTCACCGTTGCCGACCTCGCCATCCTCGTCGACCAGGGCAAGATCGGCTGGGACGACAAGGTAATCGACCATCTGCCCGGGTTCCAAATGTATGACCCTTGGGTTACGCGCGAGATAACGATCCGCGATCTGCTCGTCCACCGGAGCGGGTTGGGGCATGGCGAAGGCGACATGTTGTTCGTTCCGCGCAGCAATCTTAGCCGGGCTGAGTCGGTCAAACGTCTGCGCTATCTCAAGCCCGCGACCAGTTTTCGCGATGGCTTTGCCTACGACAACGTTCTCTACATGGTCGCGGGGCAGCTCATCGAGGCAGTTACAGGAAAGACATGGGAAACATTTACGACCGAGCAACTCTTCCAGCCTGCGGGGATGCTCCATTCGACCAGCGACGACGCGGTCCGCTTTGCAACGCCCGATCGCGCCAAACCGCACGCCCGGATTAACGGACCCCTCCGCGGCCTCGGCGATCAGGAAGTGCTCGACGAGCGTGACGGCCTCGGTCGCAACGCCGCGCCCGCAGGCGGGCTCGCGGTCAGCGCCAACGACATGGCGCGTTGGTTATTGATCCAGCTGGGCCACGGCAAGATTCCGGGAACTGACAAGCGTTTGTTCAGCGAGGAGGCCCACGAACAAATGTGGAACCCGGTAATGCTCCAGCCAAAGAACTCGTTGCCGAACGAATTCGATATCACGCAGCCGATGTTCTCTACCTATGCGCTCGGTTGGGACGTCCAGGACTATCGCGGCGCCCGGCTCATCTGGCATGGCGGCGCGGTCCTTGGCTTCATGACTGCGGTCGTCCTGCTTCCGGAGAAAAATGTCGGTTTCGCGATCGAGATTAACAGTGAAGGAAGAGAGATTATCCTAGGTCTGATGGATGAACTTCTCGATCACTATCTCGGGCTGCCGACAGGCAACTGGCCGGAAAATTCATCGCTGATTCGCAAAAGAAAAAGGCGGAGGGCCTGAAGACTTATCAGGCTAAAGCCGCGAAACCCGCCGCCGCAGGTCCTTCGCTTCCGGTCGCACGCTACGCCGGGACTTATGCCGATCCCTGGTACGGAAACATCGAGATCGGTCAGGCCGGTGGAAAACTCACGATCGACTTCAAGTCCACCCCGCGCATGAGCGGGGCTCTCGATCATTGGCAGTACGACACCTTCATTTCGCGCTTCGACGACAAAACGATCGAGCCCATGTATGTCACCTTCGCCCTCGACGCCGAGGGCAAAGTAGATCGCATCACCATGAAGCCAGTCTCGCCGCTGGCGGATTATAGTTACGACTACCAGGACCTACTCTTTCGTCCCATCCAACCAAAAAAATGAAACGAAAGAGGGTCTTAAGCGACAGCTTAACCGTGAGCCTATCGGAAGCTATCACCCAATTCACCGGTGGCTTGCTCGCCGGCCCAGCCACTCCATTAGCGGCGCACCAAATTCCGGGAGCTGGAAGCCGATGGAGTGATCTGCCGCGAAGTCTACCGGCAGGCGACGCCGCGAGTGGCACTCCATCACGGCGTTAGGCCAACGCGTCAGGCCGTCAATGCACGGTCTCTGCGATTGGGAGTCGGCCTAATAGGCGCAGGCGAAAACGGAAACCGCCGCGATGGCGACGTCGCTGAACTCCCCTTGCGAAAAATCTGGAGGCGAGGGGAGTTGAACCCGCGCGAAACGATACAAACCTTACTATCCGATGCGGTTCACGAGGGGAAATTGTGTTTCGTCGTCATTGAGATCGGTTTGTTTCGGTCGAA
>JBBSGS010000195.1:0-5084 GCA_038253875.1 Chthoniobacterales bacterium
CCTCACCTTCGGGGCCTTCGACTGGCTCATGACTCTGAACTGGAAATGGTTCTCGACCATGTGGGGCCCTTACATTTTTGCCGGCACCGCGGGCAGCTCGATGGCGCTGCTTGTTCTTATCACCGCGGCATTGCAGCGGGCCGGTTATCTCAAAGGCGTCGTGACGGTCGATCATTACCACATCATGGGTAAGTGGCTCCTCGCCTTCACCGTTTTCTGGGCCTACATCGGCTTCAGCCAATACATGCTTTATTGGTACGCCAACATCCCGGAGGAGACGCAGTATTTCATCATCCGAAACACGGAATCCTGGAACGTCCTTTCGTGGTTTCTCGTTGTTTTCCGGTTCTTCGTGCCGTTCGCGCTCCTCCTCCCGCGCGCTACCAAGACGAACCTCACCTGGCTCTGCTCCATCTCGGGCTGGATCATCTGCATGCAATTGCTCGACATGTATATCGTCGTCCTGCCCGCGCTCCATGGCACCGGCGTTCATCTGAGCATTTTGGATTTTCTCCCGCTCATCGGGATCGGCGGCACGCTGGCGTTTTTCTACCTGCGCATCATCGGCAAAACCTCGCTCTTTCCTGTGCGCGATCCGCGCCTGATTGAATCACTTCGCCTGACCAACTAGCCGTGCCTGACGACGACACACTTCTTCATCCGGATCAGCCGCGCTTCCTTTTCTCGGCCTGGCTCTGGGCGGTCATGCTCTTCGTCTTCTTCGGCGTGATCGTCGCGATTACCTTTGGGGCGATGCAGCGCGGTTCAACCTACGAGGCGGAACGGGCCAACACGCGCGTGGAAAAACTGAAAACCGCGCGCGAGGAATGGAACAAGACCGCCAATAGTTACGGCTGGGTCGATAAGACGAAAGGCGTCGCCCACATCCCGATCGCGCGTGCCATGGAATTGGAGATCGCCGATTTACAGGCGAAAAAACCTGCGCCCGCGGGACCAATCGCAACTCCCGCACCGGCCGCAGAGCCAGTCTCATCTACCGGCGCGTCGCAACCGGCGAATCCACCTGTGACCGCTCCCCCGGCCGCCTCTGCGACGCCAAGGCCCTCGTCAGTGGAAGGTTTGAATTCGGAAAATCGCGGTCGACCCGCGGCGGCGGACAATCCGCCTAACGCTTCTTCTGGAACGCAACCAGGCGCTAACGCCACGCCGGCGGCCGCGGCGCAAACGGGCACGAAAGTTTCGCCGGTCACGCCGAGCGTGACTCCGGTGCAGCATCCGGTTGGAACGCCTTTACCGGTCCCAGGCAAAAGCACGCCTCCCCCAAAACCGTAAATCAATGACCTTCTCTGATTTTTTTGCCAACCTGAGGCGCTACGACGCGAACGCCGCCGTGATTTTCGATCGCGAAGAACCGGCCGGCCACGCCACTGATTTGGTGATGCCCCGCCGCCATTTTTTCCGGCGCCGCGCGGCTCGGAAAGCTGCCGCGCCGCGTTCGCCGATGGTTGCACCTAACGATCGATGAATACGCCTGTCGAAATAAATCCAGAGCCGCCAGCGAGCGCCAACGAGGTCACGTCCGCCGAGGTCGATCGCGTGGAACGTGCGTTAATTGACGCATCGACGCGTCTCGCCGTGCTCGTCTTTTACACTTCGGCCATCGCGTGGCTGATCCTCTCCACGCTCCTCGCCATAGTCGCCTCCTTCAAGCTGCACGCGCCGGATACATTGGCGGGAGTCAGCTTCCTCACCTGGGGCCGGCTGAGCCCGGCGCAGTTCGACGTGCTGATTTACGGATGGGCATCGATGGCCGGAATGGGCACCGCGATCTGGCTCATGGCGCGCCTCTGCCGCACAACGTTGCGCCACCCGCTGCTTCTCATCAGCGGTGCGGCATTCTGGAACCTGGGCGTCCTCATGGGCCTGATCGGAATTCTGGCCGGCGATAGCACCGGTTATGAGTGGCTGGAGTTCCCGGGCTATTCCGCGATAGCGCTCTTCTGCGCTTATCTCCTCATCATGACCTGGGCGTTGATCATGTTCCGCTTCCGCCGCCGCGGACATGTTTACATCACCCAATGGTATTTGTTAGGCGCGTTTCTCTGGTTCCCCTGGCTCTATGCGGCCGCGCAAGTGATGCTTTTCATCTTCCCTATCCAGGGCGTGATGCAGGCGGCGGTGAACTCGTGGTTCGCCAATAATTTGCTCTTCCTCTGGTTCGGTTCGATCGGACTCGGGACGGCTTACTACATGATCCCGAAAGTGATCGGCCGACCGGTGCACAGTTATTATCTGGCCACGCTCGGCTTCTGGACTTTTGCGTTGTTCTCCAGCTGGACGGGAATGCAGCGGCTGATCGATGGGCCGTTCCCAGCCTGGATGATCACAGCGAGCATCGCGGCCACAATTCTCACCATGATCCCGGTCGCCACGGTCGGGCTGAATCATCACATGACGATGCGCGGTTATTTTTCGCTCATGCGCTATAGCCCGACGCTGCGCTTCACGGTTTTTGGGGCGGTGGCTTACAGCGCCTTCAGCATCGTGGGCGTGGTCATGTCGCTGCGCACGGTCGCGCGCATCGTCCATTTTACGGAGGTGGGCACGGGCTATACCTACCTTGGGCTCTACGCCTTTTTCACCATGGTGATGTTCGGTTCGATGTATTACATCGTGCCGCGTGTCGTCGGTCGCGAGTGGCGTTATGCGTCACTGATCAAGCTGCATTTTTGGTCCTCCGCCTATGGGATCGGCTTGATGGTGTTGCTCCTGCTCGTGGGCGGATTCGTTCAGGGGGTGAGTTTGAACGATCCCACCTTGCCCTTCTCCGAGAGCACGGAGTCGATTCTGCCTTATCTGCGCGGGCGAAGCTTATCCGGCATCCTCTTAACCGTCTCGCACTGCGTCTTCGCGTTTCATTTTGGCCTGATGCTCCTCGGCTTCGGCCGCACCGCGAGCGTCCCGACTTTTCTTAATCCGGTAGAGGGCGAACGGAGAGGAGGACATTGATGAAA
The DNA here is from genome assembly GCA_038253875.1 of Chthoniobacterales bacterium. Lineage (GTDB taxonomy): Bacteria > Verrucomicrobiota > Verrucomicrobiia > Chthoniobacterales > UBA10450 > Palsa-1392. The sequence goes on from JBBSGS010000195.1 coordinate 2,976, forward strand.
GGACTGCAGCCGCTCTTCCTCGGTGTCTTCGGCATCTTCGCCTTTTCCTGGCTCGGTATGACGGTGGTGCCGAATCTTCAGATCGGAAGTCTCAATCCGCAGACGGATGAGGATGGCAGCGACGTTTATCCTTCGCCTCGCTCTGGCATGGCTCTGCGCGGTGCCCAGGTCTACGCCGCCAACGGCTGCGTTTACTGTCATTCGCAACAGGTCCGACCCGACTACGGCGGCTCGGATCTCGAACGCAAATGGGGCGAACGTCGCAGCGCTCCGCGCGATTATATTTTCGAGCCGATTGTTTTTCTTGGAACGATGCGGACCGGCCCCGACCTCGCAAATATCGGCCATCGGCCGGCGTTGCAGGAAAAAGGTGCAGCCACTCCTGCGCCGGCCCCGGCGGGGGCTGCGCCCGCGGCGGCCAGTTCTCCTGCGGTCGCTCCATCGTTAGGCGCGAGTCCCGCTGCGGCCCATCCCGCTCCCGCGGCAAGTCCATCAATAGGCACGAGCCCAGCCGCGGTCGTTGCCGCTGCTTCGCCCGCGCCTGCGCCTTCCGCCTTGCCGGCAGCTGGCGACCAGCCCGCCGCAAATGTTCCGACCGCCGCGCCGTCGTTGGTCGCGAATGCCAGTGAATTAACGGCGGACGGCCAGCCGCTGCCTTACACCGCTGCCTGGCATCATCGCCATCTCTACAATCCCCGCAGCGTAACCGACGATTCCAATATGCCGGCTTACCATTTCCTCTACGAAAAACGGCGCATCTCCGGCGCGGCCTCGCCAGACGCCATCAATTTCGCCGGCGCACATGAGGGAAATCCGGAATCGGGCTGGGAGATCGTCCCGAGCTATGACGCAAAATCCCTGGTCGCTTATCTCATGTCGCGTGATCAAGCCCACCAGCTGAAGGAAGCCAAGTCGCCCGTCATCGCGGCCGCCCCGGGCAAGGAGGCGCAGAAATGAACGGTCAGCCTCCGCGGAATCCGCGCCATCAGGGCATGGATTATGGCGAAAGCGAGGATGTCCAGGAGACCCATTCCGCGATCGTTAGGGAAAAGGTCGAGCCGCTCGTTGGCCGCGAACCTCTCTCGCTTTGGTTGATCGCGATCTATGGCCTCGCGGTCTTTTTTGGCGGCGCATATCTCGGGCGTTACGCCGGCAACTGGAGCGGCGACGGCCTTGACTATCTCGGCAGTGCGCCTCGTGTTGCGAGTCATACCGGGAGCGCAGGCGCCGGGGCGGAGCAGGCGGCTGAACTGACCCCGGCCGAAAAGGGAAAGAAGATTTTCGCAGCGAACTGTGCCACCTGCCACCAGGCCAACGGTCTCGGAGTCGCCGGACAATATCCGCCGCTCGCCGGTTCCGAGATTGTGAACGAGGGCGCGCGCCGGCCGGTCATGATTGTCCTCAAAGGTTTGCAAGGGCCACTCACCGTCAAAGGCCAACACTACGGTTCGGCAGTGATGCAACCGTGGGAGAAAACTTTGACCGACCAAAAGATCTCGGACGTCCTCACCTACGTCCGCCAGGAATGGGGCAATACTGCGGGCCCGGTCTCGGCTGAGGGCGTTGCCGCAATGCGGAAAGACTTTGCCGGCCGGGCTGAGTCCTGGACCGAACCCGACCTCCTCGCAGTTCCTGCCACTGCCGAACCACCGGGCGGAGCGCCTCCCGCACCCGGTTCCGCCGCCAAGCCTGGTGCCAGCCCGCCTCCCGCTCCTCCTCCGAAGGCGTAAGGTTTCTCGCCTAACGAGTAACCTGGTCGCTGTTCAGACAGCTTCCGGATTCGCTTCGAGCCAGGCAGCGTATTGGCTTCGCGCAAATTGGGCGAAGCCTGGGGAAGGGTTTGAATCGTCGACTTCAGGCGACGGACCGGCGCTACCGCGACCGCCAGAGGCCGCCGATCTGAACGAGAAATTCGCCATATTGGCGCAGCGTCACTTTGCTGCCGCCGATCTCCCGCTCGCGGAAGACATACGGCACTTCCTGGATTTCGAGGAAGCGCCCGGTCGCGAGCACATCCAAAAGTATCTTGTAGCCGAGCGGATGGACGCGCGCGAGATCGAGCGCGGCGGCGCGGACCAGAAAAAATCCACTCATCGGATCGGTCACGAG
>JBBSGS010000196.1:0-5067 GCA_038253875.1 Chthoniobacterales bacterium
GCGGCAACTGTAGTGCGACGAGACTCCGCGTAGCGGCCGGATCGATTCGGCGACACTTGAGAGCGTGAGAGTCTTGATGAGCTGCTTCAGGAAGAGCGGGATACCGAATTGCAGCTCCGCTTCCGTTGCCTTGGGCGCTGACCTTTCAGCAACTTTGGCCCGGCAGCGCTCGATCAGCTCCAGCCGGTTCCGGGAGAGGAACGCGTGCAGCATAGGGAGCTATTAATAGGTCTTGAGCGAAAAATCAAATGCTTGTTAGGCAGTCCGATCTTCACATTCCGACTTCCCTCACTCCACTCACAAACCAATCCCGCTGCCGACCCCGAACCTTGTCAAGATTCAAGAGCTGACCCGACTCTTCTTGGGTGATTTCGTCGAAGCCAACCGCCTGTTCAGCGTTATCTCGACCTGCGTCCAGACCGGCTAAGGCTGCAGAAGCTCTGTCCGATACTTAGGAGCTAACTCCTGGGATTTCGTCATTAACTCCGCCTGCGCTGCCGGGTCGAGCTGAGGTGGAGTGGATCTTCGGGTAGGTAGGGAGACGCCGACCTGCGCGAAGAATTCTTCCTGCCCGGCCGGCGCGCAGATGCAGAGCAGCCGGGCCGCCGCGCCAGCGGGGTTGGTGAAGGAATGCGGGGCGTTGGCCGGAATGCTGAGGGTTTGGCCGGCGTGCACGATCGACTTTTCTCCGCGGAAGGTGGCTTCGATCTCACCTTCCAGGACGGTAAAGGATTCCTCGAAGCCATGCCGATGCGGCGGCGGACCGCCCCCAGGCGGAATGTGCATATCGATGAGGCAATACCGACCGTCGGTGTCGGCGCCGGAGAGCAGGATGGTGTAGGTATCTCCGACGAGTCCGATGTGTGGCAGGCTTTCGTCGGTATCGGGTCGCGCGACCTTAAGGCTGCGTGCGGGGTTATCGGCGGGGAGCGCCGTGGCGGGCCGGGCGGTGATGGAGTGTTCGTTCATAATGCTTTTGGTCCTTGGGCTGAATAGCATTCCATGAGGAATCTGGAAACCAAGAGACCACGAGAAGAAAAAAGCTTCCAAGCTGATGTGGGCTTTTGCCCGCCTCATCAAGACCGAGAGCGAGAAGCAGGTGCGCGCAACGACCGTGATCATCTATCCGCGACCGTTATCTTCGGGTCGGCGATCATAGCCCTTTCCTGGACGCAGGATTTCCGGCTGTCCGCCTGACTCAGCCTAACGAAGACTTCCGCCACCAGCATCAGGATCTGCGCGAAGAAAACGGGGTAAAGTTCGGCGGTTTGCCGGAGTTTTGCGATTTCGATTACATATCCTGTCCCGCTGCGATAGGGCGTTTGATAGTCATTGCCTGACTCGAAGCCGGCGATCGCACGCGACCGGCGTTAGGGCGCCTTGTCCGCTTCCACCTCGATCGTCACTTCGACGTCCTGACCCACCACGGCGGTACCTTCGACCGTCTTGCTCCAGGTGAGACCGTAGTCGCTGCGCTTGATCGGGCCCGCCGTCACCTGCCAGCCACTGATCGCGTGGCCGCCCAGGCCCTTGCCTTTGCCGAGAAACTTCGCGTGCAAGGTGATCTCTTTGGTTACTCCATGCATCGTCAGATCGCCGGTGATGTCGCCGCTCTCCGGCTCGGTCTGCTTCACGCTTTTGCTCTTGAAGGTGATCGTGGGAAACTTCGCCGCGTCGAAGAAATCCGCGCTCCGCAGATCGACGTCGCGCTTGTCGTTGCCGGTATCGACGCTCTCGGTTTGAATGGTCGCGTTGACCGACGATTTCTCCGGATGATCGCTGTCGACGTTGATCGTGCCTTCGAATTTCTTGAATCCGCCCTTCACGTTGCTGAAGAAGTGGCGCACCTTAAAGGAGATCGAGGAATGGACGGGGTCTATCTTGTAGGTGTCATCGGCACGCGCGGAAAGGATGGAGACGCCGGACGCGGCGACGAGAACGAGCAGAGGTAGGAGTTTTTTCATGGCGAGAGGACGTTAACGACATCCTCCCCGGCGGCTAGAAATTTTTGCCGGCGAAAAAGTTACAGGCGCGAAAGATTACTCCAGCGCTTTGAGCAGCGCGGCGCGGCCGCGTGGCATCCGTCCGAAAAGTGCGGCGAGCGCCGCCGCGGGATCGCTTTTTAGCATCGCGGCATCGTGCACGCCAGCGAGGCGCGCCAGCTCCGTTTCGAAATGCCGTACCGCCCGCCGGTTCGCATTCTGCGTGTCTAGAAAACCAAAAGCACGCTGCAGCAAATGGAAAAGCTCGGGCGCGGGATGCTCCGGCTCCGTGCTGATCTCGATCCATTCAACGAAATACGAAGCCGTCTGCATGCGGAGGTAGTTTTCCCGGATCCCGCCAAAGGGATTGCGCAGCACGGCTTCGGTCAGGGTGTGCAAATTCGATTTCCGGCTGCGTTTTATCTGAATTTCCGCCTCGAAGAAGAGATCGAGCTTGCCCGCGAAAACGCTCTTCGGCCGGCGCGCGCCCTTCGCCACCGTCTCGAGGCAGCCTAACGACTCCGTGCACCAGGCGACGATCAGGCTGGTGTCGCTCAGCTTGCGTTTGCGGAGGAGGATTGCGTTGGTCGTTTCCATTCCTTCGAAGGAAATGTCTCACCGTAAGGGACGCACTGAAACGTCCGATTTCTAGGAACGGTGCGAGGTCACCTGCCTGGGTAACGCACACGTCTCGTGTGCTGGTTGCGGCGTCCTCGCCGCGACGAACTTTTCTCGAAGGCCACGTTTACAGGCAGATGGGTGAGGTTTCAGAAAAGTTCGCGGCGGTGGAACACCGTCGCCAGCACACAAGACGTGTGTGCTACCCGGAGAAAACCATCGAGATAGCGGAGCAAAAAAACCGGAGTCTACGGGGCTCGAACCCGCAACCTCCGCCGTGACAGGGCGGCGCTCTAACCAATTGAGCTAAGACTCCTCGAAAGAGGATGCCACCGTAGGATGCCGCCCCGCTCGCTTCAACCGATTTCTGCCGAGGTCTCGGGCACGAAGTTTGCGGCTTGAATCCGTCACGCGTATCTTTTTTACGTCAACTGAAGCACGAGGACAGAAAGGGAATGAGCGACGAACTGAAGCAAGACCCGAAACACGACGGCTCGCCTAACGACGAGCACACGATCAGTCTGCTCGAATCCTTTGACCGGGCGGTCGCGCTTCTGCCGCCGAGCGATTTTGTTCGCAACCAATTCTTGGCGCTGCGCGCGGAAATCGAAGCCCAGGAGGAAATGGTCGGCGATGCGCGCGAGATGATCGAAAAGCTCGAGCAGGTGATCAAGAAGGTGACCTCGCCCGCGAACCGAATCGGCACCTTTCTCGGCAGTCCGTCGCGCGACACCGCGCAGATCGTGGTCGGGGGCGCCGATTATTATTGCAACGTCGATCCGCGGATCAGCCTCGCGCGGCTGCAAAAAGGGACGCGTGTCCTGGTCAACGAAGCCTACGTCATCGTCGGCGACGTCGGTTTCGAGACTGCGGGGCCGGTCACAAAAGTGGCGGAAGTCCTCGGCACCGATCGCATCCGGGTCGGCGCGGAACACGGGGCGCAGTCGTTAGTCTTGCAGCGCTCGGCGCAGCTCGCTAGGGCGCCGTTGAAAGCAGGCGACGATATTCGCGTGGACGCGAATTACCGCGTCGCGCTCGAGCTGCTCGCGAGTCCGCAATCGCGCGATCATTACCTCGACACCGTGCCGGAGCTGCCCTGGGAAAAAGTCGGCGGCCAGGAGGAAGCGCTCCAGGCCATCCGCGACGCGATCGAGCTGCCGTTGCTGCACGATGAGCTCTTCCAAAAATTCCAGCACGCTACGCCGAAAGGCTTCCTCCTTCACGGCCCGCCCGGCTGCGGAAAAACGCTTATCGGCAAAGCCACGGCTTACAACCTAACGAAGCAGCTGCGGGAGAAATCTGGCGCCGACATGCGCGAGTATTTCATGCACATCAAGGGGCCTGAAATCCTTAACATGTGGGTCGGCGAATCGGAACGAATGGTGCGCGAAATTTTCGCCACCGCACGCGAGAAACGGCGCGAAGGTTACATGCCCTTTCTCTTCATCGACGAAGCGGAAAGCATTCTCGGCACCCGCCGCGCCTCGCGTTATTCGAGCATTCTCTCCACCCTCGTGCCGATGTTCTGCACGGAAATGGATGGGATCGATTCGCTCAACGAAGTCGTCATCATCCTCGCCTCGAACCGCGCCGACCTGATCGATCCCGCGATCCTGCGCCCGGGGCGGATCGATCGGAAAATCAAAGTCAATCGGCCTAACAAACGCGGCGCGCAGGAAATCTACCGCATTTATCTGACCGACGATCTTCCCTACGATTCCGCGCTTTTGGAAGGCGCGGAATCGACTCCCGCCGCCATCGACGCGCTCATCGGGCGGTTGCTGGAGAAGCAGTTTGCTAAACGCGAAGAGAATCGCCTCCTTGAAGTGACCCTGCGCAGCGGGCGGAAGGAAGCGCTCTACCGCAGGGACGTGATTAGCGGCGCGATCATTGCCTCAATCGTCGAGCGGGCGAAGGCGATGGCGATCAAGCGCGCGATCGCGAAATCTGCGGCCGGGGGCGGTGATTCCGGTCCGGACGAAGGGATCAGCGAGGCCGACCTGCAGGTGGCTTTCAACGCCGAGTATCTCGAAAATGAAATCCTGCCCGCGACCGACGTCACCGAAGACTGGCTCAAGCTAATCGACTACGATCCGGACAACGTGGTCAAGATTTCGCCTGTGCGAATCCTTGATCGAGCAAAGTCCAGACCAGTGTCCGGCGTTATCTAGCGCGAGGAATTCCGGGGAGCGCGTGTGCCTCGCGCGCTGGTGTCGGCGCCTCGCCGAAACAGGTTTGTCTTCGATCGCCCAAACCTCCAGCGAAAGTTTCGCGATGGACGGGCGCCATCGCCAGCGTGCGAGACGCACGCGCTCCCCGGACATTTCTCTCGCGCGAAGTTGCGGGCCGCGATAGGTAATCTTATATCCATGAAGAAATCGCGCTATCTCATCGCTGCTCTTACAGCGACTATCACCATTGCGGCTCCTGCCCAGGAAAAGAAGATGCCGGACCAGGCGAAGCTCGA